>NZ_FOKH01000021.1:0-119935 GCF_900111955.1 Pseudomonas sp. NFIX10 | reverse complement strand
ACCAGCTCGTTGCCGAAAACAGCCCGCGCCACCACCGCAGCTATGTCTACGAACCAGGCACCTTCCGCCCCCTGGCCCTGCTCGATGGCGAAGGCCCCGACGCCCGCCCGTTCTACTACCACCTCGACCACCTGGGCACGCCCCAGGAACTGACCAACCCCGCCGGCCAGATCGTCTGGACGGCGCGCTACAACGGCTACGGCAAACTCACCAAACTCACCTACGGCGGCGGCGAACAGCTGGAACAACCCCTGCGGTTCCAGGGCCAATACTTCGACCCGGAAAGCGGCCTGCACTACAACCGGCACCGCTACTACAATCCCGAGACCGGCCGCTATTTGACGCCTGATCCGAGCAAGTTGGCGGGTGGGCTCAATGGGTACCGCTACACGGTGAACCCGACGGGGTGGGTGGATCCGTTGGGGTTGGTGGATTGCCCGGGGAAGGGTGGGTGCCGGCCGGCGGCTGGGGGGCAGGATCCGGCGGGGAAGGTTGGGGTGGATGAGGGTGAGACATCCCTGCCAAAACCTGAATACCTTTATCGCGGAGATTTAAGAGGACCAGAGGTGATTTTTAAGGAGGGCTTTGTGAGTTTGGGGGAAAGTACCGATTTACTACTCCATGCTTTGGATAATACAAATCCACCCAGTAAGTATGTTAGTACGACAACAAGCGTAGGTGTTGGGATTGATTTTGGAACAAGATACGGAACACGGAAGGGCTATTTATATATTCTTAAGAAGATTCCCGGGCGGGATGTGAATAAGGAAATTCCCAAAAACGATATTCCTTTTAGCTATGAGCATGAAATTGCAATTTTTGATCGTGTAAAGACTGGGGATATCATTGGGGTGACGCCGTTGAAGAAGGATGGCACCTTCGTGGGTTATTCATTGCCCAATCCTAATAGAGAATGATAATGGCAGATAGAAAAATCATTTCCGTCCTCAGGGGAGGGCAGAAAGAAGAGGCTTGGCTCGATATTAATGAGCGAAGATTGACTATTCTACTTACACTAAGTGACGGGTGGTCGAAAACTTATACGGGAGTAAATATATATGACTGCTTCGGGGAAATTATAAAAGAGCACGCTGACTTAAAGTTTTTATGCAAGGGTGCTAAACGAAATGTGCGCCCTTCAAGCATGTCCGCGCAGATGACGTTAGGCGTTGTGGCCTATGAGAATGTTCTCGGGAGGCCTGCCTCAAGAGAAAATTTGGTAAATATATTTGATTACGATGATCAGGATATAATTAGCGATCCTCAGTTGCAGAAGGATTATTTTTTCCTCTGGATGCAATCTATACGGGATCTGGACGAATAAAATCTGGATTGTGTGGCATAGGATGTTTCTATCGATTCAACGTTATGACAACTCGCGCCTACCAGCACAGCAAAAAATCACGTCGCCCCAATGTGGGAGCGAGCTTGCTCGCGATAGCGGAGTGTCAGTCACCATTAATGGCAACTGACCCACCGTCATCGCGAGCAAGCTCGCTCCCACAGGTTCATCGGTGATTCGCCGGTCGGTACTTGCCTCAGCCATTAAAAAAACACCTCTTTGACACCGATAGCATCGTTTCTTGGCCCCGCAGCTTGTCTCTATATTGGCGCACGATGTCGCTTGGTGCCTAGACCCTTTATCGTCGAACCGAATGGGAATCGAGGCGGCTCAGCCGAAGGTGGTTTGTTTGAATGCACTGGGTGAGGGATACGGGTGTTTATTGGGGGCGCGTGAGATCCAGGGACGGCTGACGTTGTCTTGCGCCATTGCCTACAACTACGCCAGAATCCGCCGGCTTGTGCGCCCTTGGCCGCGTCGGTAGTTTTGATCCTGTCACTGCCCATCAGTGATCGGGTTTAGCAGCCCGTCGAGTTGAGTCGCATCAAGCTTCATCAGTCAGGTATCCCCATCCCTGCACTTGATGGCGGCTGTGCGTGGGGCGTCCTCGGGCGCGCCGATTTCTTAACTCGTCGGTCTGCTAACCCGCGTACAGCTGCCACCCACTCGTTTAGCAGCGAGAGGGTCGCGGCCTCACCAAAGAGAGTTAAGGCTATGGTCAAAATTACACCGAACCCTCCAACTGAAGATGAGCATGTGTCTCGTGCCCAGTCTGCTCGTAACAATAAGCTTGATGACGCTGCCAACCGGGCGTTGGATTACTACCTGAAGCCTACGCCGAAGAACGAAACGTCTGACAAGCCCAACACCATCTTCCGTATCGCGCCTGATGTTGATTCGGAATGTTTGCTCGCCAATCTCAGTGAAAACCTGGCGTCGGCCAATGCCATGATCAATGATTTGGCATTTGGCCTGGAGGGATCACGACGGCATTTTGCGTTGGGAATTTTGCAGGTGATCAAGGTGAGTGAGCTGTTGGCGAATCGGGCTTTGGATATTATTGAGGTGAGGTAACAAGGGGCCGCGCTTACCCCAGGTATGAAAAAGGGTCTTGCACAGCAAGGCCTTTTTTGTGCCCGAGCGTTCGGAATCAGCCCCATCAAAAACAACTGACCCACCGCCATAGCAGGCATTTAACACCCTCCACTGTGGGAGCGAGCTTGCTCGCGATAGCGATACACCAGTCAACCTCAGAACCGCTGACCCCCCGCCTTGTGTTGAGCTTTGCACACAACCCACAGACTCAGTTGACCAATCCCTCTATGCACCGCTTCCGCTCGTTGGCCAGTTAAGCGCGCTTTCCAAGAGTAGCGGCTCAGAGCACCGAGTGTGCAGGCAACATCGTCGATCTCCCCATGAATTAACTTCTGCAAACGTTCAAGGCTGAAACGTATCAGCTCCAAGAAAAAACTAAAATATGCACAAATGCATTTTTTCCTTGACCCATAGGGGTGCGTCTCTATAAGGTGATTTAACTGTATGCGCATCCAGTATTTCTAAAGCATCATTTATTTGAATCCATTCATGGACGAGGTCTTACCTTATGAAAACCAACACTGAAAAATTCGGTGTCACCCCCCATCAACCCAGCCTGTGGACCCGCGCTGATGCGTTGAAAGTCCGGGCGGACGATCCCACCACCACTCAGCCGCTGGTCCGTGCGGATTTCCCGGTATTGAGCGATGACGTGTTCATCTGGGACACCATGCCCCTACGCGACTTGGACGGTAACGTGACGTCCGTCGATGGCTGGTCGGTGATCTTCACCCTGACGGCCGATCGTCATCCAAACGACCCGCAGTACCTCGACGAGGACGGTAACTACGACATCCTCCGCGACTGGAACGATCGTCACGGTCGGGCAAAGATGTACTACTGGTTTTCTCGTACCGGCAAGAACTGGGAGCTCGGTGGCCGTGTGATGGCCGAAGGGGTTTCGCCGACCGCTCGCGAATGGGCCGGCACGCCGATTCTGTTGAACGACCGAGGTGAAGTGGACCTGTATTACACCGCCGTCACCCCAGGCGCGACCATTGTCAAAGTGCGCGGTCGGGTCGTGACCACTGAACACGGTGTCAGCATGGTCGGCTTCGAGAAGGTCAAGCCGCTGTTCGAGGCCGACGGCAAGATGTACCAGACCGAAGCCCAAAACGCCTTCTGGGGTTTTCGTGACCCATGGCCATTCCGCGACCCGAACGACGGCAAACTGTACATGCTGTTCGAGGGCAACGTGGCCGGCGAGCGCGGCTCGCACAAAGTGGGCGAGGCCGAAATCGGCGATGTGCCGCCGGGTTATGAAGATGTCGGCAACTCGCGCTACCAGACCGCCTGTGTAGGCATCGCCGTGGCCCGCGACGCGGACGGTGACGACTGGGAAATGTTGCCACCCCTGCTGACGGCCGTGGGCGTCAACGACCAGACCGAACGCCCGCACTTCGTGTTCCAGGATGGCAAGTACTACCTGTTCACGATCAGCCACACCTTCACCTATGGCGACGGCGTGACCGGGCCGGACGGCGTGTACGGTTTCGTCGCGGACTCGCTGTTCGGCCCCTACGTGCCGCTCAACGGTTCCGGCCTGGTACTGGGCAACCCATCCTCCCAGCCATTCCAGACCTACTCGCACTACGTGATGCCAAACGGCCTGGTGACCTCCTTTATCGACAGCGTACCGACCGACGAAACCGGCACGCAGATTCGTGTGGGTGGCACTGAGGCGCCAACGGTGGGCATGAAAATAAAAGGGCAACAGACGTTCGTGGTGGCCGAGTACGACTACGGTTACATCCCGCCGATGCTCGACGTCACACTCAAGTAATAGAAGTACAGGGGTTTCAGGCAGCGGGTTTGAGGTCGATGAAAAAACCGTTGTGGATATGATCGAGATATCCCGTCTGATTTATTGCGATGTTGGTCGCAAGCTCCATTGAAGAACGAGTCGTAACTCTCCTCACGACTGGCTGCAAGGACGCAGCCAGTCGCGAATGCATTTCCCTGCAACGTATGTACACAAGCGCCTCTGTGGGAGCGAGCTTGCTCGCGATAGCGGTGCATCCGCAACCTTCCAGCCGGCTGTTTATCGTGACTCCACGAGACAAGCCAAGACCGACATCGCCTTGCGCCATTGCCTACAACTACGCCAGAATCCGCCGGCTTGTGCGCCTTTGGCCGCGTCGGTAGTTTTAATCCTGTCACTGAGCATCAGTGATCGGGTTTAGTCGCCCGTCTCAACCTAAGGCGTACCAAGTCCCGTCGGACAGGCTGTGCTGTTCCTGTATTGATGGTGGCTGTGCGCAGGGCGCCCCCGGGCGCGCCGGGATTCTTAGGTTCACCGGTCGACTAACCTGCGCACAGCTGCCGCCCTCTCGTTTAGTCGCGAGGTGGTTGCAGCCTCACTTACAGGAACCTAAGTCGATGGCAAAAATTACACCGAACCCTCCGACCGCAGATGAGCATGTATCTCGCGCTCAGTCTGCTCGTAACAATAAGCTTGATGACGCTGCCAATCGTGCGTTGGATTACTACCTGAAGCCTACGCCGAAGAGCGAAACATCTGACAAACCCAACACCATCTTCCGTATTGCACCTGATGTTGATTCGGAGTGTCTGCTCGCCAATCTCAGTGAAAACCTAGCTTCGGCCAATGCCATGATCAATGATTTGGCGTTTGGTCTTGAGGGATCACGACGGCATTTTGCGTTGGGGATTTTGCAGGTGATTGAGGTGAGTGAGCTGTTGGCGAATCGGGCTTTGGATATTGTTGAGGTGAGGTAACAAGGGGCCGCGCTTACCCCGGGCATGCAAAAAAGGTCTTGCAGGGCAAGGCCTTTTTTGTAGGCGCGAGATTGGATAAAAGGCTGTCAGGTTTAGGGACATCCAGAAAATCGTCGATCCATTTGTGCAACAAGGTGCTGCACTAATCACGAATCAAAATACACGTGGCGTTGTATCTCCACGGCTACAGTAATTAGATAAATATGGATTTTTGATGCTCGAGGGCTACAAATGACCACCCTGTTTGATGTGGCCGAAATGCTGAAACAGGCTCGAGGGGAGGCCCGTTTGAGCCAGGAAGCCTTGGCCAGTCGCGCTGGCGTCTCACGTTCAACGGTGGCGCGTATGGAAACAATGGCTAAAGGGGATATGAGCGTCTCGGCCCTTGTCCGGTTATTGGAAGCGGCCGGATACGACTTGAAACTGGTGAAGGCAGGTCATGAACGCACGGTTGAGGACATCCTGGCCGAGCAGCGTTCCGGGGCGCACGAGTCCTAGTCACAGACGTAAAGCCGATAGAGAAGTTGTGCAAGTACCTCTTGCACAATTTCCCCAACCGCAGCGTCGCTCCTTGCTCGTGACGCGCCATGCTGGCCAACATAATTGACGCTGACGCACCGCATTTACGAGTAAACCCGCTCCGCCAGTCCTATGTTTGAAATGCCTGACGTGTCGCCATTTATTGATTTCAACGACACGTTCTATCGTCATATCGCCAGCAACGACATATGCACAAATGCTGCTCCTCTGTGGGAGCGAGCCTGCTCGCGATAGCAGTGTGTCAGCAACCTTCCGGTCAGCTGTTTATCGTGACTCCACGAGACTAGCCAAGACCGACATCGCCTTGCGCCATTGCCTACAACTACGCCAGAATCCGCCGGCTTGTGCGCCTTGGGTCCCCTAGGTAGTTTGAATCCGTCACTGCTCATCAGTGATCGGGTTTCGCAGCCCGGACTCTATAGGCGCACAACGTCACCTTCGAAAGCAGATCGCCCATGTCTGTGATTTCGTCAGAGGTGGCTGTGCGTGGGAGACCCTCGGGTCTGCCGGTCCCTAGAGTCCCGGTCTGCGAACCCGCGTACAGCTGCCACCCCATACTTCGTTTCGCAGCGAAGGGTGGTAGCTCCAACAGACTCTAGGAGCTTTACCATGGTCAAAATTACACCGAACCCGCCAACTGCGGACGAATATGAGTCTCACGCTCAGTCTGCTCGTAACAAAAAGCTCGATGACGCTGCCAACCGGGCGTTGGATTACTACCTGAAGCCTACGCCGAAGAACGAAACGTCTGACAAGCCCAACACCATCTTCCGTATCGCACCGGGGATGTTGATTCGGAGTGTCTGCTTGCCAACCTCAGTGAAAACCTGGCTTCGGCCAATGCCATGATCAATGATTTGGCGTTTGGTCTTGAGGGATCACGACGGCATTTTGCGTTGGGGATTTTGCAGGTGATTGAGGTGAGTGAACTGTTGGCGAATCGGGCTTTGGATATTGTTGAGGTGAGGTAGAGCGGGGCGTTCGCTGACCTCCTGGCGTAAAAAAGGTCTTGCTTGGCAAGACCTTTTCGTATGCGGGAGTCTCTAAACGATGGGCGCCTAAATTGTCCAACAACCTGTTGGATAATTGTCTAAGTCAGCAGAACATCAGTGGGGGCGGTAATCGGCAAGCCGACTCTCAAAGTACTGTGCCGTCTCCTGATCAGTACAGTACAGGTAGCACCCTTTCATCCCACGGGTCATCAGTGTTCGGTAGGTGTTTTTGATGATCAAATCCGTCTCTTTCTGCGCGAAATCAGGCTGCTCTTTCATCAGCTTCTTCCAGCCACGAATCGATTTGTCGTGCTTGTCACGCTTATGCGGTGATGTGAGTAATTGCCCGTCACGAACGATCAAATCTGGCCCGATGATCACGCCTATATAGTCGACTTCCAGTCCCTGGCACGTGTGGATGCAACCGACCTGTTCAATGGAGTTTTCCGCAATGATCCACAAACTGCCGTCCTGATCCAGGTTCCACTGACGCGCATAATCATCACCGATCACGATATCGGATGCCTGGGGATCTTTTTTGCTGAGCCAAGGCCAGCAATAACCCGCGACAACGCGAGCTTTGTTTCCGTGGTTTTTCTGCTCAATGGCAGCGTGCATTGCCTGCGGGGTGTCGAACACCTTGAACTCGTACTCGCTCGTATCAAGCAGCGGATTGGCGGTCGGTCGAATAGCCAGCACGTCATCCAGCCACGCCAGATATCCATCAGATCCACTGCAGCGAAACTGTGACGACAGCATGTATTCCTCGACGTTTGCGCCTTTGGCTTTCGCAAAAGCGCGGATAGCCTGCTTGCTACCAATGTCGCTCAAGGTCACGCGCTGATCTTCGTCGATGAAGAAAATCGAGCATTTCGCAGAGTTGATCAGTTCCTTGATCTGGTTCTCACCTAGGTTCCCATAAAGGCCGCTTTTCTCGTTGAGCCTGTGAGCCTCGTCAACGATGAGTGCGTCGAACGTGTTGGGCTCGGTTTCGATAAACGCACCCGAGCCAGAAAAGAAATTAGAAAAATGACTACGTTTGATCGTACCGACCAGTTTGCTTTCGTAGACCTTGCGTGGTGCGGCGTTTTTCGAGACGTATTTGCTCAGCAACTTTAACCCGGTGAGTCTTACCAGCAAGTTAATTGCCAAAACGGTTTTTCCGGTCCCCGGGCCGCCCTCAATGATTAGCACCTTTGGCGATGCTATGGACGCCTCACTCGCCGCAACAAGCGCTGACTCGAAGATTTCTTTTTGGTCGTCAATCAATACGAACTCAGGTTTGCCTTTCATGAGCCCGCCAAGCGCCTCGGCGTGCCCTCGCCACGGTCTGCGCCTATACTTCTCCTCCGGTAGCGCTTAATTTCTGGAGTATGAGAGCCAAGCTTAAGTTTTAAAAATGGCCGGTCACGTGGTCGGCTATTGGTGTGCTACAGCGAGTCTCAGATTCAGAATTTTCTGGATGTGAGCGGCGGAATGGAGGTTATTTTTCACTCGCAGCAAGCGCTCGATGGCGAAAATGAGGCTCAAGCATCACGTCATCAGGCAATCCGGAAGAGAAGTGCTTACATTCAAGGAAGCGGTTGCCATGAGGTTCGTCGTAAAATTTAGGTCTGGCGATTCGCCAAAAACCAATCACTACCCGCACGCAGTGCTAGCCCAAGATAACTGGGACGACTATGGCTATAAGACCACGTTCCACGTCACGCTGAATTTATCGGCGGATGAAAGCTTTGATCTTGGCAACATCAAAATAATTGAGGCCGGTCGAACAAGCGGCTACGCCGAGATGCCCCGAAAATCCTTTGAGGTATTGCCTGATGGTTACGCATCGCTAGGTGCAGATCTCGATTACTACGAGACGATTTTCAAGCTTGGACGGGACATCTTCGAGCCATATTTCAGAGGCCTTCGAGATGTCGCGTTCGATGACACAATTAAGGCCAGTGTCGAAGACAGCGAAGCCTATCGAGTCTCGCTTTTGCGTTTTGGCGGTGCTGAAAGGACCCTTGGCGACGCCACACGATTACTGCGTGGGCCAAACGTACCTACGAAACGGAGGAATGCTGGTTTTAAGGTCAAGTTTAAGACTCGGGTGGCTAATAGTGCGAACGCTTTTACAATCGACTTTGATTTTCGGCGGCGAAGCCGTCTGCCAAATCGTATCAACGCACTAATTGGCTACAACGGCACGGGTAAAACTCGGCTTCTATCGAACCTTGCAATTGTGGCGAGCGGATACGGCTACGTTAGCAAAGAGGACGTGCTGGATAATGCGGCTGGGCGATTTGTCGGAAACGCGCCGCCATTCAAGACGGTGGTTGTAGTGTCCTACAGTGCGTTCGACACCTTCGTCATTCCGGGGCGCACAGAGGTGGAAAAGGAAGGCTTCAAGAGCGCGGAGGCATCTTTGGATACGTTTATTGTGGTCTTCGCGAACGATCGGACGATGGCGCGCCGAACGGTGAGCAGGCATATCGGCTGCGCACACCAACGGAAATCGAATTGGAGTTTTTGGCGGCAATAGACCGCGTACGCGAAGCTGATCGGATGGAAAGTCTGTTGGAAGTACTTAAACCGCTTCTGCGTGATCCGTCGTTTCAGCGTATCGGACTTACCCAAATCTACGCTAACCGAGATAAGGTCGAACTTGGCGAGCTTTTTCGCAGTCTGAGCAGTGGTCACAAGGTTGTTCTTAAAATTGTTACTGAACTGACCGCTCACATCTCAGGTTCGGAACCGACGCTAGTACTCATCGACGAGCCCGAAACCCACCTCCATCCGCCGTTGCTCGCCGCGTTTCTGAAGAGTGTGCGAGCGTGTCTTGAAGCCTTTGATGGCTACGCGATCATCGCCACGCACTCGCCGGTGGTACTTCAGGAGACCCCTGCGAAATACGTTCAGGTACTGCGGCGAGTTGCCGACCAGAATCGGGTCGAGGCTCCAAGAGTAGAGACGTTTGCGGAGAGCATTGGTGTAATAACTCAGGATGTATTTAACCTTGGCGACGGCTCGACCGATTGGCACGAGACACTAAACTTGCTGGCGCGTCGAAACACGCTTGAGGAGATCGAGGAAACTTTTGGCCGCAAGCTGGGGTTTGGAGCAAGATCTTATGTTCTGAGCATACGTGACGAGATGGAGGGTTAGCAGATGCGCTCGATTCCATTGCTCGCCGTTGACGCGACGGACATATACGATGAGATTGCCTTAGCCAAGCATGAGCCACGGCGCGGAAGGATGCAGAGGGCTCGGGCAAAGGTCGTTGCTGCCTATCAGAGCTATGACGATGTTGCACCAGAAGTTGGCGACCTGGTCAACGCCCCGCTAACCCGGCAGGCAAAGGAGGCGATGCGGCACGCGTACGACGTGGATACTCAGCCTATGACCGCGCTCCGCGCTGATCTCTTGAAGAGAATATCCGTCGCTCGTTGCCCGTTCTGCGGGATTGGCGAGTCCTCGACGCTTGATCACTATCTACCCAAGGAACAATATCCTGAGTACTCGATATTTCCGAGGAATCTCGTTCCAAGCTGCGCGACCTGCAACACGCGGAAACGTGACCGCATCTTAGACGAAGAAACCCGCGTACGAATGTTCCTGCACCCCGGTTACGATTTAATCCCTAACCTAGAATTTCTCGCTGTACAAACTCGCATGGAAGCGGACGCACTGATCTTGTCCTATCGACTGATACGGCCGGTCGGGATGGCGCTTCGCACCTTCAGGCATTTACAGTCGCATTTTAGGGAGCTCAATCTTGCGGATCGTTACAGGCGCATGGGCCTTGAACATTTGGGTGGACAATATCCTGCCTTTCGCCGGGCCTACGGCTTGGGTGAAGACGCGGAGCGCGTCTCGGAGAAGCTGAATCAAGAAGCGCAGGACTATGAAGAAGCATCAGGTCCAAATTACTGGCTCGCCAAGCTTTATCGAGCACTGGCTAGTGATATCGATTTTTGCGACGGCGGATTCGATGCAGTTCGAGCTCAAGCTCTGCTGTAGTCTCATATGCGAACGAAAAGATTCTTGCTGTCGACGTGCTGGTGGGTGGCATCTCCAGGGCTCAATCTGACGAATTAATCGCTCGGTTTCCGTCGACCTGTTTCGGATTCAGCTTACCCATGTTCCTCTCCAGTTGACGCCCGTTGTTCCCCCACCTAATCATCGGATGCAGTATCGAATCTGATCGAGCAGCATCGGACAAAGGAATAGCGGAAACCCCCGACGTAGCTTAGCTATCAGAAGATTAAGAAGACAAGGTAGGATTTTTCGGACAATTAAAAAGCCGGCTTATGGCCGGCTTCTCGTTGACTAACTCAGTTCGTTTTTGACAAACCTCACCAGCCTTCAAAACGTACATCCGGCTCTTGCGGCCGGCTGTGGGACTTGGTCAGAAAGTGATCTGCCTTGTCGGTGCGAGGCGTGGGCTCGCAAATGTGGGGCGGAGGATACGCGGGTTTTCGGCAGAATCCCAGTGGTAAGTGGTGTGGAATCATTGGGTTAGAGTGATTCGGGTAAAAGCAGGGGCTGCTTCGCAGCCCAGCGGGAGCAAGCTCCCTCGCCACAAAAGCTCCTCATCACAAGCTCCTCAGTACAGAAGCTCCTCGCCACGAGGAGCTTTGCCTGTCTGCCCGTTCGGGTGGGTCAATCGCACACCGGCGGTCTCTGTTTGTTGAGAGTGGACCACCAGAACACCCAGCCGATCACCCGTATGTTCTGCGCGTCGATCTGTTCGGCGCTGAAGACTTCGTCCGGGTAGGCCGCGCTGTTGTGGCTGCGCAGGCGCAGTCGGTTGCCGGGGATGCGGTGCAGGTATTTGATGCGGAGCATGCCGTCGTGTTCGAGGGCGTAGATTTGGCCGTCGACGATTTGGGTCAGGCCGCGGTCGATGGCGAGGGTGGAGCCGTCTTCGATGCGTTCGGCCATGCTGTCGCCGACCATGGTGAGGCAGATGGCGTCGTTGGGGTTTATTTCCAGGGTTTCGAGGTGGCTGCGGGGCAGGCGGATGGATTGGTCGGGGATTTCGACGATGTGGGTTTTGGTTTCGCCTGGGGCGATGGGGACTTCCTTATAGAAAGGCAGTTCGATGTCCGTGGGTTCCAGCACGCTGTAGACGCCATCGTTTTCGGCCGCCTCGTAGGTGGTGCCGGGGCCGAGGCCCAATGGGGTTTGCGGGCCTTCGCCGTGGGCGAGCCATTCCGGGCTGACGGTCAGCAGGCTGGCGATGGAGTGGATGCGCCCTGGCGGGATGCCACGGTTGAACCAGTTGTTCACGTGTTGGGATTTCACGCCGTATAACTTCGCGAAGTCGGCGGATCGGATGTTCGCTTCTTTTAGAAGGGCTCGGAAGCGGTCGCCACTGGAAAGTATTTTCATAAACGGAAAGTTTAGGGGCGACTGTGTTTTCGGCAATAAACATGTCGTGCAAATATATAAGACGATCTTTCCGTTTTTGGGATTTGAAAGGCGCGGGCTAAACGTGGGTAAACGGTGTTAATACAGCCTCGTATTAGAAACCATTAGGGCATAAAAAAACCCCGGGGCAAACCGGGGTTCTTTTCAAGTTTGTTTCAGCCTTTGTAGGCGGCAACCGACTTGGTGATCGCTTCGCGGGCGGCGTCTGCGCCGGCCCAGCCTTCGATCTTGACCCACTTGCCTTTTTCGAGGTCTTTGTAGTTCTCGAAGAAGTGCTCGATCTGCTGGATCAGCAGTGGCGGCAGGTCAGTGTATTCCTTCACGTCGACGTACAGTTGCGACAGTTTGTCGTGTGGTACTGCGATGACTTTGGCATCGCCGCCGCCGTCGTCGGTCATGTTCAGGATGCCGACTGGACGGGCGCGGATGACCGAGCCTGGGGCCACTGGGTATGGGGTCACGACCAGCACGTCGAGGGGGTCGCCGTCGTCGGCCAGGGTGTTGGGGATGTAACCGTAGTTGGCCGGGTAGAACATGGGAGTGGCCATGAAACGGTCAACGAACAGGCAGTCGCTGTCTTTGTCGATTTCGTATTTGATCGGGGCGTGGTTGGCCGGGATTTCGATCGCGACGTAGATGTCGTTCGGCAGGTCTTTGCCAGCCGGAATCTTGCTGTAGCTCATTGGGCGGTGCCCCCGTTAGTTGACCAAATGACTTGGTCGGATTGACCAAAAAGTGGCGGCGATTATAGGCATATTCGGCCGCTGATGCCACGTTACCAGGGTCTTAGAGACCTTAGTATGACGCCTGATAGACCGGATCTTCGGCTTGAAGTTGCCGTAGCCGGGCCAACGGATCCTGGCGGTAGAAGGCCTTGAGCTGCTCATAGACCCGTGGATAGGCCTGGTGCAGCAGGTCCGGGGCGCTGAAGAAATATTCGCTGGTGACGGCGAAGAACTCGGCGGGGTTTTCGGCGGCGTAGGGATCGATGAGGGTTTCTGCGTCGGGGTTCTGGTCCAGTTGGCGGTCGAGGTCGTCGAAGGCTTGTTGCATGGCTTCGGCCCAGTCGCTGACGCGCATGTCGGCGTGCAGTGGTGGCAGGCCGTTGGCGTCGCCGTTGAGCATGTCGAGTTTGTGCGCCAGTTCGTGGATCACCAGGTTGTAGCCGTCCCAGCCGCCGCTGGCCATTACGCCGTCCCAGGCCAGGATGATCGGGCCCTGGGGCCAGGCTTCGCCGCTGTGTTCGCCGTCCCATTCGTGCTCGATGCCGCTGGCGTCGCGGTAGCGCTGGGGGCTGAGGAAGTCGTCGGGGTAGAGGACGATTTCGTGGAAGCCCTGATACCAGTTCAGTTCGCCGAGGTGCATCAACGGCAATTGGGCCTGGGCGGCGAGCAGCAGGCGTTGCTCCTGGTGCAGTTCGACGCCGGGCAGGGCGGTGAGGTGTTTGTCATGCAGGAACAGCACGCTGGCTTCCCGCAGCCACTGGTCCTCGGCGGCGCTGATGCCGTCGAGGAAGCTCAGTTGATGGCGCACGCGTTGCCAGGTTTCGTCGGGGACGGGGTGTTTGGCGAGGGTGCGTTGGCGGCGCCAGTTGCTCAGGGACCACATGGGCGATCAGGCTTTCGAGGCGCGTTGGCCCATTTTGCTGCGCACCAGGCTGATGATCATCGGCAGCAGCGACACCAGGATGATGCCCACCACCAGCAGCGACAGGTTTTGCTTGATGAACGGCACGTTGCCGAAGAAGTAGCCGAGGGTGACCAGGCCGCCGACCCAGAGGACGGTGCCGAGGACGCTGAAGCCGAAGAAGCGCAGGTAGTTCATTTTGCCCACGCCGGCGACGAAGGGGGCGAAGGTGCGGATGATCGGCAGGAAGCGCGCCAGGGTCACGGTTTTGCCGCCATGTTTGTCGTAGAAGTCGTGGGTTTGCTGCAGGTAGTCGCGGCGGAAGATTTTCGAGTTGGGGTTGCTGAACAGTTTTTCGCCGGCGGTGCGGCCGATGAGGTAGTTGGTGCTGTCGCCGAGGATGGCCGCAAGCATCAGCAGGCCGGCCAGCAGCACGGGGTCCATGGCGCCACCGGCGGCGACGGCGCCGGCGATGAACAGCAGGGAGTCGCCGGGCAGGAACGGCATGACCACCAGGCCGGTTTCACAGAAGATCACCAGGAACAGGATGGCGTAGACCCAGGTGCCGTAGTTGGTCACCAGCAGGTCGAGGTACACATCGAGGTGCAGTATGAGGTCGAGGGGATTGAAATCCATGCATAACACCTGTGGTGGTGGCCTGGCTCGGCAGGCTTTGGGTCGGGCTTGGAGTATGGCTACAGAGTGTGTAGCTTTTTCTTACAAGCCGGGAAGAGCGGCATTATACGGGGTGGAGGGTAGGGAGCGGGGTGAGTTTGTAGCTAGGGGTTTCGGTGGTGTTGTGGTTGGGGGCAGGGTGGGTGAAGGCTCTTGTGGCGAGGGAGCTTGCTCCCGCTGGGGCGCGAAGCGGCCCTGAAGCAGCCGACTCGGTCAATCTGATGCACCGCGTGCTCAGGTTTTGGGGCTGCTGCGCAGCCCAGCGGGAGCAAGCTCCCTCGCCACGGGGTTGGTGGTGTGTCAGGGGGACTCAGCCACAGGGATCAGATGCCTTCGCTGATCGGCAACACGTAGTTCTTGAACTCGGTGTCTTCCTTGAAGCCGATCGATTCGTAGGTTTTCTGCGCCACTTCGTTGTTGCTGCTGGTGGAGACGCGCATGCGCACGGCGTTGGTTTCCTTGGCCATTTTTTTCGCGGTGCGGATCAGGTTGTCGGCCACCAGTTGGCGGCGGGCGTCTTCGGCGACGTAGATGTCGTTGAGGATCCATACGCGCTTGAGGGACAGGGATGAGTAGCTCGGGTAGAGCTGGCAGAACCCCAGCAACCGGCTGTTATCGTCATCGGGCAGGGCCAGGTAGATCACCGATTCCTTGCGGCGCAGGCGCTTTTCGAGGAAGGCTCGGGACGAATCCGGGTAAGGCAATGAGCCGTAGAATTCCCGGTACTTGACGAACAATGGGGTCAGCAGGTCCAGGTGTTCCAGCGAGGCTTGGATAATCCGCATGGTAGGTCTCGTCTGCAAAGGTCGACAGATACTCTGACAACAACGTCGCGCTGCCGTGTTTTTTGATGCTGCCTGAAAGCGGATCAAAAACGCAATCGGATAAACGGATCAGTTTCGGGGCGGCGCCAGTAGGAAATTACCTTTCATATCGGCTCCGTTTTCCGCTTCTAGAGTATTCACCTGGGCTTCGTCCTTCAGATTGACTCCTGAAAGCTGCCGGCGGCAGGCCTCGCGCATCAGGTAGATCAAGCGATGGGCCGCCATGCCGTAGCTCAGGCCTTCGAGGCGGACATTGGAGATGCAGTTGCGATAGGCGTCGGTCAGGCCGACCTTGGGCGCGTAGGTGAAATACAGCCCCAGGCTGTCGGGGGAGCTGAGGCCGGGGCGTTCGCCGATCAGGATCACTGACATTTTCGCGCCGAGCCGCTGCGCCACTTCATCGGCCACGGCGACGCGGCCCTGTTCCACCAGGATCACCGGCGAGGTCGACCAGCCTTCAGCGCTGATCTGTTCTTCCAGCCGTGCCAGGAACGGCAAGGTATGGCGATGCACCGCCAGTGCCGACAGGCCGTCAGCCACGACGATGGCCAGGTCCACGCCGCCGGGATGGGCCGCGGCGTAGTCCTGCAGGACTTGCGCGGAGGCGTCGTCGAGCCGTCGGCCCAGGTCCGGGCGCTGTAGGTAACTGTGTCGGTCAGCCGCCGCGCTGTGGAGCAACAGGCTTTCACGGCCGCGCTCGGTCAACTGTGCGCGAATGCCCTGGTGATCGAAGGCCAGGTGCACGGCATCGCGGGCCTGGGCGTGGGCGTACTGGAAATCCAGTTGCGCCTGGGTCGGCAGGCTGGTGCCGGTGCGGCCCAGGGCGATGCGCGCCGGGGTGAGGTTGCGCAGATTCAGCCAAGGGTTTTGTGGGTCAACAGGTTTTTTATCCATGGGCAGTTCTCTCATCCCAAATGCGCGAGGGCGTGACGGAACGCCGGTGGCAGGTTGTCGCCGAACCGCACCCGGCCATCGGCCTGGGTGAAGATGCCCATGTTCGCCAGCCAGGTTTCGAACTCCGGCGCCGGCTTCAGGCCCAGGGTCTGGCGGGCGTAGAGGGCGTCGTGGAACGAGGTGGTCTGGTAGTTGAGCATGATGTCGTCGGAGCCGGGGATGCCCATGATGAAGTTGATCCCGGCCACGCCCAGCAGGGTCAGCAGGGTGTCCATGTCGTCCTGGTCGGCTTCGGCATGGTTGGTGTAGCAGATGTCACAGCCCATCGGCACGCCCAGCAACTTGCCGCAGAAGTGGTCTTCGAGGCCGGCGCGGATGATCTGTTTGCCGTTGTACAGGTATTCCGGGCCGATGAAGCCTACAACCGTGTTCACCAAAAACGGGTTGAAATGCCGTGCGACGGCGTAGGCCCGGGTCTCGCAGGTCTGTTGATCGACGCCGTGGTGGGCGTTGGCCGACAGCGCGCTGCCCTGGCCGGTTTCGAAATACATCAGGTTGTTGCCCAGGGTGCCGCGATTCAGGCTGAGCCCGGCGTCGTAGCCTTCCTTCAATATGCTCAGGCTGATGCCGAAACTGGCGTTGGCCGCTTCGGTGCCGGCGATGGACTGGAACACCAGGTCCAAGGGCACGCCGCGGTTCGCCGCTTCGATGGAGGTGGTGACGTGGGTCAGCACGCAGCCTTGAGTGGGAATGTCGTAGCGCTGGATGATGGCGTCGAGCATTTCCAGCATGGCGCAGATCGAGGCGGTGCTGTCGGTGGCCGGGTTGATGCCGATCATGGCGTCGCCGTTGCCGAAGAGCAGGCCGTCGAGGATGCTCGCGGCGATCCCGGCGGGTTCGTCGGTGGGGTGGTTGGGTTGCAGGCGGGTGGACAGGCGCCCGCGCAGGCCGAGGGTGCCGCGGAATTTGGTGACCACGCGGATTTTCTGCGCCACCAGCACCAAATCCTGTACGCGCATGATTTTCGACACGGCCGCGACCATCTCCGGCGTCAGGCCGGGGGCCAGTGCCCGCAGGCTGTCTTCATCGGCGGCGTCGCTGAGCAGCCAGTCCCGAAAACCGCCGACCGTGAGGTGGCTGACGGTGGCGAAAGCTTGTTTGTCGTGGGTGTCGACGATCAACCGGGTGACTTCGTCGGCCTCGTAAGGAATCAGCATTTCCTGCAGGAAATGGCTGAGGGGCAGGTCGGCCAAGGCCATTTGCGCGGCCACCCGCTCGCCATCGTTGAGCGCGGCGATTTCGGCGAGGAAATCCCCCGAGCGCGCCGGGCTGGCCTTGGCCATCAGGTCCTTGAGGCTGTCGAAACGATAGGTCTGGGCGCCGACGGAATGGGCGAATGCGGCCATGGGCGGTGTCCTCCTGATTCTCTAAAAAACTTTAATACACCCCATAACCCTGTGGGAGCGAGCTTGCTCGCGATAGCGGTGTGTCATTCAACACATGTGCCGGATGTTAGACCGCTATCGCGAGCAAGCTCGCTCCCACAGAGGGTTGGTGTGCACTTTTAAATGGCAGGCGCCAGGCCCTCGGCCCGGCGCCGGTGCAACGTTCAGATACCTGTGAGCATAGCGTCCGCCGGTGCATCGGAGCGTTGCTTGGCGGTCAGTTGGAAATACAGGTAGCCGACAATCATGAAGCCGAGGAACACCAAGCCAATCACCGTGTTGAACCACGCCATCGCCACCAGGCACACCACCGCCAGGAACAACGCAATGCCCGGCACGATCGGGTAGCCCGGGGCGCGGAAGGTGCGTTCCAGGTTCGGTTCGGTCTTACGCAGCCTGAACAGGCTGAGCATGCTGATGATGTACATCACGATGGCGCCGAATACCGACATGGTGATCATCGCCGCCGTCAGGCTCATGCCTTGCAGGTTCACCAGGCCATCGCTGTAGATCGCCGCGATGCCGATCACGCCGCCGGCCAGGATCGCCCGGTGCGGGGTCTGGAAGCGCGACAGTTTCGCCAAGCCTCGGGGCAGGTAGCCTGCCCGGGCCAGGGCGAAGAACTGCCGCGAGTAGCCGAGGATGATCCCGTGGAAGCTTGCCACCAGGCCGAACAGGCCGATCCACACCAGCATGTGCATCCACGTTGAATTGTTGCCGACCACCGCCTTCATGGCCTGGGGCAGCGGGTCGTTGATGTTCGACAGGGTGCGCCAGTCACCCACGCCGCCGGCCATGATCATCACGCCGATGGCGAGGAACACCAGGGTCAGGATGCCGCTGACATAGGCGCGAGGAATGGTGCGTTTCGGGTCCTTGGCTTCTTCGGCGGCCATGGCCGCGCCTTCGATGGCGAGGAAGAACCAAATGGCGAAGGGGATCGCCGCGAAAATGCCCGGGATCGAGGCGAGGCTGAACTCGTTGGAGCCGGCCCAGCCATTGAGCACGAAGTTACTGAAGCTGAAGCCCGGCGCGACCACGCCCATGAACACCAGCAACTCGGCGACCGCCAGCACGGTGACCACCAGTTCGAACGCGGCGGCGATGCTGACGCCGAGGATGTTCAGGGTCATGAACACGATGTACGCGCCGACCGCCGCGAGCTTGGGGTCCAGTTCCGGGAATTGCACGTTGAGGTAGGCGCCAATCGCCATGGCGATGGCCGGGGGCGCGAAGACGAATTCGATCAGGGTGGCGATCCCGGCGATCAGCCCGCCTTTCTCGCCAAAGGCCCGTCGGCTGTAGGCAAACGGCCCGCCGGCGTGAGGAATTGCGGTGGTCAGTTCGGTGAAACTGAAGATGAAGCAGGTGTACATCAGCGCCACCATGAGGGCGGTGACGAGAAAGCCCAGGGTCCCGGCGGTGCCCCAGCCGTAGCTCCAGCCGAAGTATTCGCCGGAAATCACCAGGCCGACGGCGATGCCCCATAAATGCAGGGTGCCGAGTGTGGGTTTGAGTTGGGTGGTAGAAGTCATAAGTCCTCTCTGTCTTTTTTATTGTTTGATCTGTTGGACTTTCGGGTTTGCTGTGGAGCGGGCACGCAAGGCTCGTGCCAGAGCGGTGGGGTGGTGTTTTGATGTTGTCAGTGAGGGCGTCATCGCGAGCAAGCTCGCTCCCACAGTGGATCTATGCCAACCCAGAAAAAGAGTTATCCACAGACCCCTGTGGGAGCGAGCTTGCTCGCGATGGCTATCTAAAGGGCAAAGCAGGAGGCCCTGCCTCGCCCCAATGGCTTAGAAGAACCCCAACGGATTGATGTCGTAGCTCACCAGCAGGTTCTTGGTCTGCTGGTAATGGTCGAGCATCATCTTGTGGGTTTCACGCCCCACGCCGGACTTCTTGTAGCCACCGAACGCGGCATGGGCCGGGTACAGGTGGTAGCAGTTGGTCCACACGCGACCGGCCTTGATCGCCCGGCCCATGCGGTAGGCGCGGTTGATGTCGCGGGTCCACAGGCCGGCGCCGAGGCCGAACTCGGTGTCGTTGGCGATCGCCAGGGCTTCGGCTTCGTCCTTGAAGGTGGTGATGCTCACCACTGGGCCGAAGATTTCTTCCTGGAACACACGCATTTTGTTGGTGCCCTTGAGCAGGGTCGGCTGGATGTAGTACCCGGTCGCCAGGTTGCCCTCGAGTTTTTCCACTTTGCCGCCGGTCAGCAGTTCGGCGCCTTCGCCCTTGGCGATTTCCAGGTACGAAAGAATCTTGTCGAATTGCTGCTCGGACGCCTGGGCGCCGACCATGGTGTCGGTGTCCAGCGGGTCGCCGCGTTTGATCTGCAGGACTTTTTTCATCACCACTTGCATGAATTCGTCGTAGATCGATTCCTGCACCAGGGCGCGGGATGGGCAGGTGCAGACTTCGCCCTGGTTGAAGAACGCCAGCACCAGGCCTTCAGCGGCTTTCTCGATGAAGCTCGGCTCAGCCTGCATGATGTCTTCGAAGAAGATGTTCGGCGACTTGCCACCTAGCTCCACGGTGGACGGGATGATGTTCTCGGCGGCGCATTTCATGATGTGCGAGCCCACCGGCGTGGAGCCGGTGAAGGCGATCTTGGCGATGCGCTTGCTGGTGGCCAGGGCTTCGCCGGCTTCCTTGCCGAAACCTTGCACCACGTTCAGCACGCCGGGCGGCAGCAGGTCGCCGATCAGCTCCATGAGCACGCAGATGCCCAGCGGGGTTTGCTCGGCCGGCTTGAGCACCACGCAGTTACCGGCGGCTAGGGCCGGGGCGAGTTTCCAGGCGGCCATCAGCAGCGGGAAGTTCCACGGGATGATCTGCCCGACCACGCCCAGGGGTTCATGGATGTGATAGGCCACGGTGTTGCCGTCGATCTCGGCGGCCGCGCCTTCCTGGGCCCGCAGGCAACCGGCGAAGTAGCGGAAGTGGTCGGCGGCCAGGGGAATGTCGGCGTTGAGGGTTTCGCGCACGGCCTTGCCGTTGTCCCAGGACTCGGTGATCGCCAGCAGTTCGAGGTTCTGCTCGATGCGGTCGGCGATTTTCAGCAGGACCAGCGAACGGGCCTGGGCCGAGGTGGCGCCCCAGGCATCGGCGGCGGCGTGGGCGGCGTCCAGGGCTTTTTCGATGTCTTCGGCCGTGGAGCGCGGGAATTCGGCAATGGGCTGGCCATTGACCGGGGAAGTATTGGTGAAGTACTGACCTTTGACCGGCGCGACGAACTCGCCGCCGATGTAGTTACCGTATTTGCTCTTGAACGAAACGATAGCGCCTTCAGTACCGGGGTGAGCGTAACGCATGATGAGTTCTCCTTGGCTTTTGTGCTTATACGGGAGGCCGCGCAAAATCGAGCGCTGGTAGTAAAGCCTAGAGCAAAGGTCGGGCCATTGCCTTGCAGGGCCCGGAAATCAAGACTTTAGGAGGAGTTGGTCGGACAAACGGAGGGGGTGTGTGACGCTTGCGATACAGCGGGTGTGACAGTTTGCGCCAGATGCGAGACAGTCTGTGACTGGCAGGTCGCGCCAGCATTGCAAAGGCGGTTGGGCTGGAGGATGCTGAGGGGCGCTACCCTCGGGGAGAATAATAAGAAATGCACAGCAACCATTTGAGTCGCCATGCCCAGCAAGTCCTGACGGTCACCCAGGGCAAGGCCCATTTGCAGGGCCCTGGCAGCGATCCGTCGATTGCCCGTTCCTGGCTGCGCTGCCTCGAGGACTATCACCTCGACCCGGCCCAGAACCTGGCGCCGACGGTGCTCGAGCATGGCCGGGTGCTGGAGAGCCGCGAGCGCTTGCAACAGGTGCTGCACATCGCCGGCAATGAAATGACCAGCCTGCACCAGCAACTCTCCGGCGCCGGCCACGCGGTGTTGCTGACCGACGCCCGGGGCGTGATTCTCAACTGCGTCACCGCCCCCAGCGAACGGAAGATTTTCGAACGGGCCGGCCTCTGGCTCGGCGCCGACTGGAGCGAAGCCTGCGAAGGCACCAACGGCATCGGCACCTGCCTGGTGGAACGCCAGGCCCTGACCATCCACCAGGAAGAACACTTTCGCGGCCGCCACACCGGCCTGACCTGTTCGGCCAGCCCGGTGTTCGATCCCCAGGGCGAATTGCTCGCGGTGCTCGACGTGTCCTCGGCGCGGCCGGACGTGTCGCGCCAGAGCCAGTTCCACACCATGGCCCTGGTCAATCTCTCGGCGAAGATGATCGAGAGCTGCTATTTCCTCCGTTGCTTCGACAATCAATGGCTGCTGCGCTTTCATTTGCAGGCCGAATCCGTAGGGCTGTTCAGCGAAGGCTTGCTGGCGTTCGACGGCGAAGGGCGGATCTGTGCGGTCAACCAGAGCGCCCTCAACCTGTTGGGGCATATTCGCGGCAGCTTGCTGGGCCAGCGGGTGGAAGACTTTTTCGACTGTTCACTGGACGAGCTGCTCGGCCGCGCCAGCCCCCAGGCCAGCGCCAGTTGGCCGTTGCGCACCCGTGATGGCCGGCATTTATTCGCGGTGTTGCGTGGGCAGCCGCGCAGTGTGCCGGTGCCGGTCGCGCCGGCGCTGCTCAAGGCCATCGAGCCCGCGCGGCTGCCGGGTATCTGCCTGGGGGATGCGGCGTTGCAGGAGCATTTTCGCAAGGCGCTGCGGGTGTTCGAGCGCGATGTGCCGTTGCTGATCCATGGCGAAACCGGCTCCGGCAAGGAGGCGTTCGCCAAGGCCGTGCACCACGCCAGCCAGCGCGCCGGCAAGCACTTCGTCGCCCTCAACTGCGCGGCCATCCCCGAAAGCCTGATCGAGAGCGAACTGTTCGGTTATCGCGGCGGCAGCTTCACCGGCGCACGCAAGGAAGGCATGCGCGGCAAGCTGCAACAGGCCGACGGCGGCACGCTGTTCCTCGATGAAATCGGCGACATGCCCCTGGCCTTGCAGACCCGTTTGCTGCGGGTGCTGGAAGATCGCCAGGTGGTGCCCATCGGCGGCGAGCCCGAGGCGGTGAACGTGCGCATCATCAGCGCCACCCACCGGCAGTTGCTCGACCGGGTGCGGGACGGCAGCTTCCGCGAGGATTTGTATTACCGCCTCAATGGCCTGGAAATCCCCCTCCCGCCGTTGCGCGAGCGCAGTGACAAGTCGCAGTTGCTGGACTTCCTGTTGGCAGAGGAGAGCGGGGCCGAGACGGTGCTCATCGACGAGCCGGCGCGCCAGGCGTTGCTAGGGTTCGACTGGCCGGGCAACGTGCGGCAACTGCGCAATGTACTGCGCACCCTCGCCGCGTTGTGCGAAGGCGGACGGATCGGGCTGGAGGACTTGCCGGCGATGATTCGCCAGCGCCCGGTGACTGTGGTTGAAACGGTGGCAGAACGGCCACTGGAAGATGCCGAGCGGCTGGCGTTGCTCGATGCACTGGAGCGCCAGCGCTGGCACATGACCCACACCGCCGAGCAACTGGGCATCAGCCGTAACACCCTCTATCGAAAGTTGCGTAAACACGCTATCGCCCGCTGAGCCACTGATAGTTGAACCGCCGGGTTGTACATTCAACTGTGGGAGCGAGCTTGCTCGCGATAACGGTGTGTCATTCAACACATGTGTTGGCGGTGAGACCGCTATCGCGAGCAAGCTCGCTCCCACAGGGTATTTGCGGTGTCTTGATGGCTGGCGTTCGAAACACAAGGTGCGATTTCCCCCTCCCTACGCTAACCTGCGGCCATGTTTTACGAGGTTGACTATGCACATCCATATTCTCGGTATTTGCGGCACTTTCATGGGTTCGATGGCGGTCCTGGCCAAGGAGCTGGGCCATCACGTGACCGGTTCCGACGCCAACGTCTATCCGCCGATGAGCACCCAGCTGGAAGCCCAGGGCATCGAACTGACCCAAGGCTACGACCCGGCGCAACTGGACCCGGCGCCGGACCTGGTGGTCATCGGCAACGCCATGTCCCGGGGCAACCCGGCGGTGGAGTACGTGCTCAACAAAGGCCTGCCGTACGTGTCCGGGCCGCAGTGGCTGGCCGATCATGTGTTGCAGGGCCGTTGGGTCCTGGCCGTGGCCGGCACCCACGGCAAGACCACCACCAGCAGCATGCTCGCCTGGGTCCTGGAACACGCGGGCATGAGCCCGGGTTTCCTGATCGGTGGCGTGCCGCAGAATTTCTCGGTGTCGGCGCGCCTGGGGGGCACGCCGTTCTTCGTGATTGAGGCGGATGAATACGACAGCGCGTTTTTCGACAAGCGCTCGAAATTCGTCCACTACCGTCCACGCACAGCGATCCTCAACAACCTTGAGTTCGATCACGCCGACATCTTCCCTGATCTTTCGGCCATCGAGCGGCAGTTCCACCATTTGGTGCGCATCATTCCGAGCGAAGGCCTGGTGATCCATCCGACCACCGAACCGGCCTTGCAGCGTGTCATTGAAATGGGCTGCTGGACCCCGGTGCAAACCACCGGTGCGGGCGGTCAATGGCAGGTGAAGTTGCTCAAGGATGACGGTTCGCAATTTGAAGTCATGTTCGAAGGCCAGTCCCAAGGCGTGGTCGAGTGGGATATGACCGGCCAGCACAACGTCGCCAACGCCCTGGCGACGTTGGCGGCGGCCCGGCATGTCGGCGTGGTGCCGTCCATGGGCATCGCCGCGTTGAGCGCATTCAAGAGCGTGAAGCGGCGGATGGAGAAAGTCGCCGAGGTCAACGGCATCACCATTTATGACGACTTCGCCCACCACCCGACCGCCATCGCCACCACCCTCGACGGTTTGCGCAAGCGCATCGGCGAGGCGCCGCTGATCGCGATCATCGAGCCGCGCTCCAACTCCATGAAGCTCGGCGCTCACCGCGATGGCCTGCCGGAAAGCGTGGTCGACGCCGACCAGGTGATCTGGTACGCACCGGCTAACCTGGGTTGGGACCTCGGCGCCACCGCCGCGCTGTGCACGGTGCCGTCGATTGTCAGCGATTCCCTGGAAGGCATCATCGAGCGCGTGAAGAGCCAGGCCCAGCCCGGTACCCACGTGGTGATCATGAGCAACGGCGGCTTCGGCGGCCTGCACGGCAAACTGGCCGAGGCGCTGCGATGAACAACAGTCCGGAACGCATCACCCTGGCGATGACCGGCGCTTCCGGCGCCCAGTACGGCTTGCGCCTGCTCGATTGCCTGGTGCGCGAAGACCGCGAGGTGCACTTCCTGATCTCCAAGGCCGCGCAACTGGTGATGGCCACCGAGACCGACGTGACCCTGCCGGCCAAGACCCAGATGATGCAAGCCTTCCTCACCGAATACACCGGTGCGGCGGCGGGGCAGATTCGCGTGTATGGCAAGGAAGACTGGATGTCACCGGTGGCCTCGGGCTCCGGCGCGCCGGCGGCCATGGTGGTGGTGCCGTGTTCCACCGGGACGCTGTCGGCGATTGCCACCGGGGCCTGCAACAACCTGATCGAACGGGCGGCGGACGTCACGCTCAAGGAGCGCCGCTCGTTGATCCTGGTGCCGCGGGAAGCGCCGTATTCGAGCATTCACCTGGAGCACATGCTCAAGCTGTCGAACATGGGCGTGACCATCCTGCCGGCCTCGCCGGGTTTCTATCACCAGCCGCAGACCATCGACGACCTGATCGATTTCGTCGTCGCGCGGATTCTCAACCTGCTGAACATCCCCCAGGACATGCTGCCGCGCTGGGGCGAGCATCATTTGAGCAGCGATGAATAAGCTGCTGATCGTGCTGCTGGCGCTGCAACTGACCGGCTGCGCCACCGCCCGCACCCTCGACGCGGCCAAGCCCGGTGCGCCGGTGGTGTACGCGGGCACGCGCCTGGATCTTTACGCGCTCAACGGCGGCTGCTGCGCCAAGGACCGCTTCGGGGCCGAGGCGCCGAGCTATCCTGGCGTCGATCTGCCGGGCAGTGCGCTGCTGGATACCTTGTTGTTGCCGTTGTCGTTGTTCACCGCAATCGGCGTGGGGTTCCGGGCGACTGGGGGGATGTAGCAAACACCGGAATGGGGGCTTGGCTTTGGGGCGGTGGTGCGCCCATCGCGAGCAAGCTCGCTCCCACATTCGACCTGATTCTTCCTGGCGAAACTCGGTCAACTGTGGGAGCGAGCTTGCTCACGATGAGGCCCAGTCAGGCGCTGCAGAATCATTTGCCGAGCTTACGCAACTCATCCGATTCCACCACCCGCACCCCATCCTGCTCTTCCAGCGCCAGGCGCCACATGGCCCAGGCCAGTTGGCAGGCTTCGATGCCGTGGTACTTGCCTGGGATCAGCTTCGACAACGGCCCGGCCAGTTGCTCGGCCAGGCGCGGTTCGACGCGGTCGCCCAGCAGCAGGGAAGGGCGGCAGAGGGTCAATTGCGGCCAGTCCTGGGCCCTGAGGGCCGCTTCCATCTCACCCTTGACCCGGTTGTAGAAGATCGATGACTTGGCGTCGGCCCCCAGGGCACTGATGACCAACAGGTGCCGCGCGCCCAGTTCCCGGGCGCGCTTGGCGAACGCCACCACCAGGTCCAGGTCCACCGCGCGAAAGGCCGCTTCGGAGCCGGCTTTCTTGATAGTGGTGCCGAGGCAGCAAAAGGCGATGTCGACCTGGCCGCTGAGTTGAGGCAACACCTGGGCCGGCTCCCCCACCGGGTTTTCCAGGCGCGTGTGTTCGGCCAGTGGCCGGCGGGTAGGGGCTAGGACCCGGGTGATGGTCGGCTCGTTGAGCAGCCGGTCCAGTAGATGTTCCCCGGTCAGCCCGGTAGCGCCGGCGAGCAAAACATGCTGAGGCGTCAAGTACATAGTGTTCCCCCCTTGATACGGTTCAGCTTAGTTGCTCTTTGTGGCCCCGTCGTTCAATGCAGTACTTTGCAATGCTTTGCGGGCCTGCTGTTTGCGCAGCAGTTGCCAGTGGGAAAGGACTGTCCTGGGCGCCCACATCTGCGGTTCGGAGGCTTCGAAATTGTCCGCCTGTTCCCGCTCGGCCACGGTGGCCTTGGCCCGCTTGAACGCCTGTTCCAGGTCGTCGGTCTGGTTCAAGGCCTGGGCGAACAGCGCATCGCCGAAGTAGGTGAAGTTGGCTTCCTCGGAGCAGCCGAAGGACACCCGGTCGGCCCGGGAGGCGGTCATGATCAAGGTGCGTTCATCCTTGAGCGCCGGGATGAAGCCGCCGGAGTAGCAGGCCGAGATCACCACGATCTTGTCGCGGTTCTTCAGCGGCGCCAGGACCACGGCCAGTTCGTCGGCGGGCAGGTCGGCCAGTTCCATGCGCGGCTGGTCGAGCACCAGTTCATGCTCGCTGGTACCGTGGCTGGTCAGGTAGATGAAAATCAGGTCTTCCGGGCCACTGCGCTCGGCCAGGGTCGCGGCGGCACGGCGCAGGCTTTCGCGGCTGGCCATGGGCCGGTCGCCGAGGTGATCGCGGTGGTTCACCAGGCGGATCTGCCCGAACGCGCCGAAACGGCTGGCGAGCATGTTGGCGACATAGTCGGATTCGCGCAGGAACACGCTTTGCTTGCCGTCGCCGCCCAGGGTCAGGCTGTACAGCTCCACCGCCGGGGTCGAGGCCGGGATGTTGGCCAGGGCCTCCTCCAGCAGGCGGCCCTGGGCCAGCAGGCCAAGTTCGAGCACATCCGGCAACAGCCTGCCGTCCGCGTCGCGCACCCGTTGGCCCTTGGCCCAGGTGCCGCTTTGCACGGTGCCATCGGTCAGCACCAGGGTGCCGCGTCCGTGGTAGCTGTCGTTTTCGAACTGGCCGATGTAGAAACTGCCGTCGGGCAGGTTCAGGCGGCCCTGGCCGGTAAAGCGCCAATCATTGAATTGACCGAGGTAGTGGCTGCCGTCGGCGCCGATCAGTTCGCCCTTGCCGGTCAGCGCGCCGTCCTTGAACCGGCCGATCCAGACATCGCCGTCGGCATTTTCGTAGCGACCGTGACCGTTGAGCTGGTTGTTCCTGAAACCGCCGATGTAGACATCGCCATCGGCGCTGTTGAAGGTGCCCTTGCCCTGCAGTTGCCCGTCGACGAAATGGCCGGTGAACTGGTTGCCGCTGGCGTCGAAGCGCTGGCCTTCACCGTTGGGCTTGCCGTTGACGAAGGGGCCCTGGTACTGGCTGCCGTCGTCGAGTTCCAGGCGCCCGAGGCCGGAATAGCGGTCGGCCTTGAACTCGCCCCGGTAGGTCATGCCGTTTTCCTTGAGCGTCCCTTCACCGTCCCGTCGCCCCAGCTTGAAGCCGCCGGTGTAGCTGCTGGTGGGGGTGGTCAGGCTGCCCTGGCCGTGGAACAGGCCCTGGTGGAACTGGCCGCGATAGACCTCGCCATTGCTGCCGTGCCATTCCCCGGTGCCGTGCCACTGGCCCTTGTCGAACTGCCCGGCATACCAGCTGCCGTTGGGGTAGTCGATGCGCCCCTGGCCTTGCAGCAGCCCGTCCACCAGGTCACCGCGATAGCGGCCGCCGTCGGGCAGGCGTGCGTCGGGAGGCAGCGGCGATTCGCCGCCGCCACAGGCGGTGAGCAACAGGGTCAGGGTCAGTGGGACGAATAAGCGCATAACGGGATCCAGGTCATCAGGCCACGAGTATGCCGCAGCTATGCGCATTGAATATAGGGAAGCGATGCGAAACTGCATGAGCGGTTTCGCGACCGCACAGGTTTACACGAAGCAGAGCGACAGCGGCTCGGCGATGTAGGCCGGTTTTTCCGAACCTTCGATTTCCAGCGTGGCGGTGGCCTTGAGCAGCCATTGGCCGGGTTTTTTCTCGGTGACGTCCACCAGGTCGACCTTGAGCCGGACCTTGGAATCGACCTTCACCGGTTGGATGAAACGCACGCTGTCCAGGCCGTAGTTGACGACCATCTTCACGCCTTCGGGCAGGATCAGGATGTCTTCCATCAGCTTGGGCATCAGCGACAGCGACAGGAAACCGTGGGCGATGGTGCTGCCAAACGGGGTCTGCGCGGCCTTGACCGGGTCGACGTGGATGAACTGAAAGTCGCCAGTGGCTTCGGCGAACAGGTTGATGCGCGCCTGATCGATGGTGAGCCACTCGGAACGTCCAAGTTCCTTGCCGACATAATCTTTGAGCGCTGCAACGGGGACGTAGGGCATTGAGACTCTCCTTGGGTTCATCGGTTTTACTTTTTCTGGAGCGGGGATTGGCGTCCCCGAAAAACCACTGTAGATCAACATGGCGTGCAAGTAAGGTCACTGAACATGCTTTTTACGAATGCCGACCCATAGCGCGGGCATGCTTATAATGCCGGCGCATTCTTTGCAATTCCGTTCATTTAACGTGTGCGTTTGATTCCGTGGCGAGGGAGCTTGCTCCCGCTTGAGTGCGAAGCGCTCATGAAATGGGGCCGCTGCGCAGCCCAGCGGGAGCAAATTCCCTCGCCACATAATCACGCCGCTCGCTTGAGTGAACCGAATTGGCGCGTTCATTGGGGCTGTTGCAGGGGGAGAGAGCGGATGTTGCTACGAGGCCTGACCTGGCTGGTGTTTTTTCAATTGCTGGGCACTGCGATCAATCATTTGTTCTTGCCGGTGCTGCCTGGGCCGATCATTGGCCTGCTGTTGCTGCTGGGCTATCTGGTGATGCGCGGTGAAGTCAGCGAACCGTTGAACCTGGCCGCCAGTAGCCTGCTGCGTTACCTGCCCTTGCTGCTGGTGCCGCCGGCGGTGGGGGTGATGGTCTATGCCGGGGCGATTGCCGCCGATTTCTGGGCCATCGTTGGCGCGTTGACCTTGTCCCTGGTGCTGTCCGTGGCGCTGACGGGCGTGCTGATGCAGCGCCTGGCCCGCCGTCACGTCGCCGCCCCGGAGGACAGCCAATGATGCTCGACTGGCAGGGCGCCTGGACGTCGGTGATCCATCATCCGCTGTTCGGCATCGGCATTACCCTGGGTGCCTATCAGTTGGTGTTGGCGGCGTTCGAAAAGACTCGCTGGGTGTTCCTGCAACCGGTGTTGATGTCGATGGTGCTGTTGATCGGCGTGTTGGTCGGCTGCGGCATCGGCTATGCCGAGTACCGCAAGAGCACCGAGATCCTCAGCATTCTGCTGGGCCCGGCCACGGTGGCCCTGGCGGTGCCGCTGTATTTGAACCTGCGACGGATCCGGCAGTTGTTCTGGCCGATTTTTACTACGCTGGTGATAGCCGGGGTGTTTGCCACGGGCTCTGCGGTGCTGTTGGGCTGGGCCTTTGGTGCCGAGCACATGATCCTGATGACCATGGCGCCCAAGTCCGTGACTTCGCCGATCGCCATGCTGGTGGCCGAGCAGATCGGCGGCGTGGCGGCCATGGCGGCGGTGTTCGTGTTGATCACCGGTGTACTCGGGGCGATCCTCGGTCCGAGTATTCTGACCCGGTTGGGTGTCCATAGCCCCGAGGCCCGGGGCATGGCCCTGGGGCTGGCGGCCCATGCGGTGGGCACGTCGGTGGCGTTGCAGGAAAGCGAGGAGTCGGGTGCCTTTGCGGCGCTGGCAATGAGTCTGATGGGCGTGGCCACGGCGGTGCTATTGCCGTTGGTGGTGTCGATGACCGTTTAAGGATCTGGTTATGAGCTTGCCGCTTTTCCCGTTGAACACCGTGCTGTTCCCCGGTTGCATCCTCGACTTGCAGATTTTCGAGGCGCGTTACCTCGACATGATTGGGCGCTGCATGAAAAAAGGCGAAGGCTTCGGGGTGGTGTGCATCCTCGATGGCGAAGAAGTCGGTCACGCGCCTGAAGGCTTCGCGCGGGTCGGTTGTGAAGCGCGCATTACTGATTTCTCCCAGCAGGACAATGGTCTGCTGGGCATTCGCGTGGAGGGTGGGCGGCGCTTTATCGTCCATGGCACCAGCGTCCAGGCGGATCAACTGATGCTCGCTGAAGCCGAGTGGCTGGAGGAGGAACCGGAGCAACCGCTGCAAGAGGAAGACGCCGACCTGATGGCGCTGCTCAGGGCCCTGGCCGAGCACCCGATGGTCGAGGCCCTGAACATGGGCACCGAAGCGACCAGCCAGCAATCGCTGGCCAATCAACTGGCCTACCTGCTGCCGTTCAATGAGCTGGACAAGATCGACCTGCTGCAACTCGACGACCCGCAACAGCGCCTGGATGCGATCCAGGCGTTGCTCGATGAGCTGCAGGGCGAACTCTTCGCCTGACACCACCAAACAGCACTGCTCCCCTGTGGGAGCGAGCTTGCTCGCGATAGCGGCGGGTCAGCTTGCATCAATATTGACTGTGCAGCCGTCATCGCGAGCAAGCTCGCTCCCACAGTGGTTTCGGGCTGCGCCATGAATCTCCCGTGGAAGCGAGCTTGCTCGCGATTGCCTAATAGGCATACCGCAACATCGCATGGGGCAAATGCCGCAGCGCGAAGAAGCTGAACACCGCTACCAGCGCCGGCAGAATCAGCCACCAGATTTTCGGCGGCATGGCCGGCAGCGGTGTCTGGCGCTGGCTCGACCACAGGACGGCGGCGCAGACGCAGGCGGCCAGCATGGCGCCGGCGACGATGTCGCTCGGCCAATGCGCGCCCAGGTAGACCCGCGACAGGGCGATGGCCAGGGCCGGCAGGCAGCCCAGCAATAGCCAGGTCAGGCGCAGGCGTGGCGGTTGGCCGCGGCCGGCGAGGATGGCGAGGCTCAGGAACAGCGCGAATGCCCCGGAGGCGTGGCCGCTGGGCATGCTGTAGCTGGTCAGCGGGTCGGTGAGGATTTCCGGGCGCACGCGGGCAAAGAAGTGTTTGCTGCCGGTGTTGGCCAAGGAGGTGAGCAGCATCGTGCCACCGGCGAAGATTGCCTGGCGCCATTGGCGCGCCAGCAACAGCAACCCAGTCACCAGTGCGCTGAAAATCAGCATGTTGCGGAATTCGCCGATCAGCGTGAAGGTCACGGCGATTTCGTCCAGCGTCGGGCTGCGATGCTCCTGGACCAGGGTCATCAAGCCCTGGTCGAACGCCGTCAGGTAACGAAAGCCGATGAACAGGCCGATCAGGATCACCAGGCCGATACCGGCGATCAGCGCCGAGGCATGGCGATGGCGACGCAGGCTGCTGTTGACGCTCAGCCCGATCATCACCGCGATGCTGCCGATGACCACGCCGGCCTGCGGCCAGAACCCTTCGGGCAGCGGCAGGCGAAACGCCGCCCCGGTGGCCCAGCCCGGCAACAGGTAGGCCACGGTCCAGCCCGCCGCGGCCAACACGCTGACGGCGGCGAAGCGCGGGAACGGCATGTCGCACATCCCGGCCACCATCGGCAACATGGGCCGTAGCGGGCCGATAAAACGACCCACCAGCAGGCTGGCGATGCCGTAGCGCTGGAAATAGTTTTCCGCGGCGCTCATCCACTCGGGGTGATGGCGCAGCCCGGGCAGGCGCCGGATGTTCTGGTGGAAATGCCGGCCGAGGAAATACGACATCAGGTCCCCCAGCAAGCCGCCGAGCAGGCCCAGCAGCAAGGTCTCGCCCAGGGACAACGCGCCGCTGCCGGCCAGCACGGCGATGGCAAACAACAGCACCGTACCCGGCACGATCAGGCCGGCAATGGCCAGGCATTCCACGCAGGCGACGATGAACACCGCCACCGCCAGCCATTGCGGGTTGACGGTCAGCCAGCCGGTGATGCTATCGAGCCATGGGCCCATGAGGACAACTCCATTGAATAGTGATTGGCGTGCAGTTTTTACTGTGTGAACGAAAATTCAAGATCACTGAAGATTCAAACTGTGGGAGCGAGCTTGCTCGCGATTGCGGTGTGTCAGTCAACCTCCATTCTGCTGACCCGACGCCATCGCGAGCAAGCTCGCTCCCACAGGGTTGTGCGGTGTGTTCATGAAAGCAAAAAATAATCACGCCCTTCGACCTGCCCCCGTCGCAACGGGTTGCGGGTACACCACGGGGCATAGGCGGCATCGACAAAGCGGTAGGGCAGGTGCTCGTCCCGTCCCAAGGGAATGCCCAGGCGGGTGGTCTGGATTACATTGACCGTTGGCACGCCCACGTCTTCCACCAGCAGGCGCTCGGGGTCGAAGCGTTTGGCGTCCCAGTCCGGCACTTTCAGCCCCAGCGCTTTGCACAGCAGGGTCTGACCGGCACAGAGTTTCTGCGGTGTGCGCGGCCGGCCTTGGGCGTCGGGGTTGTTCAACAGCATCTGCGCCAGGCTCGTCGGCCCGGAAAGGGCATCGACCCACGGGTAGGCCGATTTGATCAGCACCGCGTTGCCGGGACCCTGGGCGCTGAAGTTCAGCGAATCGCCGCCCCGGGCGTAGTACATATAGATGTGTCCGCCATCCAGAAACAAAGCCTTACGTTTTTCCGTGTAGCCCAGCGAGGCGTGGCTGCCTTTTTCGGCAAAGTAATACGCCTCGGTCTCGATGATCCGTGCGCTGAGCCACAGGTCGCCGACCTTGTGGCGAATGACTTTGCCCAGCAGGTCTTTGGCAAGGACCTGGGCGTCGCGGTCGAAAAAGGCGTGGGGCAGGGCGTTGGGCGATGGCAAATCGGTCATGTCGATAGACGAAGTGAGGCCAGAGGAAGCGCGATGATAGCAATGGAAAGCTTAATCACCGCTGAACACTCGCTTCAACCGGCTGTTTACGCCTGTTTTACTTCTCCGCCGGTCACCACTGCGAGTCCATGCTGTTAGTCGAGGGTTACGACAGCTATAATCTGCCGCTTTCCCCATCGCCAAGACCACACAGACCATGACTGAGTCCGTTCTTGACTACATGACCCGCCTGGGTCGCGCCGCTCGCGAAGCGTCGCGCATCATCGGCCGGGCCAGCACCGCGCAGAAAAACCGCGCCCTGCAGGCCGCCGCCAATGCGCTGGACGCTGCGCGCGCCGAGCTGTCCGCCGCCAACGAGCTGGACCTGGCCGCCGGCCGGGCCAATGGCCTCGAACCGGCCATGCTCGAGCGCCTGGCGCTGACCCCGGCCCGCATCGACGGCATGATCGTCGGTCTGCGCCAGGTCGCGGCCCTGCCGGACCCGGTCGGGGCGATCCGCGACATGAGCTACCGCCCGTCGGGCATCCAGGTCGGCAAGATGCGCGTGCCCCTGGGCGTGGTCGGGATCATTTACGAGTCGCGGCCGAACGTGACCATCGACGCCGCGAGCCTGTGCCTGAAGTCGGGTAACGCGACCATCCTGCGGGGCGGGTCCGAGGCCATCCATTCCAACCGTGCCATTGCCGCCTGCATCCAGCGCGGCCTGGCCGAGGCCGATCTGCCGGCGGCCGTGGTGCAAGTGGTGGAGACCACCGACCGCGCCGCAGTCGGCGCCCTGATCACCATGCCCGAATTCGTCGATGTCATCGTGCCACGTGGCGGCAAGGGCCTGATCGAACGGGTCAGCCGTGACGCCCGCGTGCCGGTGATCAAGCACCTGGACGGCATCTGCCACGTCTATGTCAGTGCCCACGCCGAATTGCCCAAGGCCCAGCGCATTGCCTTCAACGCCAAGACCTACCGCTACGGTATCTGCGGGGCGATGGAAACCCTGCTGGTGGACCAGGCCGTTGCCCGGGACTTCCTGCCGTCGATGGCCGCCCAGTTCCGCGAAAAAGGCGTCGAACTGCGCGGTTGCGAGCGTACCCGGGCTATCATCGAGGCCGTTGCGGCCACGCAAGAAGACTGGGACACCGAGTACCTGGCGCCGATCTTGTCGATCCGCGTGGTCGACGGGCTGGACCAGGCCATCGAGCACATCAACCGCCACGGCTCGCACCACACCGATTCCATCGTCAGTGAGCACCAGGGCGAAACCCGGCGTTTCGTGGCCGAAGTGGATTCGGCGTCGGTGATGATCAACACCCCGACCTGCTTCGCCGACGGCTTTGAATACGGATTGGGTGCCGAGATCGGCATTTCTACTGATAAGCTGCACGCCCGCGGCCCGGTGGGCCTCGAAGGCCTGACCTGCGAGAAGTACATTGTGGTCGGTGACGGCCAGTTGCGCGGACAGGAGCCGGTCTGACTTGGGCGACCTCGACCCGCCGACCGCTGTGACGACGACCACTGCGCCCCGGCGCATCGGTATCCTGGGAGGCACGTTCGACCCGGTGCACATCGGCCATTTGCGCGGTGCGCTGGAAGTCGCCGACGCCCTGGCCCTCGATGAGCTACGCCTGACGCCCAGCGCCAGGCCGCCTCACCGGGACACGCCGCAGGTGTCGGCGCAGGACCGTCTGGCGATGGTCGAGTGCGCGGTGGCCGGTGTGGCACCGCTGGTGGTGGACGCCCGCGAATTGCAGCGGGACAAACCGTCCTACACCATTGATACCCTGGAGCTGATACGCGCCGAACTGGCCGTTGATGCCCAGGTTTTTCTGCTTCTGGGCTGGGACGCTTTTTGCGGCCTGCCCACTTGGCATCGCTGGGAGGAGTTGCTCCAGCATTGCCACATCCTGGTGTTGCAACGCCCGGATGCCGACAGCGAGCCGCCGGATGCCTTGCGCAACCTGCTGGCGGCCCGCTCGGTGAGCGACCCGCTGGCCCTGAAAGGGCCGAGCGGACAGATTGCATTCGTCTGGCAGACGCCGCTCGCGGTATCCGCCACCCAGATCCGTCAACTGCTGGCCAGCGGTAAGTCGGTACGTTTCCTGGTGCCCGACGCGGTCCTGGCCTACATCGATGCGCACGGGCTTTACCGTGCGTCGAACTGAAAAAGGCGCGCTTCAAGGCACGTGAATGCGTGTAGCGAAGCGCCCGAACATACGAGCAAAACGAGTTTTATATGACTGACAAAGACGTAAGCAAAGTAAAGCGCAAGGGCACGTTCAAGAGCGCCCCGCTGCCTGTAGAGGCGCATACCGGCGTGGCGCTGGTCGGCGAAGAGCTGGTCAAGGTGGCCGTGGCGGCCCTGGAAGACGTCAAGGCCCAGGACATCCAGGTGATCGACGTTCGTGAAAAGCAAAGCATCACGGACTACATGATCATCGCCACCGGTACCTCCAACCGCCAGATTGGCGCGATGCTGGACAAGGTCCGCGAAGCGGTCAAGGCCCAGGGCGTCAAGCCGCTGGGTGAAGAAGGCAAGGGCGACAGCGACTGGGTGCTGTTGGACATGGACGATGTCATCGTGCACATGATGACCGCCTCGGCGCGTCAGTTCTATGACCTGGAGCGCCTGTGGGCCGGTGCCGAGCAGAGCCGTTCGGCCAGCGCCGCGCACCACAGCCCGGAAAACCCCCATGAGCACTTCACCAAGCTCAACAAAGACCAGCAATAAGGGACCGCTGTGCGACTGCGCCTGATCGCCGTCGGTTCTCGCATGCCCAAGTGGGTGGAAGAAGGCTGGCATGAATATGCCAAGCGTCTTCCCTCCGAGCTGGCCCTGGAACTGGTGGAAATTCCGCTCAACACCCGTGGCAAGAACGCTGACGTGGCGCGTTTCATCCGCCAGGAAGGCGAAGCCATGCTGGCCAAGGTCGGGCCGAACGAGCGCATCGTCACCCTCGAAGTCCATGGCAAGCCCTGGAGCACCGAGCAGTTGGCGGTGGAGCTCGATCGCTGGCGGCTGGACGCGCGCACGGTCAACTTCATGGTCGGCGGCCCGGAAGGGCTGGCGCCGGAAGTCTGTGCCCGGGCCGATCAGCGCTGGTCATTGTCGCCGTTGACGTTGCCGCACCCGCTGGTGCGGATCCTGATTGGCGAACAGTTGTATCGTGCCTGGACAGTCCTGTCCGGGCACCCTTACCACAAGTAATCCTGCCCCATGCCCCAGCCGATTCGCATCAAGGACCACGAAAAAGACGCCCGTCTGGTACGGGGCCGCGTCGTGTTCGGTGCTATCACGGTGGTGACGCTGATCGGCGTGCTGATTGCGCGCTTGTATTTCCTCCAGGTGATCCAGTACGAGTACCACTCCACCCTGTCGGAAAACAACCGGGTGCACGTGCAACCGATTCCGCCGACCCGCGGGCTGATCTTCGACCGCAATGGCGTGGTGGTGGCGGATAACCGGCCCAGCTTCAGCCTGAGCATGACCCGCGAACGTTCTGGCGATTGGCAGCATGTGCTCGACGTGATCGTTGAAGTGCTGCAGTTGACGCCCGAGGACCGGGCGATTTTCGAGAAACGCATGCGCCAGGGCCGACGGCCGTTCGAGCCGGTGCCGATCCTGTTCGAGCTGACCGAAGAGCAGATCGCCCTGATCGCCGTGAACCAGTTCCGCCTGCCCGGCGTCGAGGTGGTGGCGCAGTTGGTGCGGCATTATCCCCAGGGGGCGCACTTTGCCCACTCGGTCGGCTACATGGGGCGGATCAACGAGAAAGAGCTCAAGACCCTCGATCCGGTCAATTACAGCGGCACCCACCACATCGGCAAGACCGGCATCGAGCGCTTCTACGAGCCCGAGCTGCATGGCCAAGTGGGTTACGAAGAGGTCGAGACCAACGCCCGCGGCCGCGTATTGCGGGTGCTCAAGCGCACCGACCCGATCCCCGGCAAGGACATCGTCCTGAGCCTGGACATCAAGTTGCAGGAAGCCGCCGAAGCGGCGCTGGGCGGACGGCGTGGCGCCGTGGTGGCGCTGGACCCGAACACCGGCGAGGTCCTGGCGATGGTCAGCCAGCCGAGTTTCGACCCGAACCTGTTCGTCACCGGGATCAGTTTCAAGGCCTACTCCGAACTGCGCGATTCCATCGACCGGCCATTGTTCAACCGCGTGCTGCGCGGCCTGTATCCGCCGGGCTCGACCATCAAGCCCGCCGTGGCGATTGCCGGGCTGGACTCTGGCGTGGTGAACGCCTCGAGCCGGGTCTACGACCCCGGTTACTACACGCTGCCCAACTATGACCACAAGTACCGTAACTGGAACCGCACCGGTGACGGCTATGTGGACCTGGAAACGGCGATCATGCGCTCCAACGACACCTACTTCTATGACCTGGCCCATAAACTGGGGATCGATCGGCTGTCGTCCTACCTGGGCAAGTTCGGCATCGGTCAGAAAGTCTCCCTGGACATGTTCGAAGAGTCCCCGGGCCTGATGCCGTCCAGGGAGTGGAAGCGCGCGACCCGGCGCCAGGCCTGGTTCCCTGGCGAAACCCTGATCCTGGGGATCGGCCAGGGCTACATGCAGGCCACGCCCTTGCAATTGGCCCAGGCCACGGCCCTGGTGGCGAGCAAGGGCAAGTGGTATCGCCCGCACCTGGCCAAGACCATCGAAGGCCAGAAACCGGTGGACCCGAACCCGATGCCGGACATCATCCTGCACAATCCATCGGACTGGCAAAAGGTCAGCAACGGTATGCAGCTGGTGATGCACGGCGCCCGCGGCACCGCCCGCAAGGCGGCCATCGGCGCGCAGTACCGCATTGCCGGCAAGAGTGGTACGGCCCAGGTCGTCGCCATCAAGCAGGGCGAGAAGTACGACCGCTCCAAGGTCCAGGAACGCCACCGCGACCACGCCTTGTTCGTCGGTTTCGCGCCGGCCGACAACCCGAAAATCGTTGTGTCGGTGATGGTCGAAAACGGTGAGTCCGGTTCCGGTGTCGCCGCGCCGGTGGTGCGCCAGGTCATGGACGCCTGGCTGCTGGATGAGCACGGCCAGCTCAAGCCTGAATACGCGAGCCCCATCACTGCGGAGGCTACGGCCCGTGAAGAATAATTTCGACCGGATCCTCTCCAGCGAAGACGTGATGCGCCGTCGCGCCACGTTGTTGCAGCGCATGCACATCGATGGCCCGTTGCTGATCCTGCTGCTGACCCTGGCCGCCGGCAGCCTGTTCGTGCTGTATTCGGCCAGCGGCAAGAGCTGGGACTTGCTGGCCAAGCAAGCCACTTCGTTCGGCATCGGCCTGGTGTCGATGGTCGTCATTGCCCAGCTCGAGCCGCGATTCATGGCGCGCTGGGTGCCGCTGGCCTATGTGGTGGGCGTGAGCCTGCTGGTGGTGGTGGACGTGATGGGGCACAACGCCATGGGCGCCACCCGTTGGATCAACATCCCCGGGGTGATCCGCTTCCAGCCTTCGGAATTCCTCAAGATCATCATGCCGGCGACCATTGCCTGGTACCTGTCCAAGCGCACCTTGCCGCCGCAGCTCAAGCATGTCTGCATCAGCCTGTTGCTGATCGGTGTTCCATTCATTCTGATCGTACGCCAGCCAGACCTCGGCACCTCGCTGCTGATCCTGGCCGGCGGTGCCTTCGTGCTGTTCATGGGCGGGTTGCGCTGGCGCTGGATTCTCAGCGTGATCGCCACCGCCGTGCCGGTGTCGGTGGCGATGTGGTACTTCGTGATGCACGACTACCAGAAGCAGCGAATCCTGACGTTCCTCGATCCGGAGAGCGATCCGCTGGGCACCGGTTGGAACATCATCCAGTCCAAGGCCGCCATCGGTTCCGGCGGGGTGTTCGGCAAGGGCTGGTTGATGGGCACCCAGTCGCACCTGGACTTTTTGCCGGAAAGCCACACCGACTTCATCATCGCCGTCATGGGCGAGGAGTTCGGCCTGGTGGGCATCTGCGTGTTGTTGCTGATCTATCTGCTGCTGATCGGCCGGGGGCTGGTGATAACCGCCCAGGCCCAGACGCTGTTTGGAAAATTACTCGCGGGCAGCCTGACCATGACGTTTTTTGTTTATGTTTTCGTCAACATCGGTATGGTCAGTGGCCTGTTGCCGGTCGTGGGGGTGCCGTTGCCTTTCATTAGCTACGGAGGAACTTCGCTGGTGACCCTACTGTCAGCGTTTGGGGTTTTGATGTCGATTCATACGCATCGCAAGTGGATCGCGCAGGTTTGAATAAGGTGAAGAGTTCAATGCAAGCAATGCGTGGCTGGTCGACGCGATATGCGCCGTGGATCGGCCTGGTCGGCTTCCTGGGCAGTGCGTCGCAGGCCTTGGCCGGTGACTACGAAGGCTCGCCACAGGTGGCCGAATTCGTCGGTGAGATGACCCGCGACTACGGTTTTGCCGGTGAGCAGCTGATGGGGGTGTTTCGCGAGGCCGAACGCAAGCAGTCGATCCTCGATGCGATCTCCCGGCCCGCCGAGCGGGTCAAGCAGTGGAGCGAGTACCGGCCGATGTTCATCACCGAGGCGCGTATCGCCCGGGGCGTGGACTTCTGGCGCCAGCACGAAGCGGCCCTGGCCCGTGCCGAGCAGGAGTACGGCGTGCCGGCCCAGTTCATTGTGTCGATCATCGGCGTCGAGACCTTCTTTGGCCGCAACACCGGGAATTTCCGGGTGATCGACGCGTTGTCGACCCTGGGCTTCGATTACCCGCCGCGTGCCGAGTTCTTCCGCAAGGAGCTGCGCGAGTTCCTGCTGCTGGCCCGTGAAGAGCAGGTCGATCCGTTGACCCTCAAGGGCTCCTACGCCGGGGCCATGGGCCTGCCGCAATTCATGCCCAGCAGTTTCCGCGCCTACGCGGTGGACTTCGACGGCGACGGCCACATCAATATCTGGACCAACCCGACCGATGCCATCGGCAGTGTCGCCAGCTATTTCAAGCGCCACGGCTGGGAAGCCGGCCAACCGGTGGTCAGCCGTGCCGACGTGCGCGGCGAGCACGTGGACGAGGGCCTGACCGAGGGTATCGAGCCGACGAAAACCGTCGGGGAGTTGCGGGCGTTGGGCTGGTCGAGTCATGATGCGCTGCGTGACGACATGCCGGTCACCGCGATGCGGCTGGAAGGCGAACAAGGCCCCGAATATTGGATGGGCCTGAAGAATTTCTACGCGATTACGCGTTATAACCGCAGCGTGATGTACGCCATGGCCGTATATCAACTGTCTGAAGAGCTGGTCAAAGCACGGGGCGTCAAATAATGCGGGCATTGCCTACCTATCAACCCCTGAAGCTCGTGGCGTTGGCCGCGTTGTCGCTGTTGGTCGTCAGTTGTTCGACCAGCCGCGCGCCGGCCCAGAAAAACACCACCGCCGTACGCGCGATGCCGGGCCTGGACATCAACCGGGCCCACAAGGACGGCGCGCCGTGGTGGGACGTGGATGTCTCGCGCATCCCCGACGCCACGCCGACCCTGCACACCGGTCCCTACAAGGCCAACCCGTACACGGTTCTGGGCAAGACCTATTTCCCGCTGTCCGACTCCAAGCGCTACGTGGCCTCGGGCACGGCGTCCTGGTACGGCACCAAGTTCCATGGCCAGAACACCGCCAATGGCGAGGTCTATGACCTGTATGGCATGAGCGCGGCCCACAAGACCCTGCCGCTGCCCAGCTATGTGCGGGTGACCAACCTGGACAACAACAAGAGCGTGATCCTGCGGGTCAATGACCGTGGGCCGTTCTATTCCGACCGCATCATCGACCTGTCGTATGCGGCGGCGAAAAAACTCGGTTACGCTGAAATTGGCACCGCCCGGGTCAAGGTCGAAGGCATCGACCCCCAGGAATGGTGGGCCCAACGTGGCCGTCCGGCACCTTTGATGCTCAACGAGCCGAAAGTGGCGCAAAATGCCGCGCCAACCGTGACGGCGTCCACCGGCACGGTCGAGCAGTGGACACCACCGCCGCAGCAACACGCCGCGGCCGTGCTGCCCGTGCAGATCGATGCAAAAAAAAACGCTTCTGCACCAGCGTCTGGCCAGTTTCTGCAAGTGGGCGCGTTCGCCAACCCGGACGCTGCCGAGCTGCTGAGATCGAAGCTCAGTTCGATGGTGAGCGCCCCGGTGTTCATCAGCTCGATCGTGCGCAACCAGCAGACACTGCATCGGGTGCGCCTGGGGCCGATCGGTTCTCCGGGTGAAGTCCAGCAGGTACAGAACAGCGTGCGCCTGGCCAATCTCGGTTCGCCGAGCCTGGTTACCGCTGAGTGATTGAATGAGCCCCGCTTGCGGTTGGAGCGGGTCAGGTTGCTGGCTCCATGAATAATAAAAGCCCGGCATGGGCAGTGAGTGAGCAACTTAAATACGCGGCAGCTCGTTAGAAAGCTGCCTGTTTCAGTTTTGCCTTCGGGCAGTCCCATTAGCGATTTCGAGAGACGGATGAACATCACCACCTTTGCCAAACGCCTTTGCCTGCTAGTCCCGCTGCTTCTCTCACCGGCCGCATTCGCGGTCGAGATGATGCCGGCTCCTCCTCAATTGGCCGCCAAATCCTTTGTGCTCATGGATGCCAGCAGTGGCGAGGTGCTGGTAGAGAACAACGGTGACCAGCGCCTGCCACCGGCCAGCCTGACCAAGCTGATGACCGCCTACATCGCCACGCTGGAGATCCGTCGCGGCCAGATCGGTGAAAACGATCCGGTGACCGTCAGCGAAAACGCCTGGCGCACCGGCGGTTCGCGGATGTTCATCAAGGTCGGTTCGCAAGTGACCGTCAGCGACCTGCTGCACGGCATCATCATCCAGTCCGGCAACGACGCCAGCGTCGCCCTGGCCGAGCACATCGCCGGCAGCGAAGATGCGTTCGCCGACATGATGAACAAAACCGTGGCCGACCTGGGCATGACCAACAGCCACTTCATGAACCCCACCGGCCTGCCGAACCCTGAGCACTATTCGTCGGCTCATGACATGGCGCTGCTGGCCCGGGCAATCATTCATGAAGACCCGGCCCACTACGCCATCTACTCCCAGAAGGAATTTTTCTGGAACGGCATCAAGCAGCCTAACCGCAACCTGCTGCTGTGGCGCGACAAGACCGTCGATGGCCTGAAGACCGGTCACACCGAGGAAGCCGGCTACTGCATGGTGTCTTCGGCTGTGCGTGACGGCATGCGCCTGATCGCCGTCGTCTTCGGCACCAGCAGCGAAGTGGCCCGTGCCGCCGAGACCCAGAAACTGTTGACCTACGGCTTCCGCTTCTTCGAAACCCAGACCTTCTACCAGAAGGGCACCGAACTGGCCCAGGCCCAGGTCTGGAAAGGTTCGAGCAGCCAGGTCAAGGCTGGCCTGGCCCAGGACCTGACCATGACCCTGCCTAAAGGCCAGCTCAAGAAGCTCGCTGCCAGCATGACCATGAACCCGCAACTGACCGCTCCCATCGCCAAGGGCGACGTGATCGGTAAAGTCGAAGTCAAACTGGACGACAAAGTGGTGCACAGCGCTGACCTGATCGCTCTGGACGCGGTCGAGGAAGGTGGTATCTTCCGCCGCATCTGGGATAGCATCCGTCTATTCTTCTACGGCTTGTTCAACTGATCGAAGTGTTGACCTGCATGGCCTCGTTCCCATTCGGAGCGGGGCCATGTGCGTTACCACGGCTTACGAGGCCGTTACGCCATGACAGACTCTGAAGTAAAGGCGCCAAAAATCGAATTTCCCTGCGCGGATTACCCCATCAAGGTAATTGGCGACACCGGCGTGGGGTTCAAGGACAAGATCATCGCGATCCTTGAAAAACATGCCACCGTCGACCACAAGACCCTGGCCGAGCGCCAGAGTACCAACGGCAAGTACACGACGATCCAGTTGCACATCATTGCCACCGGTCAGGAACAGCTCTACGACATCAACAGCGAGCTGCGAGCGACCGGTTTCGTGCACATGGTGTTGTGATGCCGGGCACGCTGGGCTTTCGCGAGCTGGGCACGATGGCCTACGAGCCGGTCTGGCATGCCATGCAACGCTTCACGAACGAACGCGGTAGCACCGCCGACGATGAAGTCTGGCTGGTGGAACACCCACCGGTGTTCACCCAGGGCCAGGCCGGCAAGGCCGAGCACCTGTTGCTGCCGGGGGATATCCCGGTGGTGAAGGTCGACCGGGGCGGGCAGGTGACCTACCATGGCCCTGGCCAGTTGGTCGCCTACCTGTTGCTGGATGTGCGCAAGCTGGGGTTTGGCGTGCGCGAGCTGGTCACCCGCATGGAAACGTGCCTGATCGAGCTGCTGGCCAGCTATGGTGTGACGGCGGCGGCCAAGCCGGATGCGCCGGGTGTCTACGTCGATGGGGCGAAAATCGCCTCCCTCGGCTTGCGGATCCGCCATGGCTGTTCGTTTCATGGCCTGGCGCTGAACGTGGACATGGACCTGGCGCCATTCCGACGGATTAATCCCTGTGGCTACGCGGGACTGGCGATGACCCAGTTGAGCGAGCACGCAGGATCGATTGAATTTGCCGAGGTAAGTGCCCGGCTGCGCGCGCAGCTCGTCAAACACCTCGACTATGCTGAGCAGACGACCCTCACGGGCGGAATCGACTGATATGACTACTGATGCAGTGCAAACCATGATCCCGACGCTGGACGTCACCGAGCGTCCGGCCCCGCGTGCCAAGGTAGAGGCCGGCGTCAAGCTGCGCGGCGCCGAGAAGGTTGCACGCATCCCGGTCAAGATCATCCCCACCACCGAGCTGCCGAAGAAACCCGACTGGATCCGCGTGCGCATCCCGGTTTCCCCGGAAGTCGACCGCATCAAGGCCTTGCTGCGCAAGCACAAGCTGCACAGCGTTTGCGAGGAGGCGTCCTGCCCGAACCTGGGCGAGTGCTTCTCCGGCGGCACCGCGACGTTCATGATCATGGGCGACATCTGCACCCGTCGTTGTCCGTTCTGTGACGTCGGCCACGGCCGTCCGAAGCCCTTGGACACCAACGAACCGGAAAGCCTGGCCATCGCCATTGCCGACCTGAAGCTCAAGTACGTGGTCATCACCTCGGTGGACCGTGACGACCTGCGTGACGGCGGTGCCCAGCACTTTGCCGACTGCATCCGCGAGATCCGCAAGCTGTCGCCGAACGTACAGTTGGAAACCCTGGTGCCCGATTACCGTGGCCGCATGGACATCGCCCTGGAAATCACCGCCGCCGAGCCGCCGGATGTGTTCAACCACAACCTGGAAACCGTGCCGCGCCTGTACAAGGCCGCGCGTCCGGGGTCGGATTACCAGTGGTCGCTGACCTTGCTGCAGCGCTTCAAGCAGATGATGCCGCACATTCCGACCAAGTCCGGCTTGATGCTGGGCCTGGGTGAGACGGATGAGGAAGTTATCGAGGTCATGAAGCGCATGCGTGAGCATGACATCGATATGCTGACCTTGGGGCAGTACTTGCAGCCGTCCCGTAGTCACTTGCCGGTGCAGCGTTTTGTGCACCCCGATACCTTTGCCTGGTTTGCCGAGGAAGGGTACAAGATGGGGTTCAAGAACGTGGCTTCGGGGCCGTTGGTGCGGTCTTCGTATCATGCGGATGAGCAGGCTAAGTTGGTCAAGGCTGAGCTGCTGGGTTCCTGATTTGGTGTTGGGGTGGTGTGTTTATCCGTTTCTTCGGTAACGGCTACTTATGGTTCCGCCCTTACGGCGGGTCACTTTTGAAAAGCCTGCGCGGCCCGGCGAAAAGTAACCAAAACGCTCTTGCCCCACCACTCGGCACCTCGCTTAGGCTCGGTGTGCCCGAACGAAGGCATTGCTCCGTGGGCCGCCGCGAAGGGCCATCCATGGCCCAGCGCGGCTACCTCGGCATCCATGCCGAGGTGCCCACTGCGCAATACCTGCGTTCGGCCATCGTGGTTAACGGGGCGCCCCAGATCAAAAGCCAGCGCGAGGCGGCCTTATAGCCGGCCTGGCTTAGAGTGAACGCGTTCCTCCTGTGGGAGCGGGCTTGCTCGCGAAAGCGGAGGATCAGTTTGCGGTGATGGTGGCTGTGCTGACGTCATCGCGAGCAAGCTCGCTCCCACAAGGTTTTGGTGTTGTGTGCAGATGCTGCGATCACCCCCATCCCCATGTGGGAGCGGGCTTGCCCAGATATTGTGAACACCACCAGGCCCTGTGGGAGCGAGCTTGCTCGCGATAGCGGTGCTTCAGTTACACAGATGCTGGATGTGTCGCGCTTTGCTTTGCTTTGGATCTTGATCTTGATCTTGGCGCCCCGTTAAACCACGCTGGCCGAACGCAGGCATTGCGCAGTGGGCATCCCGGCATGGATGCCGGGATAGCCGCGCTGGGCCATGGATGGCCCTTCGCGGCGGCCCACGGAGCAATGCCTGCGTTCGGGCATGCCGAGCCTAGGCGAGGCACCGAGTGGTGGGGGCAAGAGCGTTTTGCTTACTTTTGCGCTTTTCAAAAGTGAGCCGCCGTAAGGGCGGAACCCTAAGTGGCCGTTACACAAAAAACGGATATACACACAAGCCGACAAAGCGGGAAACGCATGGACCTAACCCCACATCACCCCGTCCCAGCTCTCCCATCCGAAGGCCTGATCGCCGTGATCGCCCCCGCCGGTCCCGCCCCCCTGGACACGGAAAAAGCCGTCCAATGGATGCGCGCCCGCGGTCATGAGCTGCGGATATTCCCAGGTGTCTATGAAAAAAACGGCTACCTCGCCGGCAGCGACGAAATACGCCTCAACGACCTGCACACCGCCTTCGCCGACCCAGAAGTCACCGCGATCATCTGCCTACGCGGTGGCTACGGCACACCACGCCTGCTGGACCGCATCGACTTCGACCTCCTGCGGCGCAACCCCAAGCCATTCGTAGGCTACAGCGACATCACCGCCCTGCACCTGGCCATCAGCCGTTACGCAGGCTTCGTGACCTTCCACGGCCCACTGCTCAACGCCGATCTGCTGGGCGACAAGGAACCCCCAACCGTCACCTCGTTTTTCAGCCTGCTGCGTGGACAGTTGAAGGCCGGCAGCGAGCTGAACCACCCCGCAGCCTACCCGTTGACCACCGTCGAGCCAGGCATCGCCCACGGACGTCTGCTGGGCGGCAACCTGTCGATGATTGCCGCGACCATGGGCACGCCTTATCAGATCGACGCCGAAGGGGTGATCCTGTTCATCGAAGACGTCAACGAGCCGCTGTATCGCATCGACCGGCTGCTGACCCAACTGCGCCTGGCCGGCACGTTGGCACAGCTGCGTGGTGTGTTGGTGGGGGACGTGGCCGGGGTTGACGTCGAGGCGTTGAATCGATTGCTCAAGCAGACCTTCGCGCCGTTGCGCATCCCGGTGCTGTCCGGCTGGCGCAGTGGGCATTGCGATCCGAACCTGACCTTGCCCATGGGGGCGTTGGTGACGTTGGAAGCGGGGGAGAGGAGGTTGGTGCTGGAGCAGGATGTGGTGCTCAGTCGCTAGTCATGTGGCGCTTGGAAATCAGCCATCGCGAGCAAGCTCGCTCCCACAGGTTGATTGAGAACACCTGTGGGAGCGAGCTTGCTCGCGATAGCGGCAGTCGCCATAAGGCGAATCAGCGGCTACGCAACGCCTCCAGCAACTGCTGGGTCGGATACCCATCCGCCGGCCAGCCGAACGACTGCTGGGCGCTGCGGATGGCCTTGCGGGTGTTGGCGCCGATGATGCCGTCGGGGTTGCCCGCGTCGTAGTTGTGCTTGCCCAGCAGGGTTTGCAGTTCGATGCGTTCGCTGCGGCTCAGGGGCAGGTCTTCCTTGGGCCACTGGCCGTAGATCAGCCCGCCGTCGGTAAAGCGCTTTGACAACAGCCCGACCGCCAAGGCATAGGACGACGAGTTGTTGTACTTGAGGATGGCACGGAAATTATCGAAGATCAGGAACGCTGGGCCGCGATGGCCGGCCGGCAGGAGCAGGGACGCCGATAGCTGCCTGTCATCCGGGGCGATCGGCAAGCCGCCATATTCTGAAACCCCCAGCCGGATCCATTCGGAGACGGGCTTGCGGATCGTGCCATCGGCCAGCGTGTAGTCGAAGCCCTCGGCGAGATCGACCTCGAACCCCCACGGCTGGCCACGTTGCCAGCCGGAGCTTTGCAGGTAATGCGCAGTCGAGGCCAAGGCATCGGTGGAGCTGTCCCAGATGTCGCGGCGGCCGTCACCATCGAAATCCACCGCGTGGGTGTTGTAGGTGGTGGGGATGAATTGGGTCTGGCCCATGGCGCCGGCCCAGGAACCGAGCATTTTTTCCGGTGTGATATCGCCCTGTTGCAGGATTTGCAGCGCGGCGATCAATTGCGCATGGGCGAAGCCCGGGCGTCGTCCTTCGTAGGCCAGGGTCGCCAGGGAGTTGATCACCGACTTGCTGCCCTGGAACTGGCCAAAGTTGCTCTCCATGCCCCACACCGCCACCAGCGCTTCGCGATCGACGCCATAACGCTGCTCGATGCTTTGCAGGACTTGGGCGTTCTGCTGGATCAGACTCTTGCCTTTGTTGACCCGCAGTGGCGACAGCGCACCATCGAGGTATTCCCACACGGGGCGGGTGAATTCCGGCTGGCTGCGGTCGGCCTTGATCACGCTCATGTCCGGGCTGACGCCGACAAACGCACGATCGAACAAGTCGGGACGGATCCCGGCGGCCAGGGCTTCCTTGCGAAACCCGGCCTGCCATTCCGCGAAGGTCTGGGTGGGCGCAATGGCCAGGTCATCGCCGGTAGGCACCACGGGTGGCACGATGGCCGGAGCGGTCACGGCGGGAACGGTCTGGAGCGGTTGGGCGTCGGCGGCGGTAGGTTTTTCGGCGCAGGCGACAAGCAGGACAACGCTTGCGGCAACAATCATTTGGCGCAGTGGCCAACGATGGGAAAGACAGAAGGGCATGCACGGGTCCAGAAATACAAATCAGGTGCTGACCTTAACATGCGAAAGGGGCGTAGGGCTTGTCCGAGTGTTTCAAGCGGCCAGAAAGCAAGAAGCCTCCCAGTTGTCAGACTGGAAGGCTTCGCGGCGGTAGCTGCCTTTGCCCTTGGCGGGTCGTTCCTGGCGGCTGCGGAACAGGGGCTGGGCGACGATGGACTTGGCCTTGTTGGGGCCATGCCTGGATGGCTTTTTGCTCATGATGGGATCTCTCTTGGGGTGGTTTTGCGGGGCAAATCATGGGACAGAGTTGGGGGGCTGTCCAGTCCCTTCGTGCAAGAGAAAGTGTCGCCTGAAGTAACGCTTTTGTGGCGAGGGTGTTTACTCGGCAGGTAGGGGCAATCGCTGCCCGGCCATCAACAACGACAACCGACTCAGGCTCATCCACGGCGAGCCGGCGGCCTGGCCTTTGATCTGCGCATCGATGCGCTGGGCTTCGAGCAGCAATTGCGCCCAGCGCGATGCCGAATAGCGTTGCAGGGCCTTGCTCATCAGGGGTTTGCGCTTGTCCCAGACGGGGGGGCGGGCCTGGCTGAAGGCTTTGTCCAGCGGTACGCCCTGGCTGTACTGCAGGGACAGGTTGGCCAGCAGGCGCAACTCCCGGGCCAGGGCCCAGAGGATCACCGGCGGCTCGACGCCTTCGCCCCGCAGGCCTTCGAGCATGCGCAGGGCATGGGCGGCTTCACCGTTGAGGATCGCATCGGTCAGGCCGAAGACATCGAAGCGCGCACTGTCGGCCACGGCAGCCTGCACCGTTTCCACGGTGATCTGCCCGCCTTCGGCCATCAGCTTGAGTTTTTCGATTTCCTGGGCGGCGGCCAGCAGGTTGCCTTCGACCCGGGCGGCAATCAGCTCCACCGCGTCCTGGCTGGCCGAGAGTCCGGCCTGGGACAGGCGTTGGCGGATCCAGCTGGGCAACTGGCTGACATCCACCGGCCAGATCTGCACGAACTGGGTCTGCTGGCCTTCGACCAAGGCCTTGCCCCATTTGGTCTTCTGCGCGCTGCCGTCGAGTTTCGGCAAGCTGATGAGCAGCACCGTGTCCTCGGCCGGGCGTGAGCAATATTCGATCAGCGCAGCGGCGCCCTTGTCCCCGGGTTTGCCGGAGGGCAAGCGCAGTTCCAGCAGGCGTTTTTCGGCGAACAACGACATGCTCGCCCCGGCCTGCAGCAGCGTGCCCCAGTCGAAACTGGCGTCGGCGGCGAAGACCTGGCGCTCGTCGAAACCTTGCTGGCGTGCAGCCGTGCGGATGGCGTCGGCGGCTTCCTGGCACAGCAGCGGGTCATCGCCACTGATGACGTAGACCGGCGCGAGGGCGCCTTGCAGGTGTTTGCCGAGTTGGGCGGGAGCGAGCTTCATAAGAGAAAGCGAGCGGGGCGCTGGAGCGCCCCGCAAGGCTTATTCAGCCGGGATCTGCATCGGCGACTGTTGCGGGGTTTCCGCTTCAGCCTTGCGCGCCGCTTCCAGGGCTTCGGCCTCGGCCTTGGCCTTGGCGTTGGCGGTCTGTTGCAGCTGGTCCAGTTGGGCCGGGCTCAGCTGCTGCAGGCGCAGCATCATCCTTTGTACGAGCTCACGACGCATTTCGCCGCGCACTTCGATCGATTCCTGCTCGGAACCGGTGATGTTGTTGCCGTCGTGCAGGTAGACCTTTTGCACCTGGAGCTTGTCGTCCAGCAGTGTCAGGTCGTTCTGGCCGTGGATCTCATAGTTCAGCACGTTGGTCAGTTCGTACTCGGCCGAACGACCGGCGCCGGCGTAGCTCAGGCTGCGCTGGCTTTGCTGTTCACTGGCCAGCACCAGCTTGTACGGTGCGCCGTTGTAGACTTTCACACCGCTGTTTTCCAGGGTCTGGCGCAGCATTTTCACGGTTTCGCCATAGGCGTCCCGTGCTCTGAGGTCCAGTTCCTTGATCGCCAGCTCGGTGGTGCCGGTGCCGCGCAGTTGGAAGCCGCAGGCGCTCAACAGGACCGCCAGGCCCACTACCAGCAGATTACGTTTGATCATCTTGTTGCTCCCCTTGAACCCTATGGGGGTCGACCATGCGACCCCGCAGGTTGTATTCGGCGCCAGGCTTGAGCCTCGCGCCCGATCCAATTAGCTTGCGACGATGTTGACCAGCTTGCCGGGCACGACGATCACTTTGCGAATCGTCAGGCCATCGACAAAACGCAGCACGTTTTCATTGGCCCGCGCAGCGGCTTCGACTTCTTCACGTGTGGCGGCGGCCGGCATTTCGATCTGGCCGCGCAGCTTGCCGTTGACCTGGATGACCAGGGTCAGGCTGTCCTGCACCAGCGCGGTTTCGTCCACCACCGGCCAGCGAGCGTCGATCACTGGGTCGGCGTGACCCAGTCGATTCCATAGCTCGTGGCTGATGTGCGGGGTGATCGGCGCCAGCAGCAGCGTCACGGCTTCCAGGCCTTCGTGAATCAGCGCGCGATCCTGCTCGGTGCCTTGCGCGGCTTTTTCCAGCACGTTCATCAGCGTCATCACCTGGGCGATGGCGGTGTTGAATTTGTGGTTCTGACCGACGTCGTGGCTGGCCTGCTTGATGGCCAGGTGAATCGAGCGACGAACGGCTTTCTGCTCATCGTTCAGGCCGGCGACGTCCAGTTTGCCCGGCAGGCCCTGGGTGACGTGGGCTTGGGCCAGGCGCCAGACGCGCTTGAGGAAGCGGTGCGAGCCCTCGACGCCCGAGTCGGACCATTCCGCGCTCATGTCAGGTGGCGAGGCGAACATCATGAACAGGCGGCAGGTGTCCGCGCCGAACTGGTCGATCATCGACTGTGGGTCGACGCCGTTGTTCTTCGACTTGGCCATTTTCTCGGTGCCGCCGATTTCCACCGGCAGACCGTCGGCGATCAGCCTGGCGCTGATGACCTTGGCTTTGCTGTCGCGTTCGAGCTCGACGTCGCTCGGGTTGAACCAGGTGTAGGCACCGTTGGCTTCGCGACGATAGTAAGTCTCGGCGATTACCATGCCTTGGGTCAGCAGGTTCTTGAACGGCTCGTTGGAGCTCACCAGGCCTTCGTCACGCATCAGCTTGTGGAAGAAACGTGCATAGAGCAGGTGAAGAATGGCGTGTTCGATGCCGCCGATGTACTGGTCCACCGGCAACCAGTGGTCGGCCGCGGATTTTTCCACCAGGCCGTCTTCATAGTGCGGCGAGGCGTAGCGCGCGTAATACCAGGAGGACTCGACGAAGGTGTCCATGGTGTCGGTTTCACGCTTGGCCGGTGCGCCGCATTTCGGGCAGCTGCATTCGTAGAACTCGGGCATGCGTGCCAGGGGCGAGCCAGCGCCGTCGGGCACGACGTCTTCCGGCAGGACCACGGGCAGTTGGTCTTCCGGCACCGGTACGTCACCGCAGGTGGCGCAATGCACGATCGGGATCGGGCAGCCCCAGTAGCGCTGGCGGCTGATGCCCCAGTCCCGCAGGCGGAACTGGGTGCGCGAGGCACCGAGGTTCTTCTTGATCAGGGCGACTTCGATGGCATCGAATGCACCTGCGAAGTCCAGGCCGTTGAACTCGCCGGAGTTGATCAGTTCGCCGTGTTCGCCATAGGCATCCTGCCACGGTGCCGGAGTCTGGTCGCCGGCGCTGGTGAGCACCACCGGTTTGACCGGCAGGTTGTACTTGTGGGCGAATTCGAAATCACGCTCGTCGTGGGCCGGCACGGCCATCACCGCACCGTCGCCGTAGTGCATCAGCACGTAGTTGGCGACCCACACCGGCAGCTTCTCGCCGGTGAGCGGGTGCTCGACGAACAACGACGTCGCCAGGCCCTTCTTCTCTTGAGTGGCGACATCGGCTTCGGCGACGCTGCCGCCCTTGCATTCGGCGATGAACGCCTGCAGCTCGGGGTTGTTCTGTGCCGCCAGGGTGGCCAGCGGATGCTCGGCGGCCACGGCCACATAGGTGGCGCCCATCAGCGTGTCCGGACGGGTGGTGAAGACTTTCAGGGTACCGGCTTCGCCAATGGAGGCGACGTCATACGGGAACTGCACTTCCATGCCCCGGGACTTGCCGATCCAGTTGCGCTGCATGGTCTTGACCTGCTCGGGCCAACCGGTCAGTTCGTCGAGACTCTCCAGGAGTTCATCCGCGTAGGCGGTGATCTTGAAGTAGTACATCGGGATTTCGCGCTTTTCGATCAGCGCGCCGGAGCGCCAGCCGCGGCCGTCGATCACTTGTTCGTTGGCCAGTACGGTCTGGTCCACCGGGTCCCAGTTCACGGTGCCGTTCTTGCGGTAGATCACGCCTTTTTCGAACAGGCGGGTGAACAGCCATTGTTCCCAGCGATAGTAGTCCGGCTTGCAGGTGGTCACTTCGCGGGACCAGTCCACCGCCAGGCCCAGGCTGCGCAGCTGGGTCTTCATGTAGGCGATGTTTTCGTAGGTCCACTTGGCGGGGGCCACGTTGTTCTTCATCGCGGCGTTTTCCGCCGGCATGCCGAAGGCGTCCCAACCCATGGGTTGCAGGACGTTCTTGCCTTGCATGCGCTGGTAGCGGGAGATCACGTCGCCGATGGTGTAGTTGCGCACGTGCCCCATGTGCAGCTTGCCGCTGGGGTAAGGGAACATCGACAGGCAGTAGTAAGTCTCCTTGCCTGGCTGTTCACTGACTTCAAAGGACTTTTGCTCGTCCCAGAACGACTGGGCGGCGGCTTCGATTTCACGGGGCTGGTAGTGTTCGTGCATGGCTACTTTTGTACTGAATGGGGTGGCCCAATCCTCTTCGTGGCCATACTGGACGCAGACGACGCCGAATGCGGCGTTTTCGATGCCCAGCCAAGCTGGAAGTGGAGTTACAGGAAGCGCCGTAGCATACATGACCGCGCTCTACCGAGGGAAACCCTGATTGCGTGCTGGCCATCGACGATCGCTGGCGCGAACCCGTGTCCAGGGCCGTTGGTCGCGGCGTCCTGCCGGTTTGCCCAGCGAAGCTAAGCTTCTCAATGGGGAGTGAGTCTTATCTTCAATGAGGTGAGGGATGGTTGAATCACAACGAAAAGTCGCTACACCTGAGTTGTATGAAAAACTGATCGATCGTCTCGGGGTCGCCCTGGACGCTGCAAGAACCGCCGGCCGCTTGCGGGATGAGCGTCCGGTAGAGCTGGAGTTGCGTGGCTTGAGCCCCGCAGAGTTCGAACTGGTCGAGGCTTACCTTGAACAGGCCGGACATCAACCCCCCGCCAGTGGGGCCCAGGTAATCAAGCGTCTCGATGCGCCCCGTTTGGCCAAGGTTGTATGGCTCAAGGACCGGACGCCTGACAAGGATGCTGTAAAGGTCCGGTCACTGCAGTTCAAGTAACGCCGGATTCACGCGTGTGCTTTTTTCGATTCAAGGTTTTTTCGAATCTGTTGTCGCTTTGCGTCAACCCACCTAGGCTTCGGGCATCTATGGAGATGCCCGATGCCGTTTCGCTATTTCATCAAACAACTGTTATTGCCGCCCGGCATTCTCTTGCTGTTGTTGGCGCTTGCCTGGTGGTGGCGCCAGTCGCGGCCGCGCCTGGCTCGCCTGTGTTTCGCCGTGGGCCTGGGGGGCTTCTGGCTGATGAGTCTGCCGGTGGTGGTGCAGTGGGGCGCCAAGGCACTGGAGCGTGAAGCGCCGTTGCCGCGCAGCGAATGGGCGACTCTGGCCCAGCGTGCCGACGCCATCGTGGTGCTGGGTTCCGGTCGCGAGCGCGGTGACCTGGCCTGGGGTTCCGACCAGCCCACCGGTGTCGGCCTCGAACGCCAGCGTTATGCGGCGCGACTGGCCAAGGCTTCGGGCTTGCCCGTGCTGGCGACCGGCGGCTTGCACTATGGCACCCCACCCAGTGAAGCGAAGTTGATGGCCGATTCGATGCGGGACGACTTCGGCGTCACCGTCCGCTGGCAGGAAGAGCGCAGTCGTACGACCTGGGAAAACGCCCGGATGAGCGCCGAGATCCTGCTGCCGGCAGGCATCAAGCGGGTTGTGGTGGTGACCCAGGCGTGGCACATGCCGCGGGCGGTGATGAGTTTCGAGCGGTCGGGATTTGAAGTGGTGCCTGCGCCTGTCGGCTTCCTGGGCGCAGACAACGCCCGGCCACTGGGCGGCTGGATGCCGGAGTTCAAGTCGATCTGGCAGTCCGGGCAGTTGATGAATGAGGCGGCGGGGTTGTTGGGGTATACGGTGTTTTATCGCTGAGCATGCGAAATGTCCGGATCGTTCCCACGCTCCTGCGTGGGAACGCCTCAAGGGACGCTCCGCGTTCCAGGACGGGCGGATATTTCGCGTCGGGCGCCGATGTGACGCGGAGCGTCACGGGCTGCATTCCCACGCGGAGCGTGGGAACGATCGGCAGGGGGACCAAAGGGCCCTTAAACCGTCTTGGCCATCCGGCTCGCCACCAATGCCCAGCCCAGCAGCAACATGCACAAGATGATCAGCGGCCACGAGCGCCATTGCAGGTACGGGGTCAGGTCGTGCATCGGCACTACTTCGCCATACAGGATGCCGCGCTCGAATTGCGGGATCTGTGCGGTGATCTGGCCAAAGGGGTTGATCAGGCCGGTCACGCCGTTGTTGGTGGCGCGGATCATCCAGCGGCCGGCTTCCAGGGCGCGCATCTGGGCCATTTGCAGGTGTTGCAGCGGGCCGATCGAGGTGCCGAACCAGGTGTCGTTGCTGATGGTCAGCAGCAGGTCGCTGCGCGCCGAGAGGCTGGCGGCGAATTCCGGGTAGACCACTTCATAGCAGATGAACGGGGCGATCTGGTAACCCTTGGCTTGCAGCAACGGCTGGTCGGCCGGGCCCCGGGCGAAGTCCGACATGGGCAGGTCGAAGAAAGCGATCAGGCCGCGCAGGATGTCCTGTAGCGGCACGTATTCGCCAAACGGCACGAGTTTTTGCTTCAGGTAGGTACCGTCGCCTTCGCCGGTCACGGTGATGCCGTTGAAGTAACGCTTCTCGTGACGCACCCATTGGCGAATCGGCACACCGGTGATCAACGCTGAATGCCGCTCGGCGGCGAAACTGCCCATCATGTCCAGGTAGCCCTGGGCGGATTCCTTGAGCACCGGCACCGCGGTTTCCGGCCAGATCAGCAGGTCGACGCGCTTGGAGGCGAAGCTCATGTCGCGGTACAGCGCCAACTGCGCGTTGAGCTGCTCGGGGTCCCACTTCATGCTTTGTTCGATGTTGCCCTGGATCGCCGCGACGCTCAGCGGGTCGCCCGAGGGGCTGGTCCAGGCATGCCCCTTGAGAGCCATGCCGGCCACCCACGGGCCGATCAACAGCAGCACGCCCGCGGCAATAAAACCTTTGCGGGCGCCGCGGATCAGCCGGGGCGCGTTGTACAACAGCGCGGCGGTCAGGGCCAGGGTGAAGGAGATCAGCCACATCCCGCCCAGCGGCGCGAGGCCGGCCAGGGGGCCGTCGAGCTGGCTGTAACCGGAATACAGCCACGGGAACCCGGTGAGGAACCAGCCGCGGAAGGCTTCCTGGCCCAGCCACAGCGCGGCGAACGCCAGGGCATCGGCCAAGGGCGCCTCGTTGCGGCGCAGCCAGCGCGCCCACAGCCAGGCGGGCAGGGCGAAGAACCAGGCGATGGCGGCGATGAACAGCAGCATCAACAGCCCGGCGAGCAGCACCGAGGCACCGCCGAAGTTATGGATGCTGACGTAGATCCAACTGGTGCCGGCGCCAAACAGGCCAAAACCGAAACACCAGCCACGGCCCAGGGCCTGGCGTGGCGAAAGCTCGCGCAGCCCGGCATAGAACAAGCCGACCGCCAGCAAGGCCAGCGGCCAGAAGTCGAACGGCGCCAGGGCCAGGGTGGTGATCGCACCGGCCGCCACGGCCAGCAGGTTACCGGGCCAGCCGGGGCGGGTTATCCAGCGCATGTATATCCTTAGCGGGTCTCGCAGGGGTTATCGGCCAATGGGTGACAGGCGCAGCAAGTGAATCCGGCGGCTGTCGGCATTGAGGATGCGGAAGCGCCAGGAGCCGATTTCCGTGGTTTCGTTGCGCTTGGGCAGGTGCCCGAACGCACTCATCACCAGGCCGCCGACAGTGTCGAACTCATCGTCGGAGAATTGACTGTCGAAGAACTCGTTGAAGTTCTCGATCGGCGTCAGGGCCTTGATCAGGAAGTCGCCGCTGGGCAGCGGCTTGATGTAGCTGTCTTCCTCGACATCGTGCTCGTCCTCGATGTCGCCGACGATCTGCTCGAGTACGTCTTCGATGGTGACCAGGCCGGCCACGCCGCCGTATTCGTCGATGACGATGGCCATGTGGTTGTGGTTGGCGCGGAATTCACGCAGCAGCACGTTCAGGCGCTTGGACTCGGGCACGAAGGTGGCCGGGCGCAGCAGGTCCTTGATGTTGAAGCTGTCGCCGTTCTCCTGAAGGATCAGCGGTAGCAGGTCCTTGGCCAGCAGTACGCCCATGACGTCGTCATGGCTCTCGCCAACGACCGGGTAGCGCGAGTGAGCGGAGTCGACCACGGCGGGCAGGAATTCACGCGGGGTCTGGGTCGCCTTGATGCTGACCATTTGCGAGCGCGGGACCATGATGTCCCGCACTTGCAGGTCAGCGACCTGGATGGCGCCTTCGACGATGGCCAGCGCTTCGCTGTCCAGCAATTTGTTCTGGTGTGCATCGCGCAGCAGCTCCAGCAGCTCCTGGCGGTTTTTCGGCTCATGGGCAAAAGCCTGGGTGAGCTTGCCCAGCCATGACTTCTGCCCGTTGCTCGATCGATCTTCGCTCATAGCGATTACTCTGAATCCTTTGTCGTTACAGTTGATGTATCAGTGTTCGTCGCCGGCGTAGGGGTCGGGATGACCCAACTCTGCAAGCAACGTCCGTTCCAGTGTTTCCATTTCTTCGGCTTCGTCATCTTCTATATGGTCGTAACCCAGTAGATGCAAGCAGCCGTGAATCACCAGATGGGCCCAGTGGGCTTCAGGGGGCTTGTCTTGTTCCGCCGCTTCACGCTCCACCACCGGGACGCAGATCACCAGGTCGCCCAGCAGCGGGATGTCGAGCAGTTCGTCGGGCACATCGGCGGGGAACGACAGCACGTTGGTGGCGTAGTCCTTCTGCCGCCAGGTGTGGTTCAGCTCGCGGCCTTCGGGCTCGTCCACCAGGCGGATCGTCAGCTCCGAGTCGGCGCTGCGCTGGCGCAGGGCCAGTTCGCACCATTGGCGGAACTGGGCTTCGCTGGGGGCGGCGCGTTCGCTGGCCACCTGCAGGTCGAGTTCAAGCATTGTGGCGGTTGCCTTTGCCTTCGGGCGCTTCGTCGGCCTCGCGATGCTCGAAACGCTCGTAGGCTTCGACAATGCGCTGTACCAACGGATGGCGCACGACGTCCTTGGGCATGAAGTGCGTGAAGCTGATGCCTGGCACGTCCTTGAGGACCTGGATCACATGGTTCAGCCCGGACTTGGTGCCACGGGGCAGGTCGACCTGGGTGATGTCCCCGGTGATGACGGCGGTGGAGCCGAAGCCGATCCGGGTCAGGAACATTTTCATCTGCTCGACCGTGGTGTTCTGGCTTTCGTCGAGGATGATGAAGCTGTTGTTCAGGGTACGACCGCGCATGTAGGCCAGCGGCGCGACCTCGATGACCTGCCGCTCGATCAACTTGGCGACGTATTCGAAGCCGAGCATTTCATACAGCGCGTCATAGAGCGGGCGCAGGTACGGGTCGATCTTCTGGGCCAGGTCGCCAGGCAGGAAGCCGAGTTTTTCACCCGCTTCGACCGCCGGTCGCACCAACAGGATGCGCCGCACCTGTTCGCGCTCCAGCGCATCGACGGCGCAGGCCACGGCCAGGTAGGTCTTGCCGGTGCCGGCCGGGCCGATGCCGAAGTTGATGTCGTTGCCCAGGATTTCCTTCACGTAGCGTTGCTGATTCAAGCCGCGCGGGCGAATCATGCCTTTTTTCGTGCGCAGGGCCACGGCAGGTTCCGACGGGGCGTGGTTGTCGAGTTCTTCGACAGCCGATTCCTGCAGGAACAGGTGGACCGTATCCGGCGACAGCTCGCTCCCCTTGGTTTCCCGGTAGAGGCGGCGCAGCAGGTTTTCCGCGGAGGTGGTGTGCTTGGGTTCGCCGATCAGCTCGAACTGGTTTCCGCGATTGCGGATCTCGATGGCCAGGCGCTGTTCGATCAAGCGCAGGTGCTCGTCGAATTGCCCGCACAGATTGGCGAAGCGGCGAGCCTCGAAGGGCTCGAGAATAAAGCGATGTGGTTCGATGGGTGCGTTCAAGGTCGTTTTTAGCCGCCCAGGGGCAATTGAGATGAAACCAAGGATAGCGCCAGTAGGCTGGGTGCGAAAGCTCTTAAACAGGCGAATCCGATCACAAGGCTTGGCACGATTCACTGTGGGAGCGAGCTTGCTCGCGATGAGGGGCTCACATTCAACATGAGTATTGACTGTCACGCCGCTATCGCGAGCAAGCTCGCTCCCACAGGAAGTACGGGGTTACTGGATCAGCGAACCCCGCAGGGAGTGCGGTTGCGCGGCGTCGATGTGCACATCGGCGAACTGGCCGATCAGGGCCGGCGTGTCGCAACGGAAATTGACGATGCGGTTGTTTTCGGTACGTCCTTGCAGCTCGCCGGGGTCTTTTTTCGAATAATCGGTCACCAGAATCCGCTGGACGGAGCCGACCATTTGTCGGCTGATCTCGAAGCCTTGCTGGTTGAGGCGATGCTGCAAGGCGTTGAGCCGTTCTTTTTTCAGTTCTTCCGGGGTGTCGTCCGCCAGGTCGGCCGCCGGGGTTCCAGGGCGCTGGCTGTAGACGAAGGAATAGGAGAAGTCGAAGCCCACGTCTTCGATCAGCTTCATGGTCTGCTGGAAGTCTTTCTCGGTTTCGCCGGGGAAACCGACGATAAAGTCCGAGCTGATGCAGATGCCCGGCACTGCCGCGCGCAACTTGCGCAACTTGGATTTGTACTCCAGCGCCGTGTGGTTGCGCTTCATGGCGGCGAGGATCCGGTCGGAACCCGATTGCACCGGCAAATGCAGGTGCTTGACCAGCTCGGGAACCTCGGCGTGGGCCTGGATCAGGCTGTCGGAGAACTCCAGCGGATGGGACGTGGTGTAGCGGATGCGGTCGATACCGTCCACCGCCGCCACCACGCGGATCAGCTCGGCGAGGTCCGCCAGGCGCCCGTCATGGGTCAGGCCGCGATAGCCGTTGACGTTCTGTCCCAGCAGGGTCACTTCGCGCACGCCGTTTTCCGCCAGGTGGATGATCTCGGCGATCACGTCGTCGAACGGTCGGCTGACTTCCTCGCCGCGGGTGTAGGGCACCACGCAGAACGTGCAGTACTTGCTGCAGCCTTCCATCACCGACACGTAGGCGCTCGGGCCGTCGATGCGCGGTTCGGGCAGGTGGTCGAATTTTTCGATTTCCGGAAACGAGACATCCACTTGCGGCAGCTTGGTCGCGCGCGCGGCATCGATCATCTCCGGCAGGCGGTGCAAGGTCTGCGGGCCGAAGACCACGTCCACGTACGGGGCGCGATCACGAATGGCCGCGCCTTCCTGGCTGGCCACGCAACCGCCCACGGCGATGACCATTTCCGGGTTGGCCAGCTTCAGCTCGCGCCAGCGACCCAGTTGGGAATACACCCGGTCCTGGGCGCGCTCGCGGATCGAGCAAGTATTGAGCAGGATCACGTCCGCGTCTTCGGCGCGGGCGGTGACTTCCAGGGCCTGGTGTTCACCCAGCAGATCGACCATGCGCGAGCTGTCGTACTCGTTCATCTGGCAACCGTGGGTTTCGATGTAAAGCTTCTTGGCCATGGACGGAGTCATCACGTGATTCAAAGAACCGCGCATTATAGGGAACAAGTCCCCCGGTTCCTACCGCTGTGCGAGCAGTGGCTATGCTATAGTTCGCGCCCTCATTTTTACCCGCCGATGTGTTTCGCCAGCCATGACCAAACGTGAAGCTCCAATCTACAAGGTGATTTTCCTCAACCAGGGCCAGGTGTTCGAAATGTACGCCAAGCAGATCTATCAAAGTGATCTGTGGGGCTTCCTGGAAGTGGAAGAGTTCGTCTTTGGCGAGCGCACGCAAGTGGTCGTCGATCCGAGCGAAGAAAAGCTCAAGGCGCAGTTCGAAGGCGTGGTACGCAGTTTCGTGCCGATGCACTCGATCGTGCGCATCGACGAAGTCGAACGCCTGGGCACGCCGAAAATCAGCGAAGCCCGCGGCGCGGTTGGCAACGTGATGCCGTTTCCGATGCCGATGCCTGAGAAGTAAGACTCAAGACCGAGGTGCTCCCAATCGCGAGCAAGCTCGCTCCCACAGTGGATTGTCGATGCTCGCAAACTTGTGCGCACAGAGAACCCATGTGGGAGCGAGCTTGCTCGCGATGAGGCCATCAAGGCCGAAGCAATAGTCAGGGCAGCGGCGAAAAAGGCGTACGCCCATCGGCGTTCTGCAATTCCATCAGGTATTTGCGAAAGATCTGGCCCAGTACCTGGGTCGCCACTTCCAACTCGTCGCGGGGCATCTGTTCGGCGACTTCGTCGGCGGTGTCCAGGGCGTCTTCGGCGCCGTTGACCGCGGCCATCTTCAGGACGATATAGGCCTGGACATTGTTGGCGGGTACGCCTTCGCCATGGAAGAACATGCCGCCGAGCTTGAATTGCGCCTGGGCATGGCCTTGCAGCGAGGCTTTTTCGAAGTAGTCGAGGGCTTTCTTGAGGTCGCGGGGTGCAGCCTTGCCTTCGTAGTAGAACTCGCCCAACTCGTATTGCGCTTGTGCATCACCTGCGTCCGCCGCTTTCTGACAGGCGTCGAGTGCCGGTGCGAGATCTTGTGGCTGGGTATTGAGCGTGCAACGGCCCAGCGCCGGGATCAACAACGAGTTGCCGCCTGCCTGTGCATTCGCCAGTAGCGGCTGAAGGAGCAACAGGCAGCCCAAGGCAAGGGTGCGGCCGGTGCGGTTCATGGGAATCGACTTACCTCTGAGGGGCGCGCGGACCCTCCGGGGGATCCAATAAGCGCGCATTATGAAATAAGCGGGGCCATCCTTACAAAGTCTTTACTCGTTTTTCTGCTGCACGGGAATGCTAATAGCAGCTTCGGGCATAAATACGTAGGAAAAGGGCGGGGGGTTGTCAGCAATCACTGACGCCAGCTTCAGCCAGCGTCAGTTACCCACAGGCTTATTTCAATGCCGCGAAGGCCCGTTCGGCCGCATCGAGGGTGATCTTCAGCTCGGTCTCGCCATGGGCGATGGAGGTGAAGCCGGCTTCGAACGCACTCGGGGCCAGGTACACGCCGCCGTCGAGCATCAGGTGGAAGAAGCGCTTGAACCGGTCGGCATCGCTGGCCATGACGTCTTCGAACGTAACGATGTCATCGGCGCCACTGAAATACAGACCAAACATGCCGCCGGCCTGGGTGGTCACGAAGGGGATGCCCGCCGCATCGGCGCGGATCTGCAGGCCGTCGAGCAGGCGAGTGGTGTAGTCGGTGAGTTCGGCGTGGAAGCCCGGGCGGCTGATCAGGCGCAGAGTGGTCAGGCCGGCGGCCATGGCCAACGGGTTGCCCGACAGCGTGCCGGCCTGGTAAACCGGGCCCAGCGGTGCGATGCATTCCATGATGGCGCGCTTGCCGCCGAAACAGCCGACCGGCATGCCGCCGCCGATGATCTTGCCGAAGGTGCTCAGGTCCGGCGTGACGCCGTAATGGGCCTGGGCGCCGCCGAGGGCCACGCGGAAGCCGGTCATCACTTCATCGAAAATCAACACCACGCCATGCTGGTCGCACAGGCTGCGCAGGCCTTCGAGGAAGCCCGGCGCCGGCGGCACGCAGTTCATGTTGCCGGCCACCGGCTCGACAATGATGCACGCCACTTCCTGGCCGACTTCGCCGAGCATCTTCTCGACTTCTTCAAGGTCATTGAACGGCAGGGTCAGGGTGTGTTTGGCGAACGCCGCTGGCACACCGGCCGAGCTCGGTACGCCCTGGGTCAATGCGCCGGAGCCGGCCTTGACCAGCAGGCTGTCGGAGTGGCCGTGGTAGCAGCCTTCGAACTTGATGATGCTGTCGCGACCGGTGTAGCCCCGTGCCAGGCGGATCGCACTCATGGTCGCCTCGGTACCGGAGCTGACCATGCGCACCATTTCCATCGACGGCACGATCGAGCAGACCAGGTCGGCCATCTCGGTTTCCATCGCGGTCGGAGCGCCGTAGGACAGGCCGTGGGCCAATTGCTTGCGCACCGCATCCAGCACGTCCGGATGGCTGTGGCCAAGGATCATCGGGCCCCAGGAGCCGACGTAGTCCACATAACGCTTGTCGTCTTCGTCGGTGACGTACGCGCCTTCGGCGTGCTTGAAGAACAGCGGGGTGCCGCCGACGCTCTTGAACGCACGAACAGGCGAGTTCACGCCGCCGGGGATGTGTTTCTGGGCGTTGGCAAACAGGGTTTCGGAACGGGACATGGTTGGGCTCTCGAAAACGAAAAAATGGACTATTTGATCTGCAGCAGCTCGTTGAAGGCGCGGGCGCGGCGCGTCACTTCAGCGCTGCTGTCGGCGCCGAACAGGCCGTGGACCACCGCCAGCAGGTCGACCCCGTGGGCCACCAGCGGGGCGGCGTTCTCCAGGGTGATGCCGCCGATGGCGCACACCGGAATATGCAGTTTGATGCGCACCTGTTCGAGCAGTTCAAGGTTTGCGCTGGGGGCGCCGGGCTTGGTGTTGGAGTTGAAAAAGCGCCCGAACGCGACATAACTGGCGCCTTCGCTGGCGGCCTGTTCGGCCAGGGCCAGGCTGGCGTGGCAGGTGGCGCCGACGATCGCCTTGTGCCCGAGCAGTGCCCGCACCGGCGCCAGCGGGCCATCGGTCTGGCCCAGGTGCACACCCACGCCCAGGCGCGCGGCCAGTTCGGCGTCGTCATTGATGATCAATTGGGTTTTGTAGCGCTCGCACAGGTTGCGCAGGGCTTCGGCCTCCCGCAGGCGGCGGGCGTCGTCGCTGCTTTTGTCGCGGTATTGCAGCAGGGTCACGCCACCTTCCAGCGCCGCTTCGACATAAGCGAGGAACTTGCCGGCCAGCAGTTGGCTATCGGTGACGGCGTACAGGCCACGTAATTTCATTCCACAGGCCTCCGGTGCTACGAGCAGAAATCCAGCGGCAGCCGACGCGGCACGAACTGGCCTTTGCCCAGTTGTTCGGCATCGCGCAAGGTGCGCCAGGTGTAATCCAGCGCTGTCTTGACGGCGCTGGCGAGTTGTTCGCCCTGGGCCAGCCGACCGGCCAGGGCGCTGGCCAAGGTGCAGCCGGAGCCGTGGTAGCTGCCGGGCAAGCGCTGGCAGGTAAAGGTTTCACGGCGGCCATCGCGGCTGTACAGGCGATTATGGACTTCATGTTCGTCGCCGTGACCGCCGGTGATCAACAGGTGTTTGACGAAGGGCAGCAGTTTTTCCGCGCACGCGTCGGCGCTGCCCTCGGGCAGTTCGGCGAGGATGCGTGCTTCAGGCAGGTTGGGGGTGGCGATGATTGCCAGGGGCAGCAGGCGTTCGCGCATGGCGTAGCCGACTTCATCCTTGCCCAGGCGCCCGCCACCGCCGGCGCGCAGCACCGGGTCGCAGACCATCGGCAGATGCGGGTGGGCCTGGAGCAGTTCGACCACCGTGTCGACCATTTCCAGTGAGCCGAGCATCCCCAGCTTGACCGCCGCTACCGGCGAATCGTTGAGCACGGCATTGGCTTGCGCCAGCACCCACTCGCGATCGAGCACGCGGAAATCGCTGACGTTGACGGTGTCTTGCACGGTCAATGCGGTAACGGCCGGGGCGGCATGACAGCCCTGGGCGAGCAGGGCTTCGATATCTGCCTGCAAACCGGCGCCACCACTGGGATCGTGGCCGGAGAGACAGAGGACAACGGGGCGAGAGCTGTAGATATTCATGGTGCGCGAGCTTACCACCAAACCCATTATCGGGCGCACGATCCTTGTAGGCGCTGTCGAGCGGAGCGAGGCTGAGATCTTTCCATTGCCGATTAAATCGAGAGTGAAAGATCAAATCAAAAGACCGCAGACTGCGTCAGCTCCTACGTCCAGCGGGAGCAAGCGCCCTCGCCACATTGGCCCGCCAGTTGCCGACCTGACCAAAGCAACAGCTCTATCTCAATGCTTTGCTCTGAAACGCCCGTTCTAGAGCCTTCTGTAGGAAAAATTTCAATGGTGCAAATTGGCCATCAACGGCTATGCTAGAGATGGATCCAACACATAACAGGTAATGCCGGTTTTACGTCTACTCAGGGAATGGGGGGCTTCCTGACTCAACCGGACAGGCCACGCTGGGGCTTAAATGCGCTATTTGCTGATGTTACTGCTGTGCTTGTCCCCTCTGGCAAGTGCCCTGGAATTCGATGAATTCACCCAAAGCCTACCCTTGGGCCATGCCTTGCAAGTGTTCGAGGACGCGGGCGGCACGGCTACCCTGGATGAGGTCCTGACCCAGTCCGCGGCGGGTGCTTTCAAGCCCCACGACGAAGCTACGCTGAACGCCGGTTACTCGCGATCAGCCTTCTGGTTGAAAATCGACCTGCACTATCGCCCCGACAATCCGGGCGCCCAGCGCACCTGGCTGCTGGAGCTGGCATACCCGCCGCTGGACCACCTCGACTTGTACCTGCCCGACGCGGCGGGGACTTATCGCCTGGTTCGCCAGACCGGTGATGCGTTGCCGTTCGCCAGCCGCGAGATCCGCCAGAACAATTACCTGTTCAGCCTGGCGTTCAAACCCGAACAGCAACAGACCGTCTATTTGCGCCTGCAAAGCCAGGGTTCGATCCAGGCGCCGTTGACGCTGTGGTCGAGCACCGCGTACCTCGAGCAACAGCCGGTGCGCCTGTATGTGCTGGGCATCATCTATGGCGTACTGCTGGGGATGCTGGTGTACAACCTGTTCATCTACCTGAGCGTGCGCGATACCAGCTACCTCTACTACATCTTCTACATCGCCTCGTTCGGCCTGTACCAGTTGTCGGTCAACGGTGCCGCCGTGGAGTACTTCTGGCCGGACAACCCCTGGTGGGCCAACGCCGCGACGCCGTTCTTCATCGGCTGTGCGGGTCTGTTTGGCAGCCAGTTCGCCCGCAGCTTCCTGCAAACCGCCCGGCATGGCCGCTGGATGGACCGCATGCTGCTGGCACTGATCGGCTACAGCGCCGTGGTCATCAGCCTGTCGCTGATGACCAGCTATGCCCTGGCCCTGCGCCTGGCGACGGCGCTGGCGCTGGTGTTCACGGTGGCGATCTTCGCCGCGGGGCTGTTCGCCTGGTGGCGTGGCCTGCGGGTGGCGCGTTATTTCATCATTGCCTGGTCGGCGTTTCTGCTGGGGGGCATCATCAATACCTTGATGGTGCTGGGCTACCTGCCGAACGTCTTCCTGACCATGTACGCCAGCCAGATCGGTTCGGCCATCGAAGTGGCGCTGTTGTCCCTGGCCTTGGCCGACCGCATCAATGCCATGCGCGAACAGCAGGCCCAGACCCTGTTGGACGCCGGGCAGAAACTCGAAGTGCTCAACCAGCAACTGGCCCACGGCAACAAGCTCAAGGATGAATTCCTCGCCACCTTGACCCACGAACTGCGCACGCCGATGAATGGCGTGATCGGTTCCCTGGAGTTGATGGAAACCGTCGAGATGAACGAGGAACTGACCCAGTATCAACAGACCGCCGCCGGATCGGCGCGGGACATGATGCGCATGGTCAATGGCATCCTCACCCTCACCGAGTTGCAGGCCGGCAAGCTCAAGGTCTATCCGGCGCCGTTCAGCTTGCGTGGGGTGATCGATGCGCTGCAGGTGCAGTTCGGCGCCAATGCCGCGGCCAAGGGCCTGGATTTCAGGGTCGACGTGTCCCCGGGCCTGGCGGACCGGTTGATCGGCGACAGCGGCAAACTGGCTCAATGCCTGGAATGCTTGCTGGACAACGCGATCAAGTTCACCCGGTTGGGCGGCCTGGCGCTGCGCGTCAGCGGTCGGCCGACGGAGCTCGATCGGCTGGTGCTGTCGTTTGCCGTCATCGACACCGGGATCGGCTTTACCGACCTGGGGGAAGCGACCTTGTACCAGCGCTTCTTCCAGCTCGACGGCTCGATGACCCGCGAATATGGCGGTCTCGGCGTGGGCTTGGCCATCTGTCGGCAACTGGTGGAACTGCTGGGCGGGCGCCTGACCCACACGTCCGAGCCCGGTCGCGGCAGCCGGTTCCAGTTGGACGTGGAGTTTGACGTGGCCTTGCCGGCGGCGGTCCCGACGCCGTTTTCCTTCGGTGGCCGCCAGGGCTCGCGCCAGCCCCAGGATTGCACGGTGCTGCTGGCGGATGACAACAACATCGATCAGTTGGTCATGCGTGGCATGTTGCTCAAGTTGGGTTATCGGGTGCGCACCGCCGACAGTGGCCGCGCCGCGCTGGATTTGCTGCACGGCGAGCGCTTTGACGCGGTGCTGCTCGATTGCCAGTCGCCGCCGCTGGACGGTGTGTCGGTCTGCTGCCAGATCCGCGCGTTGTCTGGCTGCGAAGAGCTGCCGGTACTGGTGGTCAGCCCGAACCTGGGGCAGGAGCGCTGTCCCTCGGGTGCGTTGATCGACTACCTGAGCAAACCGGTGAAATTCGACGCATTGCAGGCCACGCTCCAACGCCGGGTGCTTTGCCCAAGGCAGGGTGAAAGCGCCGATATTTAGGCGTATATGACACTTTGTTCGGCCTGGAGGCGGTGCTTAACTGAATCCCTGGACGATCGAGGAGCCCTGTCATGAACCTGCACCAGTTCGCTGAAACCCACGATGTCACCAATCAACCGCCGTCCCTGGATGGCGCCAACCTGTACCGCATCGACCTGCCGTTGCAGCAGTGGTCGCAGCGCTTTGGGGCTGGCTGGGCGCAGGCGCGGATCGATGCGTATGGGGCACTGGCCGGCGGGCCGTTGATGGAAGCGGGCTTCCTGGCCAATCAGAACAAGCCGGTTTTTTCCAGCCATGACCGTTACGGCCATCGCATCGATCTGGTGGAATTCCATCCCGCTTATCATCAGTTGATGCGCACCGCCGTCGAGCATGGCCTGCCGAGCTTGCCTTGGGCCCATCCACAGCCCGGCGCCCATGTCGCCCGGGCGTCGATGACCTATCTGCACAGCCAGGCCGAAGCCGGTACGGGTTGCCCGTTGACCATGACCTTCGCCAGCGTGCCGGCGCTGCGCCTGCAACCGGATCTGGCCGAGCGCTGGCTGCCGAAGGTGCTGGCCACCGAGTACGACCCGCGCAACGTCGGCATGGCCCACAAGGCCGGGGTGACCCTGGGCATGGCGATGACCGAAAAACAGGGCGGCACCGATGTGCGGGCCAACACCACCAAGGCCTATCCGGTGGGTGCCAGCGGCCCGGGCCAGGCCTATGAGCTGGTGGGGCACAAATGGTTCTGTTCGGCACCGATGTGCGACGCTTTCCTCACCTTGGCCCAAACCGACAAGGGCCTGACCTGTTTCCTGCTGCCGCGCCATCGTCCCGACGACACGCGTAATCAGTTCTACATCCAGCGCTTGAAGAACAAGCTGGGTAACTGTTCCAACGCCTCCAGCGAAGTCGAGTTCCGTGGCGCCCTGGCCTGGATGGTCGGCGAAGAAGGCCGCGGCGTGCCGACGATCATCGAGATGGTGGCCATGACCCGCTTCGATTGCATGGTCGGTTCCAGCGCCCTGATGCGCCAGGCGCTGACCCAGGCCAGCCATCACTGCGCGCACCGCAAGGTCGGTGGCAAGCCGTTGAGCGAACAGCCGCTGATGCAGAACGTCCTGGCTGACCTGGCGTTGGAAAGCGAGGCCGCCCTGGCCTTGAGCCTGCGCATGGGCCGGGCGCTGGACCATTTGAATGACGAGCATGAGGCCAAGTTCGCCCGGCTGGTGACGGCGGTGGGCAAATACTGGATCTGCAAGCGCGCCCCCGGGATGATCAACGAAGCCGCCGAATGCATGGGCGGCGCCGGCTACGTCGAAGACAGCATCCTGCCGCGCCTGTACCGTGAAGCGCCGGTCAACTCGACGTGGGAAGGCTCCGGCAACGTGCAATGCCTGGATGTGTTGCGTGCCCTGTCCAAGGAACCAGGTGTGCTGGAGGTCTTGTTCAGCGAACTGGGCGACGGCCATGGCGACAAGCGCCTGGCCGGGCACATCCACCAATTGCACACAGCCTTCAAGGACACCGACGACATCCAGTACCGCGCCCGGCAATTGACCGAAGACATCGCCGTCGGCCTGCAAGCCAAGCTGTTGCTGGAGGCGGGGAACAGTGCAGTCAGCGATGCTTTTATCGCCAGTCGCCTGGGTTCGACCGGCCGGGTGTACGGTGCTCTGCCTCGGGGCTTGAATGTCGAGGCCATCGTTACCCGCTCGACCCCGCACGCCTTTTAGAAACACCACATACCCCTGTGGGAGCGAGCTTGCTCGCGATGGCGTCAGTACATCCAACCTCTATGGTGACTGACACACCGCTATCGCGAGCAAGCTCGCTCCCACAGTGGACCTGAGTTGTACACAACATCTAATTACGCCATCGAACTCTGTGGGAGCGAGCTTGCTCGCGAAGGCGTCAGTACATCCAACCTCTATGGTGACTGACATACCGCTATCGCGAGCAAGCTCGCTCCCACAGGGGCTGCGGTGAAATGAAAGTATTAATTGTGGGTGAATGATCAAGCGCGCCAATACGCCACTGTTCCCGTCGGGCGGCGATGCAGGCAAGATGAAGGCCTGCAAGTCAGAACACAGGAAGCTGATCGTGACCGAAGCGTTTATTGTCGTTCAAACCGCTGAACAAGCCGTGGATCGTCTAGCGGCCCTGCACGAGCGTGCGACCACCGCGCTGAACCAGGCGCTGATGCGTTATCTCAAGGACCGCATCGAGCCGGATGCCAAGCAGCGTGCATTGTTTCGCTATCCCGCCTTGCGCCTGACCTACCACTGCCACGGTGAAGTCCCGCAAACTACGCGGGCCTATGCCAAGGTCCAGTTGCCCGGCACCTACAGCGTCACCGTTACCCATCCCGCCGCGTTCCGTAAATACCTGCTGGAACAACTGGTCCCATTGATGCACGACTTTACCGTCACCGTGGAAGTGGGCGTCAGCGAGCAGAACATTCCGTACCCGTACGTGGTGGAGCAGGGCGACGAACTGGCCGGCTCCGGCGTGACCGCCGCCGTGCTGGCGCGGGTATTCCCCAGCACCGACCTGTCGGCCGCCAGCGATGGCATCGCCGACGGCCTCTACGACTGGGAAAACACCGACCCGCTGCCCCTGGCGCTGTTCGATGCCGCGCGGGTGGACTTTTCCCTGCGCCGGCTGGTGCACTACACCGGCAGCGACTGGCGCCATGTGCAGCCGTGGATCCTGCTGACCAACTACCACCGCTATGTCGACCAGTTCATCGTCCATGGCCTGGAGCAGTTGCGCAGCGACCCGCGCTTTGTGCGCATGGTCCTGCCGGGCAACGTGATCATCGACAAGAACATGGACCATGGCGAAGCGTCGGCCATCGCTGCCGGCGTGGTCTGGCACCGTTACCAGATGCCGGCTTATCACCTGCAGACCAACGACGGCCATGGCGTCACCCTGGTGAACATCGGCGTCGGCCCGTCCAACGCCAAGAACATCACCGACCACCTGGCCGTGCTGCGCCCGCATTGCTGGCTGATGATCGGCCACTGCGGCGGGCTGCGGCAGTCCCAGACCATCGGTGACTACGTGCTGGCCCACGCCTACATGCGTCGCGATGGCATCCTCGACCGGGTGGTGCCGCCGAACATTCCGATTCCAGCCCTGGCCGAAGTGCAGATGGCGCTTCAGCAGGCGGCGGCGAACATCACCGGCGAGAAGGGCGATGAGCTGAAAAAGCGTCTGCGCACCGGCACCGTGCTGACTTACGACGATCGCAACTGGGAACTGCGCTGGGCCCAGGAACGTCCGCTGATCAACCTGTCCCGCGCCGTGGCGGTGGACATGGAAAGCGGCACCATCGCCGCCCAGGGTTATCGTCTGCGAGTGCCCTATGGCACGTTGCTGTGTGTCTCGGACAAACCGCTGCACAGCGAGATCAAGCTGCCGGGCTCGGCCAACGCGTTCTATGAGCGAGCGGTCAACCAGCACCTGAAGATCGGCATCGAGGCGCTGGACCTGTTGCGCACCGAACTCAACTCGTTGCATTCGCGCAAACTGCGCAGCTTTGACGAGCCGCCGTTCCGCTGATCGGAGGGTGGTCATTTAACGGTCGGGCCACTAGCATGGTCGGCCCCGACCGTTAGATGTTTGTATTCGCCATGCCCCGTCCTCCACGCCCCGCTTCCCGTCGCCCTGGCGCGAAGCTTCCCGCCGCTGCGCCGCGCCGTGTGGCCAAGGCTCCGCCGGCCGAACCAAAGCTGATCCTGTTCAACAAACCCTTCGACGTGCTGACGCAATTCAGCGACGGTGAGGGGCGGGCGACGCTCAAGGATTTCATCGATGTACCGGGCATCTACCCGGCCGGGCGGCTGGATCGCGACAGCGAAGGTTTGCTGTTGCTGACCAACGATGGGCAATTGCAGGCGCGTATCGCCGATCCCAAGCACAAGCTGGCCAAGACCTATTGGGTGCAAGTAGAGGGTGAGCCGAGTGCCGAACAGCTGCAGCGTTTGCGCGAGGGCGTGGAGCTGAACGACGGCATGACGTTGCCGGCCGAGGCGCGCCCATTGGACGAACCGCAATTGTGGCCGCGCAACCCGCCGGTGCGTTTTCGTAAAAGCGTGCCCACGAGCTGGCTGGAGCTGGTGATTCGCGAAGGGCGCAACCGCCAGGTACGGCGCATGACCGCTGCGGTAGGCTTGCCGACACTGCGCCTGGTGCGGGTCAGGATCGGCGACTGGACCATTGAAGGCCTTGATCAAGGCCAATGGAAGGAAGTCCCGGCGCGCTTATAACGCCCCAGACTCGATCAGGCCGATTACCACGCTCTTGATGACGAATGCCGCCACGCCGAGGCCCAGCACGAAAAACAGGATGAACGAGCCAAAACGCCCGGCCTTGGACTTCTTTGCCAGGTCCCAGACGATGAAGCCCATGAAAATGATCAGGATGCTGACCAGGCCGGTCATCATCCACTCTTCGAAAACAGCAGGATCCATCAGGACACTCCGGCGTGGGCGGGATTGAAAAGGCGCGGCGAGTATAAGGCATGGTTGGCGGGCGAGGGATTGGCCTGCGGCGGTGTGTCGCAGCTATTCATCGCCCGGCAAGTACTCTGGATCGTTCCCACGCTCCGCGTGGGAATGCAGCCCCGGGACGCTCTGCGTCCCCAAGAGCCGAACGCGGAGCGTCCGTAGAGGCGTTACCACGCGGAGCGTGGGAACGATCTGAATGGCGTTCTCAGCTGCGCAGGTGAGTCAACGGCAACTCGGTGCTGTTGAGCACCTGGTTCAGCACAAAGCTGGAGCGCACGCTGGTGACGCCATCGATCCGGGTCAGGTGCCCCAACAGCAGTTTCTGGTAATGGTCCATGTCCGGCACCACGACCTTGAGCTGGTAGTCCGCGTCCATGCCGGTGACCAAGCTGCATTCCAGTACCTGCGGCAGGTTGCGGATGGCGGCTTCGAAATTCTCGAAGCGCTCGGGTGTGTGGCGGTCCATGCCGATCAGCACATAAGCCGTCAGGCTCAGGCCCAGTAGCTTGCGGTCGAGCAGGGCGACCTGGCGGGTGATGTAGCCGTCATCCTCCAACTGCTTGACCCGCCGCGAGCAGGGGGAGGGCGACAGGCCGATGCGTTCGGCCAGTTCCTGGTTGGAGATGCGCGCATCGCGCTGCAATTCCGCCAGAATGCTCAGGTCGTAGCGGTCGAGTTTGCTCATCGGTCAGGCCTTAATCTTGATAATTGCGGAGGATTATCTATCCGGGGTTAAAAATTGCGCAAGTGATGTTTATTTCCGCAATCTTCGCAATCATCTGTCGGCACCCCAGCCTTATGCTTACCACCAAGATCACTGCTCGGACAAACAGTCCAGTGCGGCCCGCCCAATCAGGCCGGCTGCGGTCGCAGTACCCACCGGTACTGGCAGACCCCCGAGCTGCACACCGTCCAGAAGACGGCGTGAGGTGAGCCGACGTCATAAGCGTCGAGCACGGACGAAATTCTCAAGGGGAGGCCGACGGGTCTCCCTTTTTTAATGTCTGCGAAATAAACCCCGTGGCTGATAATCTGTCGCAGAACCGGCCTGGGCTTTCCCAGTCTTATCATCAGGCCCTGAACCGTTGTGAGGAATTTCATGAAGTCGCGCATCTGGCGTTTGGCAGGTGTTGGTCTGTTGTGGGCAAGTGTCAGTGCGCAAGGAATGGCCGACGATCAGCAAAACCGTGGCGGCCCGGATGGCAATCGCGGCCCGGACGGGCGCGGCGGCAACGGCCAGGGTTACCCGGCGCAGCAACGGTCGCAAAACAACGAAATCATTCGGGGCGACAACAGTCGCCAGTTCGAGGTCACGCCGCAGAACCCGGGCGGACAACGCTACGATCGTCCACCGCAGGACCCTAACGCTCACGGTCGTCCGCCGCAGCCACCGCCCGGCAACAACTTGCCCATCCAGGGCCGGCCCGACAGCGTGACCCAGACCCGCGACCCGCAACCGGGGTATTACCGCGATATCCCTCGGCGCAACGATGGCTATCCGAACGCAGGTCCAGGTCCGCGACCAGACCATGACGGTCGTCCCGGCCAGCATTGGCCCGGTCGGCCGGATGGGCATGGCAACGGTTGGGGCCCTGGGCCGCAATACCGTCCGGGTTATGTGATCGACCGTTTCCCGGATCGCAACTACCGCGTGCCCTATCGCGGCCAGGACTATTTCTATTCCGGCGGCTACTGGTATCGCCCGCAAGGACCGCGTTACGTGGTGGTCGCGCCACCGCGGGGCATCCGCACCCGTTACCTGCCCGATTACGCCCGGGAAGTGTGGATCGGCAGTTCGCTGTTCTTCCTCGCGGCCGGCGCCTATTACATCTACGAAGCCAACACCCAGGATTATGTCGTGGTCGATGCGCCGGTCGCCAACCCGCAGCCGCAACCCCAGGGCAACAGTTTCGATGTGGTGGCCTATCCGGCCAACGGCCAGTCGCCCGAGCAGGTCAATCAGGATGGCTACGACTGCTATCGCTGGGCGGTGCAGCAGAGCGGGTTCGATCCGCGCAACTACACCTACCCGCCGGCACCGGAAGTGGTGCAGACCTATCGCCAGGCCCAGGGCAGTTGCTTGAGCAGCCGTGGGTATCAGGTGACGTACTGAGTATTCGTCGCTGAATCAGAGTCGGACACCTGCTTCTGTGGTGAGGGGATAAATCCCCTCACCACATTCTGTGTTCGGCATCAAGCGCTGGCGCGCTTCACCACGTCCGACGGATCGGCATGCACCAGCACTTCGGCCTTCGGATAAGCGCGGTGGATGGCATCGGCGGCCTGGTCGCTGATGCCATGGGCCACTGACAGGGTCAGGTCCCCCGGCAACTCCAGGTGCAGTTGCACGAACCAGTGGTTGCCCGAGACCCGCGTACGCAGGTCATGGGCGCCAAGCACGCCGGGCACGGCGCAGGCCAGTTCCAGCATGCGCTGGCTGACGTCGGGCGGCAGTTCTTCATCCATCAGCACCGCGAAGCTTTCCCGGGCGATCTGGATGGCGCTCCACAAGATGTACGCGGCAATCCCCAGGCCGAACCAGGCGTCGAGTTGATACCAACCGAACCCGGCCAATACCAGCGCGACCAGGATGCTGCCGTTGAGCAACAGGTCGGAGCGATAGTGCAGCGAGTCGGCGCGCACGGCGTTGGAGCCGGTGGCGCGGATGACCCGATGTTGCAACGCCAGCAGCGCCAGGGTCAGCCCCAGGGAAAACACGATCACCCCGACGCTGAGCCAGGGCGCCTCCACCGGCACCGGGTTCTTCAGGCGTTCGAAGGCCTGCAAGGCAATCAATGTGGCACTGCCACCGATGAACAGTGCCTGGGCCATGCCGGCCAGGGATTCGGCCTTGCCATGACCGTAGCGATGGTCATCGTCGGCGGGGCGCAATGCGTAGTGCACCGCCAGCAGGTTGAGCAGCGAGGTGACGCCGTCCAGGGCCGAGTCGGTCAGGCCGGCGAGCATGCTCACCGAACCGCTGAGCCACCAGGCCAGGGCCTTGGCGATCACCAGTGTGAGCGCCACGGCCACCGAGGCGCGGGTGGCCAGGCGCAGCAGGCGAGCGTGTTCGGTGCTGGTGGTCATGGCGCGGTCGTTCCTTCAGTGGCGCCGGTCATGCGGCCGGTTTGAGGCCGAGGGTGGCCAGTTGCTGCGCGCTGCCTTTGTGCTGGATCAGTCGAGGATCGTCCAGCGGGAAGCTGCGGCCCAGTTCGCGTTCCAGGATCGCCTGCAGTTTTTGGTTATTGACCGTGCCGTCGGGGTTGATGGCCGGCTTGAGTTTCTCTGGCTCGATCTGGACGCTGCGGCCCGGTTCGAAATAGATGGCGCCGGTGGCAAAGTCCACGGCGAACGCGATCAGGCCGGGGATGATGTAGAACAGCAGGCCGACGGCATCGAGGGCGGCGATGGCCGGGTCGATCTTGCCGTCGATCTGGCCGCGACGGTCCGGGTAGAAGATCGAGCCACAGGCGCTGATTTGAGTCAGCAGGGAGGCGACCAGCACGCCACCGATCACGCGAAAGGGAATACGCATAGCAATCTCCTGAACAGGTAGTAGAGGCGTTGCTGGTTGGAGTCCAGACCACGCTAAACAGTTCGCCGTTATACTCGGCCCTCTGTTTTGGAGCCAGCATGATTTCTTTGCCGATCGATGAAGTTTTACCCGCCCTGCGCCAAGCCCTGGCATCGCGCCACGAAGCCGTGCTCGAAGCACCGCCCGGTGCCGGTAAAACCACCCGTGTTCCCCTGTCCTTGCTGAACGAGCCCTGGCTGGCCGGACAGACCATCCTGATGCTCGAACCCCGGCGCCTGGCGGCACGGGCGGCGGCCGAGCGGCTGGCCAGCGAACTGGGGGAGAAGGTCGGTGAAACCGTCGGCTACCGGATTCGTCTCGACAGCAAGGTCGGGCCCAGGACCCGCATTGAAGTGGTCACCGAAGGCATCCTCACCCGCCGCTTGCAGGACGATCCGGCGCTGGAAGGGGTGGGGCTGCTGATTTTCGATGAGTTCCACGAACGCAGCCTCGATGCCGACCTGGCCCTGGCCTTGAGCCTCAACGGCCGCGAACTGTTTCGCGAAGAGCAGCCGCTCAAGATCCTGCTGATGTCCGCGACCCTGGAAGGCGAACGCCTGGCCGGGTTGTTGAACAACGCGCCGATCCTGCGCAGCGAAGGCCGCATGTTTCCGGTGACGGTACGCTGGGGGCGGCCGTTCCAGCCCGGCGAATTCATCGAGCCGCGACTGGTGCAGACCGTGCTCGAAGCGCTGCACGATGAAACCGGCAGCGTCCTGGTGTTCTTGCCCGGGCAGGCGGAGATCCGCCGGGTCCATCAGCAACTGGCCGAGGCCTTGGGCGAGGGCGGCAACGTCTTGCTCTGCCCGCTGCACGGCGAACTGGACCTCGCCGCTCAACGCGCCGCCATCGACCCCGCGCCACCCGGTCAGCGCAAAGTGGTGCTGGCCACCAACATTGCCGAAACCAGTCTGACCATCAATGGCGTACGGGTGGTGATCGACGCCGGACTGGCGCGGGTGCCGCGTTTCGATCCGGGCAGCGGCATGACCCGGCTCGACACCCAGCGCGTTTCCCGGGCCAGCGCCACCCAGCGGGCTGGTCGCGCCGGGCGCCTGGAGCCGGGGGTGTGCTACCGGTTGTGGTCCGAAGACCAGCATGAACAATTGGCCGCTTACGGTAGCGCGGAGATTCTGTCGGCGGACCTGGCCGGGTTGGCCCTGCAACTGGGGCGCTGGGGCGTGACGCCGCAGCAATTGGTCTGGCTCGACGTCCCGCCCGCCGCCGCGTATGCCCAGGCCCAGGACCTGCTGCAACGCCTGGGCGCGCTGGAGGGCGAGCAACTGACCCGCCACGGCCAGGCCATGGCCGAACTGCCGGCCCATCCGCGTATCGCGCATCTGCTGTTACGTGGCCAGGCGCTGGGGCTGGCGGACATGGCCTGCAACGTCGCTGCGCTGCTGGGCGAACGGGACATTCTGCGCGGTGCCGGCGCCGACCTGCACAGTCGCCTGGCCTTGCTGTCCGGCGAAGAACGGGCGGCGCGCGGCGCTCAGGGCGGGGTGCAGCGGGCGCGGCAACTGGCCCGGCAATATCGCGGCTATCTGCGGGGCAAGGCCGAAGAGGCCGTGGCCGATCCCGACCATCCGCGCTGGCTCGGCGCGTTGCTCGCGTTGGCCTACCCCGACCGCGTCGCCCAGCAGCGTCGGCCCGGCGGCGCGGAATATCGCCTGGCCAATGGCCGGGCGGCGCTGTTCGCCGAGGTTGACAGCCTGATGAAACAGGCGTGGCTGGTGATCGCCGACCTGGGCAGCCGCCAGGGCCAGCGGGAAGAGCGGATCTACCTGGCGACGGATTTCGACCCGGCACTGTTCGACTCGGTATTGGCCGAGCAAGTGCACACGGTGGATCAGTTGGATTGGGATGAGCGCGAAGGTGTGCTGCGGGCCGAGCGCCAGCGCAAGGTCGGCGAATTGGTGCTCAGCCGCGAACCGTTGACCGGCCTGGACGAGTCGGCCCGTAGCCAGGCCCTGGTGAACCTGGTGCGGCGCAAGGGCCTGGAATTGCTGCCCTGGACTCCGGAGTTGCGGCAATGGCAGGCGCGGGTGGCGTTGTTGCGTCGACTTGAATGGGAGGCCAAGGGCGAGAGTGAATGGCCAGACGTCAGCGATGCAGCGCTGCTGAACACCCTCGAACACTGGTTGATGCCGTATCTGGGACGGGTCTCGCGCCTCAGTCATTTCGCCAACCTGGACCTGTCGAGCATCGTCCACAACCTGTTGCCCTGGCCGTTGCCGCAACGCCTGGATGAACTGGCGCCGCACCATCTGAGCGTGCCCTCGGGCTCGTCGATCCGCCTGGACTACAGCGAACATCCACCGATCCTGGCGGTGCGCCTGCAGGAACTCTTCGGCCTGGCCGACACCCCGCGCATTGCCGGCGGACGCCAGGTGGTCAAGCTGCACCTGCTGTCACCGGCACGCCGGCCGGTGCAGGTGACCCAGGACCTGGCGAACTTCTGGCGCAGCACCTACGCCGAGGTGAAGAAGGATTTGAAGGGGCGCTACCCCAAGCATTACTGGCCGGATGATCCGCTGGTGGCGGAGGCGACGGCGCGGGTCAAGCCGCGCAAGTGAAGTGATTGCGACACAGATCCATTGTGGGAGCGAGCTTGCCCGCGATGGCGTCGGCACATCCCGACATCTGTGCTGGTTGAAAGATCGTTATCGCGAGCAAGCTCGCTCCCACATCTGTCCGGTGGTGGCTTCAAATCAAGGCGCAGCCGGCAGCAAAAAACGCGCAATCACCGGCAAGTGATCGGAGATACGCAAGGTATCGTCCTGGCGCACCTGGGCTTCGACCCGTTTGATTCGCGGGCTGTAGAACAGGTAGTCGACGGTGCGGTCGGGGCCGTTGAGGCCGGGGTCGTTCGGGTAATGGGTCAGCCAGTGCTCGCGGTCGATGCCGCTGGCTTCGTTGTTGGTGGGAATCATCGGGTATTTGTCCCACAGCAGGTGCAGCGGGCTGTCGGCGGAGTAGGGCGTGCGTTGCTCGGACGGCAGGCGTCGGTACTGGCCCAGGGGCAGCAGGTTGAAGTCGCCACCGATCAGCCAGGGCGTGCCTGCGGATTCGAATTTGTCCAGTGCCTTGGTCATGGCGGTGATTTGTCTGGGCAGGGTTTCGTCCGGTTCTGTGGCCCGTTCCAGGTGCGTGTTGAGCACCGCCAACTGGCTGCCGTCGCTCAGTGACAGGTAGCTCACCAACAAGGCATTTTTGGGCTGGAACTGACGGCTGATGAAGTTGGCATCGGCCACCGGCAGTTGCACCCGTTCGGCATGGTCGATGCGGTAGCGACTCAGGGTCGCCAGTTGCCGGCCGACGCTGCCGAAAATGTGCGGGTCGGGGATGAAGTCGGCTTTCCAGTCGAAGGCGCTGGTGCCGCACGGGTAGAGGTCGGCGAGTCGCTCCTGCAACAGCTTGAGCTGGTCCTGGTAATCGCTGGCCTTGGCGCCCTTGTCCAGTTCCTGGAGCAACACGATGTCCGGTTGTTCGTCGCGGATGACCCGGGCCACTTCGTCGAGGCTGAAGGCCATGTCTTCCAGGGTCGGGCTTTCATCGTCGCCTTGGGCCAGGTCGTTCCAGAACACGTAGCGCTTGCCCGCGAGGAACTGGACGTTCCAGGTCATCACCTTCAAGGCTTGGCCGGGTGCCAGCGCTGCTGCATTGGCGGTGCAGCTGACCGGCACGGTTTCCCGGGGCTGTGGCCGCCAGGTCAGGCCGTAGATCGACAGGGCGGCCAGGCTGAGGATCAACAGCAGGCCCAGCAAGGTGTAGCGCAGTAGACGGATCATGGCTCGGCTTATGGGCGAAACGCAAAAGTGCTCCCGAGCATAACCGAGAGCGGTTCTCAAGCCCAAGCCCAGGGCTGTCGTCGAGTGCGATCAGCGGCGCTCGGGCTTGGCTTCGATCAGCATGAACAGGCGAAACAGCACCACGGTGGTGAACAGTTGCAGGAAGCTGTGGACGCTTTCGATCAGCAAGCTGAGCGCGGGGTTTTGGGGTGACGGATACACCGAGACGCTGGCGCCCTTGAGCAGCCACAGTGGGCCCATCACCGCGAGAATGCACAGCAGGATCCGCCAGAAGTTGCCGCGGGACAGGTTCAGGCTTTCCTTCATCGCCGCCAGGGGGGCCAGGCCCCTGAGGACCAGCAGGTATTCGCCGAAGGCCAGGGTCACCATCAGCCACAGGCCCGGCAGGAAGTACAACGACAGCCCCACCAGGATCAACAATGTGTTGAGGGCCGTCAGCAAGGCAAAGCGTGGCCACAGCGTGAGGGCCGTTGCGAGCAGGTCCCGCGTGCGTGGTGCTTCGCCGCGGCTGCGGGCGTCGAGAAACAGGATCAGCGCGGCGGTGTACAAGGGGTACACCAGCAGCCCGACGATCACGCTGTAACCGGGAAAACCGTCGGGGCCGAGGGCGCTGTCCACGCCTTGCTGCAGCAAGGCCTCGAGTATGACCAGCGGCAGGCACAACTGGGCGATCCGGCCCAAATGGCGCTTGAAGAAATACAAAGAGTCGCGCAGCACGTCAAACGGATTCATGAGTCGGTATCGCAGTTGAAAAAGCGGTCCGACACTTTAACCGATCAGGCGCCCGCACAAGCAAACGTAAACATCAGGTAAAGACCATTGAAAGCTTTCCGGCGAACCCCATTACTGATGGGCACCGGTCTTCGGGATCGGAATGGTTTCTACCCGGCAATCGAATGAGGTCGCCATGAACAGCGAAGAACAAACCCTGATCGATGGACTGTTTTCACGGCTGCAACAGGCCGAAAAGGATTCAGCCCCGCGCGACGCCCAGGCCGAGGCGCGGATCAAGGAACACCTGGCGAGCCAGCCAGCGGCGGGCTATTTCATGGCCCAGGCGATCCTGGTGCAGGAGGCTGCGATCAAGCGCCTCGATGAGCAGAACAGGCAACTGGCCCAGCAGGTCGAGCAATTGCAGGCTGATCTGCAACAAGCGCGCAAGCAAGCGCCGGCACCCAGCGGTGGCGGCGGTTTCCTCTCGAGTATCTTCGGCGGCAGCCCGAAGGATTCACGCCCGGCGAGCGCGCCGGCCTCCAGCGGTGGTGGCTGGCGCGAACCGGCGCAACCGTCCTTCAATGCCCCGCCCCAACAGGGCTTCGGCGCGCCGCCCAGCAATTATGGCGCACCGCAGCAACAAGCCCCGGCAGCGGGCAGCTTCCTCGGCGGCGCCCTGAAAACCGCGGCGGGCGTGGCGGGCGGCGTGATGCTGGCCCAAGGCATCAGCAGCCTGTTCCACAGCAATCAGCAACCGCAGGAGATCGTCGAGGTCATCAAGGAAGAACCGGCGCAACCGGTCAACGACACCGCAGGCAACGGCTGGGGCGATGACCCGCGCGTGGCCGATAACGACGCCTACGGCAACGACCAGGGCGGGTTCAGCGACGCGGACTACAGCGACGATTCATCTTCCTTCGGCGACGACGACTCCTTCGTCTGACCTGCCATTCGTCCGGGGCGCCCTGGCGCCTCGGGCCGATTATTCGCGGAACAATCCTTCGGGCTGGCATACTGGGCGACTTTTCGGCCCTGGTGGGCTGCGTACGTGTGCATCCAAGAGGAAACGCGGTGAAAAAAATTGCAGTGTTCGCCGATGTCCAGAACCTGTACTACACCGTGCGCCAGGCTTACGGTTGCCATTTCAACTACGCCGCGCTGTGGGCCGATGTCAGCAAACAGGGGCAGATCGTCGAGGCCTATGCCTATGCGATCGATCGCGGTGACAGCAAGCAGCAACAATTCCAGCAGATCCTGCGCAACCTGGGTTTCGTCGTGAAGCTCAAGCCCTACATCCAGCGCAGCGACGGCTCGGCCAAGGGCGACTGGGACGTGGGCATCACGCTGGACATCATGGACGCCGCCGACCACGTCGATGAAGTGGTGCTGGCCTCCGGCGATGGCGATTTCGACATGTTGCTCGAACGCATCATCCACAAGCACGGCGTGCAAGCCGTGGCCTACGGCGTGCCGGGGTTGACCGCCAACTCGCTGATCCGCGCCGCCAGTCGCTATGTGCCCATCGAGGGCGCGTTGTTGCTCAAGAATTGATTTTCACGGAGTTAAAAAGGTTTGGAACGCATCGCAGTCATCGACTTTGAAACCACCGGGATCACTCCGAGCAGCAGTTGCCGGGCCACTGAGATCGCGGTGGTGATGCTCGAGCAAGGCCGGATCGTCGACCGCTACCAGAGCCTGATGAATGCCGGTGTGCGCGTCCCTGCGTTTATCGAGCAACTGACCGGGATCAGCAACGCCATGCTGCGCAGCGCACCCTCGGCGGAAAAGGTCATGAACGAGGTCAACGAGTTCGTCGGCATCACGCCACTGCTGGCCCACAACGCCGCGTTCGACCAGAAGTTCTGGGATTTCGAGCTGGGACGTATCAAACGCACCCGCTTGCAGAATTTTGCCTGCTCACTGTTGCTGGCCCGGCGCCTGATGCCGGCGGCGCCGAACCACAAGCTCGGCACGCTCAATGCGTTCGCCGGCTTGCCCCACACTGGCCAGGCCCACCGGGCCATGGCCGACGCCGAAATGGCCGCCAACCTCACCGCGCACCTGGCTTCGCAGCTGCGGCAAAAGCATGGGTTGCGGGAGTTGTCCCATGATTTGCTATGCAGTTTGCAGAAAGTGCCGGCGGCGAAGATCAACGAGCATCTCAAGCGTCATCGCGGTTTCTGAACACACCGCCGGACAACTGTGGGAGCGAGCTTGCTCGCGATAGCGTCGGATCAGCCAGCCTCTCGGTGACTGACACTCCGCCATCGCGAGCAAGCTCGCTCCCACAGTTGATCAGTGTCATTTCCCATTGCCTTCCAACTGCCCCAACGGCACGCGCTTTTCAATGGCGCTGGACAGCACGATCGACGTCTTGCTGAAGCCGAACTTGGCAATGCGGTTGATCAGCTCTTCCAGCTCGGGCATCGAGCCAACCGCCGCTTGCATGATCACGCACGGATCCCCGGTGACCCGGTGGCATTCGGTCAGTTGTGGGATCTTGTACAGTTCGTCGTAGGTCTTCTGGTTGCCGTGCTGGTTCATTCGCAGTTCGATGACGCACTGCACCGGCAGGCCGATCTTCGCCATGTCGACTTTGGCTTGATAACCGGTGATGACACCGCTGGCTTCCAGTTTGCTGACCCGTTCGGCCACGGCGGGGGCTGACAGGTTCACTTTGCGGGCCAGTTCGGCGTAGGACGCACGACCGTTTTCCAACAGCGCGCTGAGCAACATGCGGTCGTATTTATCCACGGTTTGGCTTCCTGTCGGCGCGACTTTCGAAAGCGCGCTTTATAGCGCTGATCGCCGTGTTTTGAAAAGTGTATGGCCTGGATAAACAGGTTTTGTAGCTTAATTTCCGCCTGTCGCCTTTCTAGAATAGCGTCTCTCATTGTCCTGACTTCGAGCTGAACATGCCTGGCCCACGCCGTTTTCCCCTGCCATTGATCGCTGCTTTCTTTGCCTTGTACGTCATCTGGGGTTCGACCTACCTGGTGATTCGTATCGGTGTGGAGCATTGGCCGCCGCTGTTGCTGGCCGGGATTCGTTTTGTGTTGGCCGGTTCGCTGATGTACGGCTTCCTGCGCTGGCGCGGGGCGCCGGCGCCGACCTGGGCGCAGTGGAAGGCCGGGGCCATCATTGGCGTGCTGTTGCTCAGTTTCGGTAACGGTGCGGTCAGTGTGGCCGAGCACACCGGAGTGGCGTCCGGGGTCGCGGCGTTGGCGGTGGCGACGGTGCCTTTGTTTACCCTGCTGTGCGGATATTTCTGGGGTGCGCGTAATACCCGTCTGGAATGGGCGGGGATTGTGCTGGGGTTGATCGGCATCGCCATGCTCAACCTCGGTTCCAATCTGCAATCCAGCCCGTTGGGGGCGACGTTGCTGGTGTTCGCGGCGGCCTCCTGGGCCTTCGGCTCGGTGCTGAGCAAACACCTGCCGTTGCCGGCCGGGGCGATGGCCAGTGCCGTGGAAATGCTGGTGGGCGGTGTGGTGCTGTTGATCGGCAGCGTGGCCAGCGGTGAACACCTGGACAGCATGCCGCCGCTGGAGGGTTGGTTCGCGCTGGTGTACCTGACCTTGTTCGGTTCGATCATCGCCTTCAACGCCTACATGTACCTGCTCAAGCATGTGCGTCCGGCGGCGGCCACCAGCTATGCCTACGTCAACCCGGCCGTGGCGGTGTTGCTGGGCATCGTATTCGCCGGTGAAACCATCGGCATCGAGGAGGCCTTGGCGATGCTGGTGATCATCAGTGCGGTGGTGTTGATCGGCTTGCCGCAGTGGCGCAAACCCAAGCCTGCGCCGGCCGTCTCCTGATTTAGGGTAAACTGCCGCGCATTGCACACCATGCGCTGATTTTTCCTACGGTATTTCCATGACTTTCGCCACCCTTGGCCTGATCGAACCCTTGCTGCGCGCCCTCGAGACGCTCGGCTACCAGACCCCGACTCCGGTTCAGGCCCAAGCCATGCCGGCAGTGCTCGCCGGTCGCGACCTGATGGCCGCGGCCCAGACCGGCACCGGCAAGACCGCCGGCTTTGCGGTGCCGCTGTTGCAGTTGCTGACCACCGAAGGGCCGAAGGTCGCGGCCAACTCGGTGCGGGCGTTGATCCTGGTGCCGACCCGCGAGCTGGCTGAGCAGGTCCATGAAAGCGTGCGTCAGTACGCGCAAAACCTGCCGCTGAGCACCTACGCGGTGTACGGCGGTGTCAGCATCAACCCGCAGATGATGAAGCTGCGCAAAGGCGTCGACCTGCTGGTCGCCACGCCGGGTCGCTTGCTCGATCTGTTCCGCCAGAATGCGCTGAAGTTCAATCAGCTGCAGACGTTGGTGCTGGACGAAGCCGACCGCATGCTCGACTTGGGTTTCTCCGAGGAGCTGGCGAATATCTACAAGGCCCTGCCAAAGAAACGCCAGACCCTGCTGTTCTCGGCGACCTTTTCCGATGCGATCCGCCTGCTGGCCGGGCAGATGCTCAATGATCCGCTGAGCATTGAAGTCAGCCCGCGCAACGTGGCTGCCAACACCGTCAAGCAATGGGTGGTGACGGTGGACAAGAAGCGCAAGGCGGAATTGTTCGTGCACCTGATGCGCAAGCACAAGTGGAAGCAGGTGCTGGTATTCGCCAAGACCCGCAACGGCGTCGATGCGCTGGTGGAAAAACTCCAGGGCCTGGGGGTCAACGCCGACGGTATCCACGGTGACAAACCCCAGGCCACCCGCCAACGTGCGCTGGACCGCTTCAAGGCCAGCGAAGTGCAGATCCTGGTCGCCACCGACGTCGCCGCCCGTGGCTTGGACATCGAGGATTTGCCGTTGGTGGTGAACTTCGACCTGCCGATCGTGGCCGAGGACTACATCCACCGCATCGGCCGTACCGGCCGGGCGGGCGCTACCGGGCAGGCGATTTCCCTGGTCTGCGCCGATGAAGTGAATTTGCTGTCAGCCATCGAGATGTTGACCCGTCAGACATTGCCTCGCCAGATGGAACAAGACTTCGAGCCTGAGCACCGCGTGCCGGACACCGATGCCAGCGGCCAGGTGATCAAGAAGCCGAAAAAGCCGAAGAAACCGAAAGCCTCCGGGGGGGGCGGCAAGCGCAACCTGGGCAAGTGGGTGGACAGCGGCGATGCGGCGCCGGTGGAGCCTTCGGTCAAGCCGGTGCGCAAGGTGCCGGTGTTCAATACCGGGCCGCGTAAGCGTAAGCCTTGATGACCTGCCAGGTCTGATAAATCGCTATCGCGAGCAAGCTCGCTCCCACAGTTGATCGGGTTCTGTCAGAAGAATTGCGTTAAATGTGGGAGCGAGCTTGCTCGCGATGGGTGCGCCTCGGTCTTCAACCCTTGCGCTGTAGCCACTCCACCATTCCCAATCCCGCTGCTCGGCCGCTGGCAAAACAGGCCGTGAGCAGGTAGCCGCCGGTCGGCGCTTCCCAGTCGAGCATTTCACCGGCGCAGAAAACCCCGGGCACTTGCTTGAGCATCAGGCGTTCATCCAGGGCTTGGAACGTCACGCCACCGGCGCTGCTGATGGCTTCGTCCAAGGGGCGGGGCTTCACCAGGGTGACCGGCAAGGCCTTGATGGCCTGGGCCAGCCGCGCCGGGTCAGCGAAACACTCGGCCGGCGTGAGCTCGCGCAACAGCGCCGCCTTGACGCCGTCGAGCCCCAACTGGCTGTGCAAGTGCTTGGCCATCGAGCGTGAGCCGCGTGGTTTGCTCAGGGCCTGGAGGATTTTATCCACAGGCCGGCCCGGCAACAGGTCCAGGTGAATGGTCGCGCTGCCATGTTGGTTGATCGCTTCGCGAATCGTTGCCGACAGCGCATAGACCAGGCTACCTTCGAGGCCGGTGGCGGTGAGCACGCATTCGCCGAGGCGCGGTACATCGTCGTTCAGGCCCATGGCGATGTTCTTGAGCGGGGCCCCGGCGAATTTGCTGATCATCAGGTCGCTCCAGGCCTCTACCTCGAACCCACAGTTGCTGGGTTGCAGTGGCGCCAGGGCTACGCCGCGCTGTTCCAGCGCTAGCATCCAGGCGCCGTCGGAGCCCAGGCGCGACCAACTGCCGCCGCCCAACGCCAGCAAGGTGACCTTGGGGTGCAGGGTTTTGTCGCCTTCCGGGGAGGCGATGCGCAAGCTGCCATCCGGGTTCCAGCCGAGCCAGCGATGACGCGTGTGGATCACCACGCCAGCATCGCGCAGGCGCTTGAGCCAGGCGCGTAACAGCGGGGCGGCCTTCATGTCGGTAGGAAATACCCGCCCGGAGCTGCCGACAAAGGTGTCGATGCCCAGCCCGTGGATCCATGTGCATAACTCATCCGCCCCGAATGCCCGCAACAGCGGCGCGAGGTTTGGCGCGCGTTCGGCGTAGCGGGCCAGAAAAGCCGGAAAGGCTTCGGAGTGGGTGATGTTCATGCCGCCCACGCCGGCCAGCAGGAATTTCCTGCCCACCGATGGCATGCCTTCGTACAGGTCGACTCGCAGGCCGGCCTGGCTCAACACCTCGGCGGCCATCAGGCCGGCGGGGCCGCCGCCGATGATGGCGATGTTTGAGGAGGATGGTTTGGCGGTCGAGGTCATGATTTGAACTGTGGGGGCAGGGGTAGGCGGGGCATTCTACCAGCACAGATCCGTGTGGGAGGGAGCTTGCTCGCGATAGCGGTGTGTCAGCGGCATTGATGTAGCTGACCCTTCGCTATCGCGAGCAAGCTCGCTCCCACAATTGGGCCGGTAGGCGTTGTTGAGAACTCTGATCAAAAAACAGCCAAGCTCCTGCAAGCTATAGGCAACATAGCCTGTAGGCCGTTTCGCTCAGGTTATCCACAGGCCGCTCCACAGGCATTGTGGGTAACGCCCAGGTTTCAGTGACAACCTGATGACGTCCAGACCCTTTGTGCGCTGTGGTGCAGGATCCCGTGGCGGCGAGCCAGGGCCTGGCGGTCCTTGCTGTAGCCACCGCCGATCACGCCGACCACCGGGATGTCGCGGCTCAGGCAATGGCGCATGACGCTCTCGTCCCGGGCGGCGAGGCCTTCGTCGGTCAGTTTCAGGTAGCCGAGGGCGTCGTCCTTGTGTACGTCGACGCCGGCGTCATACAGCACCAGGTCCGGCTGGTAGAGCGGCAGCAGGTAGTTGAGGGCGTCGTCCACCACCTTCAGGTAGGCGGCGTCCTCCATGCCCATCGGCAGGGGAATGTCCCAATCGCTGTGCGCCTTGCGTGCGGGAAAATTCTTTTCGCAGTGCAAGGAAACTGTCACGGCGTCCGGGGTGTCATGGAGTATTCGGGCAGTGCCGTCGCCCTGATGCACATCGCAATCGAAAATCAGCACCCGCGAGACCCGACCGCTGGCCAGGAAATAGCGGCTGATCACCGCCAGGTCATTGAAAATGCAGAACCCGGCCGGGTGGTCGTAGTGGGCGTGATGGGTGCCGCCGGCCAAGTGACAGGCCAGTCCGTGTTCAAGGGCTTGTTCGGCCGCCAACAGCGAACCGCCCACGGCACGCACCGTTCGGCGGGCCAGGGCCTCGCTCCAGGGCAGGCCAAGTCGCCGTTGGTCTTCGCGGGACAACTCGCCGCCCATGTAGCGTTCGATATAGGCACGGTCGTGGGCCAGGGCGAGGATGTCCGGCGGACACAGCGCCGGGCGCAACAGGTCCGCGTCGCGGGTCAGGCCGCTGTCCACCAGGTGATCGCGCAGCAGGCGAAACTTGTCCATGGGGAAACGGTGTTCCGCCGGGAATTCGGGGCTGTAGTCTTCGTGATAGATCAGCGGCAGCGGCATGGTGTTTTCAGCGGTGATTGAGTGACGGATCCTACCAGCGATGTAGACTCTGGGGCATGGAAAGGGAGTGAATATGGAGCCGATACTGGAACTGGAAAGCGCACGGTTGCTCTTGCGGCAGTGGCGCGATGATGACTTGCCGGAATTTGCCGCCATGTGCGCCGACCCGCAGGTGATGCGTTATTTCCCGGAGCGCCTGAGCCGCCTGGAAAGCGCCGCCCTGATCGGTCGCGTGCGGGGGCATTTCGCCGAGCATGGTTTTGGTCTGTGGGCGCTGGAGCGCAAGGACACAGGGGACTTCATCGGCTTTACCGGGCTCGGTGTGGTCGGGTTCGACGCGCCGTTCACGCCGGCCATCGAAATCGGCTGGCGCCTGGCCCGGGAGCACTGGGGCCTGGGGTATGCCAGCGAAGCGGCGTGGACCGCCCTGCGTTGTGCCTTCGACCAGTTGACGCTGGACGAAGTGGTGGCGTTCACCGCCGTCGATAACCTGCCCTCGCAAAAGGTCATGCAGGCCATTGGCATGCATCACGACCCGGCGGACGACTTCGAGCACCCGACACTCGCCGTCGGTCATCCATTGCGTCACCATGTGCTTTATCGCATCAATCGTGAGCAGTGGTTGCAGACTCTGCACGGTTAGCCGACACGGACGTTTACAATGCCTACCAAATGGCCCCGGGCCAACAATCGATCCACCGCCGCAGCGTAGACTGCGCGGTCATTGCGCTGTGTGAGGAAAGTCTGAATGAGCCACGTTTTGGAAGATCTGGTCGACCTGCTGACCCTGGAACCGATCGAAGAGAACCTGTTTCGCGGTCGCAGCCAGGATCTGGGGTTTCGCCAGTTGTTCGGCGGCCAGGTGCTGGGCCAGTCGTTGTCGGCGGCCAGCCAGACCGTGGAAGAGGCGCGCCATGTGCATTCGATGCACGGTTATTTCCTGCGTCCGGGGGATGCCGCGCTGCCGGTGGTGTACCAGGTGGACCGGGTGCGTGACGGTGGCAGCTTCAGCACCCGCCGGGTGACGGCGATCCAGAAGGGCAACCCGATTTTCACCTGCAGTGCGTCGTTCCAGTATGACGAACAGGGCTTTGAGCACCAGAGCACCATGCCGCAAGTGGTCGGGCCGGAAAACCTGCCGTCCGAGCTGGAACTGACCCAGCAGCGCGCGCACCTGCTGCCCGAGCACATGCGCGAAAAACTGCTGTGCCCCAAGCCGATCGAGGTGCGCCCGGTCACTGAAAAAGACCCTTACAACCCACAGCTGGCCGACCCGGTGAAATACGTGTGGTTTCGTGCCGATGGCGCCCTGGCGGATTCGCCGGCCTTGCATAAATACCTGCTGGCCTACGCCTCGGACTTCGGCCTGCTGACCACTTCGCTGCTGCCCCATGGCAAATCGGTGTGGCACAAGGATATGCAGGTCGCCAGCCTTGATCACGCCTTGTGGTTCCATGCCGACTTGCGCGCCGATGACTGGTTGCTCTACGCCATGGACAGCCCGTGGGCCGGCAATTCCCGTGGATTCTCCCGGGGCAGCGTGTTCAACCGCGCCGGGCAACTGGTGGCTTCGGTCACCCAGGAAGGCCTGATTCGCCACCGCAAGGACTGGGCATGAGCCTGTCCGAGGTTCGTCACTGGGTATTCGACATGGATGGCACGCTGACCATCGCCGTGCATGACTTCGCGGCAATCCGCGTGGCCCTGGCGATTCCGGCCGAAGACGACATCCTCACCCATCTGGCAGGGTTGCCCGCTGAGGAAGCGGCGGCCAAACATGCCTGGTTGCTGGAACACGAACGGGACCTGGCGCTGGGCTCCAAGCCTGCGCCTGGCGCGGTCGAGTTGGTGCGAGAGCTGGCCGGGCGCGGCTATCGCCTGGGGATCCTGACCCGCAACGCCCGCGAACTGGCCCACGTGACCCTGGAGGCCATTGGCCTGGCGGACTGTTTCGCCGTGGAGGATGTGCTGGGCCGCGACGAGGCACCGCCCAAGCCACATCCTGGTGGCCTGTTGAAACTGGCCGAGGCCTGGAACGTGGCGCCGGACACGCTGGTGATGGTGGGGGACTACCGCTTCGACCTGGACTGCGGGCGGGCGGCGGGGGCGCGGACGGTGTTGGTGAACCTGCCGGACAATCCATGGCCGGAGCTGACGGACTGGCATGCGCGCGATTGTGTTGAGTTGCGGCGGATGCTTTGGGCTTGAGATGAGTATTGGCTGGCTAGCCGCTATCGCGAGCAAGCTCGCTCCCACAGTGGATATGCGGCAATGCGGAAAACTTTGTGGGAGCGGGCTTGCTCGCGAAAGGGCCTTCCTAGTCGACACAAAGCTTACTGCCCAAACAACACCTTCAACCCCTCAGGCGAAGTCAGCATCCCATTGCCGTTATGCCCAACCCCCGGCACTTCGATCAGCCGCTGGTTCAGCCCCACGGGATGACGCCGGGTCAGGTAGTCGAAAAAGAAATGCCCACGCAATAGCCGGTAGGGTCCTTGGGTTTGCGCTTCACAGCCCTTGTCCAGCGCCGGATGCTCCGGGTCGACGTCCTGCTGCCCAAGCAGATAAACGATGTCGCGTTTGACGTAGTTCTCCTCCAGGCGGGCGGGCGTCTGTCCGGCGGCATAGGCGGGCAGGTCCTGCAGACCGTATTTCCAGCGATTGAAACCAGGGCAACTGGCGGGGTCGAAGGCCATGGGCCGTTGGGCATCGAAGTAGGCATAGGACGACGGGTTGGCGATGACAAACCGCGGATTGATCCGGTACTGGCCTTGGGCGAGCAGGGCATAGCGCTGCACAACCTGGGCGCCGCCGGAATGGCCGGCGATGACGATCTCCTTCACTTCCGGAAACTGCTGCCGGTCACTGACCCGCGCGACGATGTCGTCGAGGACCTGGAAGGAACTGACTGGATGGGGCCCTGTGGACAAGCCACCGGCCATCCAGTCGTTGCCCTTCCAGCGCAGTAGCTCATTGGGCAATGTGTGGCGAGCCACGTCCTGCTCGTTGAGGAATTGCGGGGCGATGATCAGGGTCGTGCCTTGTTGCCCGGCCTGTTCGGCAGCCTTTTCGGCGCTGTGCAGGTAGGTCTCGGCATTGCGCAGCCGACCATGGAGGATGATCAGCACGCGCTGGATGGACGCCGGGGGCGGGCTGACGGCGACGGCCATGGCGCCGCCCTTGAGTTGCAGGCGCCCTTGGGCGACCACGTTGACGCCGTGTTCCTCGGCCTGGGCGACGGCGCAGCACAGCACCAGCCCGATCAATGTTCCCCACTTCATCTACAGGTTTCTCGCCGCGAATGTGTCGCACTGACTGACCTGGCCCTGGGCGAAGCCGGTCTTGAACCAGCGCACCCGCTGCGCCGAAGTGCCGTGGGTGAAGGAGTCCGGCACTACGCGGCCCTGGCCTTGTTGCTGCAAGCGGTCATCGCCGATGGCGTTGGCGGCGGTCAAGGCCTCCTCGATGTCCCCCGGCTCCAGCCAGTTCAGGCGTTTTTGCGCATGGTTGGCCCAGACGCCGGCCAGGCAATCGGCCTGCAATTCCTGGCGCACCAACAAGCCGCCGTCGCCTTCCATCTGCCGGCCTTGCTGGCGGGCTTCCTGGATCTTCGCCGATACACCCAGCAGCGTCTGCACGTGGTGGCCGACTTCGTGGGCAATGACGTAGGCCTGGGCGAAATCGCCCGCAGCGGCGAAGCGTTGGGACATTTCCTTGAAGAAGCTCATGTCCAGGTAGACCTGGCGGTCCGCCGGGCAATAGAACGGACCGGTCGCCGAGGAGGCCAGGCCGCAGGCCGAGTTGACTCGACCGCTGAACAACACCAGTTTGGGTTGTTGGTACTGGCGTCCGGCCTGTTGGAAAACCTGGCCCCAGGTGTCTTCGGTATCGCCGAGGATCGAGCGCACGAACTCGGCCTGTTCATCGTTGGCCGGTGGCGCCTGGCGGGTTTGTGAAGTGGCAGGCGCGGACTGGTCCATCTGCCCGGCCAGTTGCCCGAGAATCTGCATCGGGTCCTGGCCAGTGATCCAGCCAATGCCGACGATCAGGATAATGGCGGTCAGGCTCAGTCCCTTGCCGCCACCGAAGCGCATTCCGCCACCGCCCCCACCGTCACCACGGGCGTCCACCACGTTGTCACTGCGGCGACCTTTTCTCCATAACATGTGGGAATTCCTCTGAATGACCCTGCTAAAAATGACTGCTGTGGCGGTGAGTCTAGCTTTTAGGCGCCCAAGGTGCGCGTCGCGCTTGAGCTGTCAGGCAACGGACACGGGTTTTGGTTCAGCGGTGAGTCAATCCTGCCTGGCGCCGGAATTTTCATTACACTTCGGATTCAGAACTTATCGGCATGCTCGCGGGCTCAATAACTGCAACGTGCGTCACGGCCCCTACATCAAGCAACGCAGGTTTCCCTCATGACCGTCAGCACACCGCTCTCCGGCGTCAATCAGGCTTTCAAGGGCATCGTGCTTATTCTGGTCGCAACGTTCCTGTTCTCCAGTCATGACGCATTGTCCAAATATCTGTCGGGTTTTTATCCGATCATCATGGTGGTCTGGGCCCGTTACGTGGTGCACACCTTGTTGATGGCGGGTATCTTCCTGCCGCGTTCGGGGCTGCGGGTGCTACGTACCAAGCGCCCGTTGTGGCAGTTGGCCCGGGCGTTGTGCCTGCTGGGCACCAGTCTGTTTTTTACCACGGCATTGATGTTCATCCCACTGGCGGAGGCGACGGCGGTCAACTTCCTCGCGCCCGTGCTGGTGACCGCGTTGTCGGTGCCGTTGCTGGGCGAACACGTGACGCGCGGTCAATGGATCGCGGTGATCTTCGGTTTTATCGGGGTGTTGATCATCGTCCATCCCGGTGGCGATCTGTTCACCCCGGCGGTGTTGTTGCCTTTCTGTTCGGCGTTGTTTTTCTGTTTCTACCAACTGCTCACGCGCAAGCTCAGCGAGATCGACAGCCCGACCACCAGCAATTTCTTCGCCGGCCTGTGTAACACGTTGGTGATGAGCGCGCTGGTGCCGTTCTTCTGGCAAGTGCCGAGCCTGATGCACGGGGTGATGATGTTGGCGCTGGGGGCCTGCGGGATGACGGCGCACCTGATGCTGACCCAGGCCTTTCGCTTTGCCGCCCCGGCGCTGCTCGCGCCGTTCGGGTATTGCCAGATCGTGTTTGCCGGCCTGCTGGGCTGGTTGTTCTTCAGCCATACGCCGACGCTGACCACCGTGGTGGGCATCGCCCTGATCTGCTTGAGTGGGTTGGCGGCGGCGTGGCAGCAGCGGCGGGTTTAGCACGGAATTGTGGAGGGATCGATTGTGGGAGCAAGGCTTGCCCGCGATGAGGGCGATGCGGTCCTTGATGAACCGAGGCGCCTGTATCGCGGGCAAGCCTTGCTCCCACAGTAGAGAGTCATTTCCACAGCAGTGGTTTTGCTCCCACCGTTGGATGAATGATCCGGGCTGACTGGAATCAGTTTTCCAGGGTCGGCACCTTGCGCGGCGCCATGAAGTACAGCCAGGTCAGGGCAATGAAGTACATCGCCGGAATCAGGGTGAACAGTACGGTGTAGTTGTTGTTGGTGATCGTGAGGATGTGGCCTACCAACTGGGTCATGAACATCCCGCCGATGGCCGCGCACATGCCACCAAAGCCGAACACCGTACTCATCATGTGCTTGGGCGTGTAGTCCATCACCAGGCTCCAGATGTTGGCGGTCCAGGCCTGGTGCGCGCCGATGGCCAGGGAAATGGCGAACACCGCCATCCACAGGTTGCTCGCGCCGGCGGCCATGATCACGCCGATGATGCAGCAGGCGAACAGCAGCATGGACACCAGTCGCGCCTTGATCGGATTGAGGCCGCGACCGATCAGGAACGAAGACAGGATCCCGCCGCCCACGCTGCCGAAGTCGGCGGTGAGGTAGATGATGATCAGCGGGATGCCCATCTGGGTCACGTTGATGCCCAGGTTGTATTGCTGGTTCAGGAACGGCGGCAACCAATAGAGATAGAACCAGAACACCGGCGCGGTGATCGAGTAGGCCAGGGCGAACGCCCAGGTGCCGCGCATGCGCAGGATGCGTGAGAACGGTACGCGGACCTGGTCCGGTTCGTCCTGGGCCTGGATGTAGTCCAGCTCCGACTGTTTGACGCTGGGGTGGTCTTCGGGGTTGAAGTATTTCAGGCCCCAGAACAGCAGCCAGACCCCGCCCAGGGCGGCCATGCACAGGAACGCGGCCTGCCAGCCCCACGCGTGCAGGACCAGCGGCAGCAGCATCGGGGTGAACATCGCGCCAACGTTGGTCCCGGCATTGAAAATACCGGTGGCCACGGCCCGTTCGCCCGCCGGGAACCACAGCCGGGTGGTCTTGACGCAGGCCGGGTAATTGGCGGCTTCGGTGAGGCCGAGGATGAAGCGGCAGATCATGAAGCCCACCGCCGAGGTCGCCAGGCCATGGGCGCCGGTCGCCAGGCTCCAGAGCAGCACGGCGCAGAAGAACACGCGCTTGACGCCGATCCGGTCGATCAACCGCCCCTGCAACACGAAGCCGACGGCATAACCGACCTGGAACCAGAAGTTGATGTTGGCGTAATCCATCGCCGTCCAGCTCATTTCCTTGGCCAGGATCGGCTGCATGACGCCCAGGGCGGCGCGGTCGATGTAGTTCAGGGTGGTGGCGAAAAACACCAGGGCGAGCATGCCCCAACGGGTCTTGCCCACGGCCATGGCGCCGCGGATCTTGTCTCCGACGCCGCCGGTGGAGGCACTCAGGCCAGGGGCCAGGCGGGAACTTTGGGAAGGAATCATAGCGTGTACCCGTTTTTGAAATTCTTATGGTTGGTCTGGGTCTGTCCATCGAGGTTGGCGAGCAGCGCCTGCGTCGATGTGGGGAGCGATGGTGCGCAGTGAGCAAAAAATCGTCAATTCGGCAATCGGCATTTTGTTCGATAATCGCCCAAAAAACTAACCGGATGGTACATATTAAATTGCTGAAAGAAACCGGCAGCACAATAATCGACTGACTCTTTCAAAAGCGGCGCACCTTTTGTAGCCGATGCCTGTCCCGGGAGCCGACGTCATGCAGCGTTCCATTGCCACCGTATCCTTGAGCGGTACCTTGCCGGAAAAACTCGAAGCCATTGCCGCCGCCGGTTTTGACGGGGTGGAAATCTTCGAGAACGACCTCCTCTATTACGATGGCAGCCCGCGGGAAATCAGGCAGATGTGCGCCGACCTGGGCATTGCCATCACCTTGTTCCAACCGTTTCGTGACTTCGAAGGCTGCCGTCGCGATCGCCTGTCGCGCAACCTGGAGCGGGCCGAGCGCAAGTTCGACTTGATGCAGGAACTGGGCACCGATCTGGTGCTGGTGTGCAGCAACGCCTCGGCCGACAGCGTCGGCGATGAACGGATCCTGATCGATGACCTGCGCCTGCTGGCCGAGCGGGCCGGTGCGCGGGGCTTGCGTATCGGTTACGAAGCGCTGGCCTGGGGCCGCCACGTCAATACGTATCAACAGGTCTGGAACATTGTGCGCCAGGCCGATCACCCCAGCCTTGGCGTGTTGCTCGACAGCTTCCATACCTTGTCCCTCAAGGGCGATCCGAGTGCGATCGCCGAGATCCCTGGCGAGAAGATTTTTTTCGTGCAAATGGCCGATGCGCCAATCCTGGCCATGGATGTCCTGGAGTGGAGCCGACATTTCCGTTGTTTCCCGGGGCAGGGCGAATTCGATTTGCCGGGGTTCCTGGCGCCGATCATCAAGAGTGGTTATACCGGGCCGCTGTCGCTGGAGATCTTCAACGATGGCTTCCGCGCCGCGCCGCCACGGGCCAATGCCGCCGACGGCCTGCGTTCGCTGCTGTACCTGGAAGAAAAGACCCGCCAGCGCCTGGCCGAAGAAGCGAGCGTCGTTGGCAATGCCGACATTCTGTTCGCCACCCCGCCGGCCAGCGAATATGACGGCATCGAATTCCTCGAGTTCGCCGTGGACGATAGCCTCGGTGCCAAGCTCTCCCATTGGCTGGAGCGGCTGGGGTTCGTCAAGGCCGGCCAGCACCGTTCGAAGAATGTCAGCCTGCTGCGCCAGGGCGATATCAACCTGATCCTCAACAGCGAACCGTACTCCTTCGCCCACAGTTTTTTCGAAGCCCACGGGCCTTCGTTGTGCGCCACCGCCGTGCGCGTGAAAAACAGTGCCAGCGCCTTGGCGCGGGCCGTTGCCTACAAGGGCCAACCCTACCGCGGGCTGGTGGGGCCCAACGAGCTGGAGCTGGCGGCGGTGCGCGCACCGGACGGCAGCCTGATCTACCTGGTGGACCAGGAAGCCGACGTCTACGGCACCGATTTCAACCTGCAGCCGGGGGCTGTCATCGGGGCCGGGCTCAAGCGCATCGACCACATGGCAATGGCGCTGCCGGCCGACAGCCTCGACAGTTGGGTGCTGTTCTACAAGAGTCTGCTGGATTTCGAGGCCGACGACGAAGTCGTCTTGCCCGACCCCTATGGCCTGGTGAAAAGCCGTGCGCTGCGCAGCCGCTGCAGTTCGATCCGCTTGCCGCTGAACATTTCCGAGAACCGCAACACCGCGATCTCACACGCGCTGTCGAGTTATCGCGGCTCCGGCGTGCATCACATCGCCTTTGATTGCGATGACATCTTCGCCCAGGTCAGTCGTGCCAAAGAGGCGGGCGTGCCGTTGCTGGACATCCCGCTCAATTACTACGACGACCTGGCGGCGCGTTTCGATTTCGATGACGAGTTCCTAAGCGAACTGGCCTATTTCAACGTACTGTACGACCGCGACGCCCAGGGCGGCGAGCTGTTCCACGTTTACACCGAGCCGTTCGAGGGGCGGTTTTTCTTTGAGATCATCCAGCGCAAGAACGGTTACGCCGGTTATGGCGCCGCCAACGTCGCGGTGCGCCTGGCGGCCATGGCCAAGTCCCGCAGCGGTGGCTTGCGGCACGCCAAGTTGTAGGGAAATCGTAAACGCGGTGGTAATGGGCCGTGTCGTGGCTTCCTTCAGTGCACGGTGCGGCCCATAATCGCCAGCCTGTGCAGTGATGGCCGTGAGCCCCGCAATGACTATGAATCCAGAGCTTTCCGCAGCGCTTGACGAACCCGTCGCCACGCCGCGCAAGAGTCGCAAGAACAACCCGGAAAAGACCCGGGAAAACATTCTTCAGGAAGCCATCGTCGAGTTCGTCCAGCAAGGCCTGGCCGGCGCCCGGGTCGATGCCATCGCCGAGCGCATCCATACTTCCAAGCGCATGATCTACTACTACTTCGGCAGCAAGGAGCAGTTGTACGTCGAGGTGCTGGAAAAACTCTACGGGGATATCCGCACCACCGAGAGCCGCTTGCACCTGGCGGAACTGGCGCCGGTCGACGCGATCCGGCGCCTCGTGGAGTTCACCTTCGACCACCACGACCGCAACGTAGGTTTCGTGCGCATCGTCTGCATCGAGAACATCCACAACGCCGAGTACGTGAAGCAGTCAGGCACGATCAAGGCGATGACCAGCACCATCCTCGATTCCCTGGGTGTGATCCTGCGTCGCGGCGCCGAAGAGGGCGTGTTCCGTGCCGGCCTCGAGCCGCTGGATATACACCTGCTGATCAGCTCGTTCTGTTTCTACCGGGTGTCCAACCGCCAGACGTTCGGTGAGATCTTTCAGATCGACCTGTCGGACGAAGCGGTCAAGCAGCGGCATCGGCGGATGGTTTGTGAGTCGGTGTTGCGCTACCTCCAGCCCTGACCCGGACCCTTGTGGGAGCGAGCTGGTGTGGGAGCGAGCTTGCTCGCGATAGCGGTCGATCAGCCACACCGATTGCGACCGACACACCGTCATCGCGAGCAAGCTCGCTCCTACAAGTCATTCCCACAAGGGATTATCACCAGGCTTTAGTGGTTCATGCTCTGGAAGTGTTCCAGCATCCGTTGCGCATCCGGCGCCACGCCACTGAACAGTTCGAACGCCTTCACCGCCTGGAACACCGCCATATTGCCGCCATCCAGGGTGCGGCAGCCGATGGCGCGGGCGTTGCGCAGCAGTTCGGTTTCCAGTGGGAAGTAGACGATTTCCGCGACCCACAGGTTGCCCCGCAACAGCTCGACCGGCACCGGCATGCCCGGTAGTTTCGCCATGCCCATGGGCGTGGTGTTCACCAGGCCGTCGGCCTCGGCCAGGGCGGTGGGCAGGTCATGGCCGGCGCGAGCGCGGCCTGGGCCGAAGTGTTGGTTCAAGTTGTTGGCCAGCGCCTCGGCACGGCTGACCTCGACATCAAAAATGCTCAGGATTTGCACGCCCTCCAGCAGCAGCGCATGGGCCACCGCCGCGCCAGCGCCACCAGCGCCCATCTGGACCACGCGCTGGCGCGCCACATCCCCCAGGCCACGGCGAAAACCTTCGGCGAACCCCAGGCAGTCGGTGTTGTGGCCGATGCGCTTGCCGTCCTTGAGCACCACGGTATTGACCGCGCCGATGCCGCGGGCCTCGGGCGACAACTCATCCAGCAGCGGGATGATCGCCTGCTTGCAGGGGAAGGTGATGTTCAGGCCGGTGAAGTCCATGCGTTCGGCGGCCACCAGCAAGTCAGCCAGGGCGCCGCTGTCGAGTTTCAGCGCGTCGAGGTCGATCAGCCGATAGAGGTAACGCATGCCTTGGGCATCGCCTTCCTGCTCATGCAGTGCAGGCGTGCGAGACGCTTGGATGCCCGCACCGATCAGGCCGGCCAGTACAGTGATATTCGACATGGACATCAACCCTTCAACCGCTGACTGAAATGTTCAAGGGCCAGGCGATAACCGTGGCTGCCAAACCCGCACATCACGCCAATGGCGACGGATGAGACGAAGGAGTGATGGCGGAATGTTTCGCGGGCGTGGACATTGGACAGGTGGACTTCGATGACCGGTACTTCGCTGGCCACCAGGGCGTCGCGGATCGCCACGGAGGTGTGGGTCCAGGCCGCCGGGTTGATGACGATACCGGCGCACCGGCCCCGGGCGCCGTGAATCCAGTCCAGCAGCTCGCTTTCCTGATTGGTCTGGCGAAACTCCACCGCCAAGCCGAATTCTTCAGCGGCGTGGCCACACAGTGCCGAGATGTCGGCCAGGGTTTCATGGCCGTAGGTTGCCGGCTCGCGGGTGCCGAGCAGGTTCAGGTTCGGGCCGTTGAGCACCAGAACGATCGGAGGCATCGCAATTTCTCCACATTTTTATTGTTGGTGTCGGCGGGGTTTCAGCCGGTGGAGATAAATTGTACTAGATGGTTAATTTGGTCAAATAAAGCCGGCGCCCATAGCGATTAAGTGTTCGATGATCGAACAAGGGTCATTGCCGATGTGAGGGGCAATTGTGGCGAGGGGATTTATCCCCGCTCGAGTGCGCAGCGCTCGCAGCTTTTGCAAGACTGAAGAGCTTGGGGGCTGCTTCGCAGCCCAGCGGGGATAAATCCCCTCGCCACAGGGTAATCCTTCATCTCAAAAGGAAGGACTTACCGCCGAGTCAACAACACCCCGGATTCCATATGATGGGTCCAAGGAAATTGATCGAACAACGCGCAGCGCGTGATGCGGTGGGTGTCGTTCAGTTGCGTGATGTTCGCGGCGAGGGTGTCAGGGTTGCAGGAGATGTACAGGATATTGTCGAAGCGCCGGGTCAGCTCGCAGGTATCCGGGTCCATGCCGGCGCGAGGCGGGTCGACGAAGACGCTGCCGAATTCGTAGCTTTTCAGGTCGACGCCCTGCAGGCGGCGGAACGGCCGGACTTCGTTCAGGGCTTCGGTCAGCTCTTCGGCTGACAGGCGCACCAGCGTGACGTTATCCACAGCGTTTTCACTGAGGTTGCTCAGGGCGGCGTTCACCGAGGTCTTGCTGATTTCGGTGGCCAGCACTTTGCGCACGCGGGTGGCCAGGGGCAGGGTGAAGTTGCCGTTGCCGCAGTACAACTCCAGCAGGTCGTCGGTGCGCTCCCCCAATGCCTCGTAGGCCCAGTTGAGCATCTTCTGGTTCACCGTGCCGTTGGGCTGGGTGAAGGCACCTTCGGGCTGGCGATAGCTGAACGTGCGGCCGCCCACTTCGAGTTTCTCCACCACATAGTCATGGCCGATCACTTCCCGCTTGCCCTTGGAGCGGCCAATGATGCTCACGCCCAGGTCGGTTGCCAGTTTCGAGGCGGCAGCGTGCCAGTGCTCGTCCAGCGGACGGTGATAACACAGGGTGATCATCGCGTCCCCCGCCAGGGTGGTCAGGAACTCCACCTGGAACAGCTTATGGCTCAGGGGCGCGCTGGCCTGCCAGGCGGCCTTGAGTTGTGGCATCAACTGGTTGATGCGCAGGCTGGCGATGGGAAATTCCTCGATGAGGATCGGCGTGTGCTTGTCGTCCTGGGAGAACATCGCGTAATGCCGTTCACCGGCCTCGCGCCACAGGCGGAACTCGGCCCGCAGGCGAAAGTTTTTCAGGGGCGAATCGAACACCGCGGGTTCCGGTGCCTCGAACGGGGCCAACAGGTCACGCAAGCGGGTGACCTTGTCCTGCAACTGAGCGGCGTAGGCCTGGGAATCAAAAGTCATGCGTTGAACCAACCCAACTTGATCACGAACAGGATCGACAGAATGACCAGCGCCGGGTTCAGCTCACGGCCACGACCAGACACCAGTTTGATGGCGGTCCAGGCAATGAAACCGAAGGCGATGCCGTTGGCGATGGAGTAGGTGAATGGCATCGCCAGGGCGGTGACCACCACCGGGGCGGCGACGGTGATGTCGTCCCAGTCGATTTCCGCCAGGCCCGAGGTCATCAGCACGGCGACGAACAGCAAGGCCGGCGCGGTGGCGAAAGGCGGGACGCTGGCGGCCAGTGGCGAGAAGAACAGCGCCAGCATGAACAGGATCGCCACCACGATGGCGGTCAGGCCGGTGCGCCCGCCGGCGCTGACGCCCGCAGCCGATTCGATGTAACTGGTGGTGGTGGAGGTCCCCAGCAGCGAACCGGCCATGGCGGCGGTGCTGTCGGCGATCAGCGCACGGCCCATCTTCGGCATGTGGCCGTCCTTGCCCATCAGCCCGGCGCGCTTGGCGACGCCGATCAGGGTGCCGGAGTTGTCGAACAGATCGACGAACAGGAAAGCGAAGATCACGCTCACCAGGCCGATGTCCAGGGCGCCCTTGATGTCCAGTTGCAGGAAGGTCGGAGCAAGGGAAGGTGGCATGGACATCACGCCGCCGAACGGAGTGAAACCCATCAGGATCGAGACAAGGGTGACCGCCAGGATGCCGATCAGCACCGCGCCGCGCACTTTCAGGGCTTCGAGGGCGACGATCAGGACAAAACCCAGGGTCGCGAGGATCGGCGCCGGTTGCTTCAAGTCGCCGAGGCCGACCATGGTCGCCGGGTTTTTCACCACGATGCCGGCATTGTTCAGGGCGATCAGCGCCAGAAACAGGCCGATACCCGCGGCGATGGCCGAGCGCAGCGGCAGCGGGATGCTGTTGATGATCCACTCGCGGATGCGAAAGATCGACAGCAGGAAGAACAGCACGGCGGAGATGAACACCGCGCCCAGCGCCACTTGCCAGGTATGGCCCATGTGCAGGACCACGGTGTAGGTGAAGAAGGCATTCAGGCCCATGCCCGGTGCGAGGGCGATCGGGTAGTTGGCGATCAGGCCCATGACCGTGGAGCCAATGGCCGCCGCCAGGCAGGTGGCGACGAACACCGCCCCTTTGTCCATGCCGGTTTCGCCAAGGATGCTCGGGTTGACGAATAGGATGTAGGCCATGGCCAGGAACGTCGTGACGCCCGCCAGGATCTCGGTCCGCACGTTGGTGTTGTGTGCCTTGAGTTGAAACAGCCTTTCCAGCATGTCTGCTCCCCGTGGCGCGCCCGGCGCCGTGAATGTATCGACCTCAACAGCAAAGCACAGGTCGCCAGCGGCGCCCGGGAATTTTCTGCGGGTCGGAAAAAGCCGCGCATCATACCAGCAGCGTAGCGTTGTGGCTGCGATCGTCGTCGATGTTTTGCCAACGCGCCAAGTGGGCCATACTGCGCGCGGTTCCGGGAGGTCTCTATGCTTCAGATGAATAAAAAGCTGCTAGCGGTCGTGGGGTGCGCACTGGGCCTGTGGTTGCCCGGCCAGGCCGCCCATGCCGCGTCGGCGCCGCCCTTGAGCGAGGTCAAGGTGCTCAAGGTCGAGTCGCCGGCCTGCGGCTTCGAGGACATCGTCCCGGGGCAGGCGCAGACGCGTTGCGATCACGGCCCGACGATCAAGGTCTATGTGCTGGAGGTCGGCTATGGCCGTCAACCCCATGTCACCCTGGACGGCTTTGAAGTCGACGGCACCCGCTCGCCGGTGTGCGCGTACAGCAATGGCAATCTCAATGACTGCTCCGTGCGGACCAAGGTCGTCGGCTATGTGTATATCTTCGACCTGAAGGGCAAGCAAGAGGGCACTTTCAGCTTCAGCAACCAGTCGATCAACGCACCGGGCAACCGGATGTCGACCCAGCTGTACATCAAATAGCCGCAGGCCCTTGTAGGCGCTGCCGAGCGCAGCGAGGCTGCGATCTTTCCCCCCGACGCTTGAATCCCAAGCGCATATCAAAGGATCGCAGCCTTCGGCAGCTCCTACACTACAAGCATCACCCAGCGGAGAGCGCCCATGATTCCTGGAACCAAGATCCCCCGAGCCCTGATAGCTGTCGCCGAGGGTGTCGACGACTTGCAGACGGTCACCTTGATCGACGTGCTGCGTCGAGCGCAGATCGAAACCGTGGTGGCGAGCATCGAAGGACGGCGCATGCTCACCTGCGCCCGCGGCACGCGCCTGACCGCCGACGGCATGTTGGTGGACATGCTTGTGCAGGATTTCGACCTGATCGTTCTGCCCGGTGGCATCATCGGTGCCCAACACCTGGCAAACCATCAGCCGCTGCAACAACTGATCAAGGACCAGGCCGCCACCGGACGTTTCTTCGCCGCCATCGCCGAAGCCCCGGCCCTGGCGCTACAGGCGTCCGGCGTCCTGCGCCAGCGCCGCATGACCTGCCTGCCCGCAGTGAGCCAGCAGTTGTCCGGTTGCAGCTTCGTCGATCAACCCGTGGTGGTGGACGGCAACTGCATCACCGCCCAAGGCTCGGCCGCCGCCCTGGCGTTTGCCTTGACGCTGGCGGAGCAACTCTGTGGCAAGGGCGTGAGGAACGTAGTGGCGGCGGAGCTGCTGGCCTGACACGCTTGATCCACATCGGCCTGTGGCGAGGGAGCTTGCTCCCGCTCGGCTGCGAAGCAGACGCTGGCATTCTTTCATCGCGCATTTGCCTTGAACGCTCACCCCTACCCTGAAGTCGTACCCCTTATGACGGCGGTTTTCCAAAACGCCGCGAGTACGACTAACCGTGAGGTGTTCCATGAGCGCGACCCTGTCCGAAGCGACGCAGGCGTCCTTCGTCCGTCATCCGATCCGTCTGACCCTCAATGGCCAGGTGCGAGAGTTGCAAGTGCTGGCCTGGACCACGCTGCTGGACCTGCTGCGCGAGCAACTGGACCTGGTGGGCAGCAAGAAAGGCTGCGACCACGGCCAGTGCGGTGCCTGCACGGTGCTGCGCGACGGCAAGCGGATCAACGCCTGTCTTACGCTGGCCGTCATGTGTGACGGCGCCGAACTGATCACTGTCGAAGGCCTGGCCAGTGACGACCACTTGCATCCCATGCAGCAGGCTTTCATCAAGCATGACGCGTTCCAGTGCGGTTATTGCACGCCAGGGCAGATCTGCTCGGCGGTGGGCTTGGCCAACGAGGGCCGGGCGCAGACCCCTGGGCAGATCAGCGAACTGATGAGCGGCAATCTGTGCCGCTGCGGCGCCTACACCAACATTCGCGATGCCATCGAAGAAGCGCTGCCACTTTGCCAGCAGGGAGGTGATCAATGAATCCCTTCCAATACAGCAAGCCCGACACCGTGCAGGCCGCTGTCGATTTGTCGAGCCCGGTTTCCCGCTTCATCGCCGGCGGTACCAACCTGCTGGACCTGATGAAGGAAAATATCACCCGTCCCGAGCACCTGATCGACATCACCGGATTGCCCCTGGCGGACCTCAGTGAAACCCCTTCCGGCGGGGTGATGATCGGGGCCCTGGTGAGCAATGCCGACCTGGCCTGGCACCCGTGGATCGAGCGCCGTTATCCACTGCTGGCCCAGGCCATCCTGGCGGGTGCCTCACCCCAACTGCGCAACATGGCCAGCACCGGCGGCAACCTGCTGCAGCGCACTCGCTGTTACTACTTCTATGACGCGAGCGTACCGTGCAACAAGCGTCGACCTGGCAGCGGTTGCCCGGCCCGGAACGGTTTGAACCGGATCCACGCGATTTTCGGTGCCAGCGATCAATGCGTGGCCACCCATCCCTCCGACATGTGCGTGGCCTTGGCGGCCCTGGAAGCGGTGGTCCATGTCCTGGGCCGGGGTGGGGCGCGGACCATCGAGTTCGCCGACTTCCATCGCCTGCCCGGCGACGCCCCGGAGCGGGATAACCAACTGGCCGACGATGAGCTGATCACCGCTATCGAATTGCCTGCCGCCGGTTTTGCCGACCATAGCCACTACCTGAAGATCCGCGATCGCGCTTCCTACGCCTTTGCGCTGGTGTCAGTGGCGGCGGCGCTGGAGCTGGACGGGCCGGTGATTCGCCAGGCGCGCCTGGCCCTGGGGGGCGTGGCGCACAAACCCTGGCGCGACCACGCCGTGGAGAGCTGGCTGACCGGGCAGACCGTCAGCCGCGAAACCTTCACCGCCGCTGCCGACGCGCTGCTGCAAAACGCCGAGCCGTTGGAGCACAACGGCTTCAAAGTCAGACTGGCGCGCCGGGCGATTGTCCGTGCCTTGAGTGACGCCGCATTGGGTTGCGCACCCCAGGGAGGACACGCCTGATGAACGCTCCGAGCAAATCCATAGGGCAACCCCTGGACCGGGTCGACGGTCTGCTCAAGGTGACGGGCCAGGCCCGTTACGCCGCTGAATACCCCGAGGACGGCTTGCTGCACGGCAGCGTCGTCTCCGGTACGGTCGCCCGTGGTCGCGTAGTGCGCATCGATGCGTCCCGAGCCCTGGCACTGCCCGGCGTGGTCGCGGTCATTGACCATACCAACCGGCCAAGGATTGCCAGCTACGACGAGCCCTACCAGGATGCCGATGCGGCGGACGGCTCGCCGTTCCGGCCGTTGTACAACGACCGGGTGCTCTACAGCGGCCAGCCGCTGGCCCTGGTGGTGGCGGAAAACCTTGAGCTGGCCCGGTATGCCGGTTCGCTGGTGGAAATCGAATACGACGCCGAGGCGCATCAGACCGATCTGATCACCTTGCAATATGATGCCCATCCGGCACCGGCCGAACTGCCCAAGCCCCGTGGGAATTTTCAGGGTGAATACGCCAGCTCCGCGCTCAGCGTGGATGTGTCCTACAGCACGCCGGTCGAACACCACAACCCGATGGAGCCACACGCCTCCACCGTGTTGTATCAGCCTGATGGCAGCCTGCACATCCACGACAAGACCCAAGGCACGCAGAACTGCCAAGCCTATGTGCAAAAGGTCTTCGGCCTGGAGAAAGAACAGGTGCGAGTGTTTGCCGCGTTTATCGGCGGCGCCTTCGGTTCCGGGCTGCGCCCGCAGTATCAATTGCCGTTGGCCGTGATGGCGGCACTGGCCCTCAAGCGCTCGGTGCGGGTCAGCCTGACGCGCCAGCAGATGTTCACCTTTGGCTATCGGCCGCGAACCCTCCAGCGCGTGCAACTGGGGGCGGCGGCCAACGGTCGCTTGCTGGCTGTGGCGCACACCGCTATCGGCCAGACCTCGCGTTTCGAGGACTTCACCGAACACGTGGTGGAGTGGAGCGGCATGCTTTATCACTGCGACAACGTGGCGTTGACCTATAAGTTGGTGCCGCTGGACGTCTACACGCCCTTGGACATGCGCGCGCCCGGTGCCGCCCTCGGGCTGATTGGACTGGAATGCGCCATGGATGAACTGGCCTGTGCCCTGGCGATCGATCCGATCCAACTGCGCTTGATCAACTACGCCGAACGCAACGAGAACGAAGGCAAGCCGTATTCCAGCAAGGAACTGCGTGAGTGTTATGCCCAAGGTGCCCGTCGTTTCGGCTGGGACAAGCGCAACCCGGAACCACGCAGCATGCGTGAAGGCCGGCAACTGGTCGGCTGGGGCATGGCCGGTGGCGTGTGGGAAGCCATGCAGCAGAAGGCCAGCGCCCAAGCCTCTCTGGATACGCATGGCAAGCTGACCGTCAGCAGCGCCACCACAGACATCGGCACCGGGACCTACACAGTCATGACCCAGATTGCCGCCGAGGCGTCAGGCGTTCCCCTTGAGGACGTCACGTTTGTCCTGGGGGATTCGTCGCTGCCCACTGCGCCGCTGCAGGGTGGTTCGTTCACCGTCTCGTCGGTGGGTAGCGCCGTGCAGCAGGCCTGTGAAGCGCTGAAGGAAAAACTCCTGGCCGTGGCCCGCCAGGCCTGTCCGGCCTTCGGTGGCGCGACCCTTGAGCAAGTGACGTTTGCCGATGGCCAACTGCGGCTGGGCGAAGCGAGCGTGGCGTTAGCGGAGCTGGCGCAAAAAAGTGGCGAGACGCCGTTGCAGGCTCAGGTCACCGCCGAGCCGGATGCAAAACGCCAGGCCTACGCCACGGCCACTCACTCGGCGGTGTTTGTCGAAGTGTGGGTGGATGAGGACTTGGGAACGGTGAGGGTCAACCGAGTGGTCAGCGCCATCGCCGCCGGCCGGGTCGTCAACCCGAAAACTGCCCGCAGTCAGATTCTCGGTGGCGTGGTGTGGGGCGTCGGCATGGCCCTGCACGAAGAAACCCTGACCGATCACGCCCTGGGGCGTCACATGAACCACAACCTGGCGGAGTATCACGTGCCGGTCAGCGCCGACATCGGTGACATCGAGGTGATTTTCGTCGAGGAACAGGACGAAATCGTCAATGCGCTCGGGTCCAAGGGCGTCGGCGAAATCGGTGTCGTCGGGGTGGCCGCGGCGGTGGCCAATGCGATTTACCACGCCACTGGCAAGCGAGTGCGGGACTTCCCCATTACCCTCGACAAGCTGCTCTAGGCTTTGTACGAAAAGTGCCTGCGCGGCGATCATGCTGCGTTGAAACAGGCTCGGAATGCTCATTGACAGCCAGTCAACTCCGCTTCCTCGCCTGTTTTCGCCTTGCCTGATCGCCGCTCGGCGACTTTCGTCCAAACCTAGGCTTTCGCTTCGTCCACCGGCTCGTGCATCCGATCGCGGTTGGCCAGGGTCGGGAACAGCTTGATCCAGGTCCCGGTCACCAACAGCGTGCCGACACCGCCCATGACCACCGCCGGCACCGTGCCGAACCAGTGGGCGGTGAGGCCGGATTCGAACTCGCCCAGCTGGTTCGACGCGCCGATGAACAGCCCGTTTACCGCGCTGACCCGGCCGCGCATGTCATCCGGAGTTTCCAGTTGCACGAACGAGGCACGGATCACCATGCTGATCATGTCTGCCGCACCCAGCACCACCAGCACTGCCAGGGAAAACCAGAACGAGGTGGAAAGGCCGAAGGCAATGGTAGCGACGCCGAACACGCCCACGGCGGTGAACATCACCCGGCCGACCTTGCGCTCCACGGCAAACCGCGCCAGCCACAACGACATCAGCAAGGCCCCGACCGCCGGTGCCGAACGCAACAGGCCCAGGCCCCAGGGACCGGTGAGCAGGATGTCCTTGGCGAACACCGGCAGCAGCGCCGTCGCGCCGCCGAGCAACACCGCGAACAGGTCCAGGGAGATCGCCCCGAGAATGTCCGGGCGGCTGCGAATGAAGCGAATCCCGGCCAGCAAAGAATCCAGAGTCGCCTTGCCTTTGTTCAGTGGCGTCTGCCGGGCGGGCAGGTTGAGCATCAGGCAGCAGGCGATGATGTAGAGCAGCACCGTCGGCCCATAGACCCAGACGCTGCCGAAGGCGTAGAGCAAGCCGCCGAGTGCCGGAGCGACGATGGTGGCCGATTGCTGGGCCGATTGCGCGGCGGCCACGGCGCGGGGAAACAGGCTCGCCGGCACGATGCTTGGCAGCAACGCCTGGGTGGTCGGCATTTCGAAAGAGCGAGCGGCGCCCAGCAGGAAGGCGAGGATGAAGATCATCTCCCGCGTGACGTTGTCGGTGGCGCTGCCAATCGCCAGCGCCAGGGCAATCATGGCCTGCAATGACTGGCAAATGGCCGCGACCCTGCGCCGGTCATAGCGGTCCGCCACGTGCCCGGTGTGGAGCATGAACAGCACGCGCGGGGCAAACTCCACCAACCCCACCAGGCCCAGGTCCAGGACGTTGCCGGTCAGTTGATAGAGGTTCCAGCCGATGGCCACGGTGAGCATCTGGAAGCCGCTGGCGGTGAATATCCGGGCCAGCCAGAAGGCGATGAAGGGACGATGGTGACGGAGCAGCAGCGGCGCTTGGCTGGGCATCTATGACGGGTCCGATGAGGAAGGCCACGAGATTATCGCCGAGGTGTAACTGGAAATTACGTCCGCTGGAAAAAATAGTTAGCCAAACATCGATTTTGTGCGATGCGCGATTCCTGTGAAGAGGGGATTTATTGTGGCGAGGGGATTTATCCCCGTTCGAGTGCGTAGCGCTCGCCAATTGGATTCTGGCTGAAATGGGTGGGTCTGCTTCAGCCCAGCGGGGATAAATCCCCTCGCCACAAAAGATTTCCATTGGCGTCAACTCCTGAGACAACCTGTCACGCGACAAAAGACCACGCCGTCCATCGGCAATATTGCGACTACTCTTTGAGCATTGCTTGATCCAGATCAATACCCTTCGGGGCGTTGGGCTGGCGGCCGTCCGGCCAGAGTCCTGCGATGTGACGGTTATAAAAAGAACGATTTGAAAAGCATCGCACTCCATATCCCTGGGGGCTGGTGCTACCCCCGCCCGCAGCCGGTTTTACCTGACAGAGGAAGACTTATGTTCGGTTTGGAGGCGCTCGATCTCGCCCGAATCCAGTTCGCGTTCACGATCTCGTTCCACATCCTGTTCCCGGCCATCACCATCGGCCTGGCGAGTTACCTGGCGGTGCTCGAGGGGCTGTGGCTCAAGACCCGCGATGACACCTACCGCGACCTGTACCACTTCTGGTCGAAAATCTTTGCCGTCAACTTCGGCATGGGGGTGGTGTCCGGGTTGGTCATGGCCTATCAGTTCGGGACCAACTGGAGCCGCTTTTCGGACTTCGCCGGCGCGGTGACCGGCCCCTTGCTGACCTACGAGGTGCTCACGGCGTTCTTCCTCGAAGCGGGTTTCCTGGGCGTGATGTTGTTTGGCTGGAACCGCGTCGGCCGTGGCCTGCACTTCTTTTCCACGGTCATGGTGGCGATCGGCACCCTGATCTCGACCTTCTGGATCCTGTCCTCCAATAGCTGGATGCAGACCCCCCAGGGCTACGAAATCATCGACGGCCGGGTGATCCCGGTGGACTGGCTGGCGGTGGTGTTCAACCCCTCGTTTCCTTATCGATTGCTGCACATGTCCACCGCGGCGTTTGTCGCCACGGCGTTCTTCGTCGGCTCGTCGGCGGCCTGGCATTTGTTGCGCGGCCGCGATAACCCGGCCATCCGCCGGATGCTGTCGATGGCGATGTGGATGGCCTTGCTGGTGGCGCCGATACAAGCGGTCATCGGCGACTTCCATGGCCTGAACACCCTCAAGCATCAACCGGCGAAAATCGCCGCCATCGAGGGCCACTGGGAAAACGTCGGCAATGAACCGACCCCGCTGATCCTGTTCGGCCTGCCGGACATGAAGGAGGAACGGACCAAGTTCGCGGTGGAGATTCCCTACCTGGGCAGCCTGATCCTGACCCACAGCCTGGACAAACAGGTGCCGGCCCTCAAGGAGTTTCCACCTGAAGACCGGCCCAATTCGACCATCGTATTCTGGTCGTTCCGGGTCATGGTCGGCCTGGGCCTGCTGATGATCTTCACCGGCCTGTGCAGCCTGGTGCTGCGGCGCAAGGATCGGATCTATCAATCCCGACCGTTCCTCTACATGGTGCTGTGGATGGGACCGTCCGGCCTGATCGCGATCCTGGCCGGCTGGTTTACCACGGAAATCGGCCGCCAGCCCTGGGTAGTCTATGGCTTGATGCGCACGGCCGATGCTTCGTCCGGCCACAGCTTCGCGCAGATGAGCATCACCCTGGTGCTGTTCGTCGTGGTGTATGTCGCGCTGTTCGGCGCAGGTTTGAGCTACATGATGCGCCTGGTGCGCAAGGGGCCGGAGGCCCACGAAGCCGAGCCGAGCGATGGTGGCCCGGGCCAGAAACGCACGCCGGCCCGGCCATTGTCGGCCGCCGACGACGGCGACGGCGACGATATGGACCACAACGACCGCTCGAACAAGGGGAATTGAGTCATGGGTATTGATCTTCCGCTGATCTGGGCCGTGGTCATCATCTTCGGCATCATGATGTACGTGATCATGGACGGCTTCGACCTGGGGATTGGCATCCTCTTCCCCTTCGTCAAGGGCGAGCGCGACCGTGATGTCATGATGAACACCGTGGCACCGGTCTGGGACGGCAATGAAACCTGGCTGGTGCTGGGCGGTGCCGGACTGTTCGGGGCGTTTCCGCTGGCCTACTCGGTGGTGCTGTCGGCGCTGTACCTGCCGTTGATCCTGATGCTCATCGGCCTGATCTTCCGCGGCGTGGCCTTCGAGTTCCGCTTCAAGGCCAAGGCCGAGAAGCGCCACCTCTGGGACAAGGCGTTCATTGGCGGTTCGCTGACGGCCACCTTCTTCCAGGGCGTGGCGCTGGGGGCGTTCATTGACGGCTTTGAAGTGGTCAATCGCCAGTTCGCTGGCGGTTCCCTGGACTGGTTCACGCCATTCACGGTGTTCTGTGGCCTGGCGTTGATCGCGGCCTACGCGTTGCTCGGCTGCACCTGGCTGATCATGAAGACCGAAGGCAAGTTGCAAGAGCAGATGCATGACCTGGCCCGGCCGCTGGCGTTCGTGGTGCTGGCCGTGATCGGTATCGTCAGCATCTGGACGCCGCTGGCCCACGCGGACATCGCGGCCCGCTGGTTCACCTTGCCGAACCTGTTCTGGTTCCTGCCGGTGCCGATCCTGGTGCTGGTGACCATGTACGGCTTGTTCCGCGCGGTGGCCCGCAATGCCAACTACACGCCCTTCATCCTGACCCTGGTACTGATCTTCCTCGGCTACAGCGGCTTGGGCATCAGCCTGTGGCCGAACATCGTGCCGCCGTCCATCTCGATCTGGGACGCCTCGTCACCGCCCCAGAGCCAAGGTTTCATGCTGGTGGGCACGCTGTTCATCATTCCGTTGATCCTGGTGTACACCTTCTGGAGCTACTACGTGTTCCGCGGCAAGGTGACCCACGACGACGGCTACCATTGAGGGCTTCGAGCATGGCCAAACCGGACTTGAAAGACATCGAGGCCGCCGAGCGCAAGCCGCTCTGGCAGCGGCTCGGCTGGCTGGCGTTGATCTGGGCTGGCAGTGTGCTGGCGTTGTTCATCGTCGCCAGCCTGATGCGGATGTTCATGAATGCCGCGGGGCTGACCACCCACTGATTTCCGCTGCGGGAGCGAGCTTCGCTCCCGCAGCGGACGGTCTATTTGCGGGCTTTGAGAATGACGAATTTCGGCGTGGCGGCCACTTGCTCGACGCCTCGGAACAACCGCGCCAGTTTGCTGTGGTAACCCAGGTGCCGGTTGCCGACGATGTACAGCGCGCCGCCCACCACCAACGCTTCGCGAGCCTGCTGAAACATCCGCCAGGCGAGGAAGTCGCCCACCACTTGTTGCTGGTGGAAGGGCGGGTTGCACAGCACCACATCCAGTGACTGCGCTTCTTGTCCGGCCAGGCCATCGCCGGCCCGGATCGTCACTTCGCGTTCGCCGAGGGCCGCACGCCAGTTCTCTGCTGCCGATTGCACGGCCATATACGACTCGTCCACCAGGGTGTAGCGGGCCTCGGGGTTTTGCAGGGCACTGGCGATGGCCAGCACGCCATTGCCGCAGCCCAGATCCGCGACCAGGGCCGTGCCGAGATTTTTCGGCAAATGTGGCAGGAACGCCCGCGTGCCGATGTCCAGGCCTTCGCGGCAGAACACGTTGGCGTGGTTGAGCAGTTCGATTTTCGGCTCGTCCAGCCAGTAGCGCGTGGGGTAGGGCGACACGACCGGCGTACTGCCGGGTGCAGAGGCGGTGGACGGTGTGGCGATCAACAGCCGCGCTTTCTTCACCGCCAGGGAGGCTTGCACCGGGCCGATGTAACGCTCCAGCAAATCGCCGGCGGCCCGGGGCAGGTGCTTGATCATGGCCCCGGCGATCACCTGGGCGCCCGGCGACAGTTGGCCTTGCAGGCGAATCAGTTGTTCCTCCAGCAGGGCCAGGGTTTTCGGTACTTTGATCAGGACACGATCGAACGGGCCGGTCAACGGTTCGCTGGCGGGCAGCGTTGGCACGGCATCGAAGGGCCGGCCATTGCGCACCAGGTTTTTCTCCAGTGCCTGCAATGCCAGGAAAGAATCACCGCTGCTGGTCACCAGGACGTTGCCGGCCAGGCTGGCGGCCAGGGCGCCGAAGCCGTCATTGAGCACCAGGACCCGAGTCTGCGCGGCCGGTTGTTGCTCGGCCAGATACGTGAGCAGGTATTCATCGGCCGCATCGAAGGCTTGCAGCGGTTCGTTCTGCTGTTCGGGTTGGCGGATCAGGTCGAGTTGGGCGAAAGGGCTGTCAAACAGGGGCATGGCTGGGGACTCTGGAAATCAACGAATGTCCCGCTGCCTGGAGGTGGTGTCTGTGCGGGACCGCCTGAATGAACTGCGTCGCGTGTAAAAAGCGGCATCATTCAAGAGGGACCGTAAATGGTACGTTTTTTTGTTGCACATTACTCGCAGGTTTTTCAGCTCGGCAGTGCCGCGCCACGGGTCAGATCACATGAATCTGGGCAGCCTTGGCCACCGCCGAAATTTTATTGCTGACGTTCAGTTTTCGCATGCAACTGCACACATGGAAATTCACGGTTCGTTCGGAAAGACAGAGAATTCTGCCCACTTCCGAAGCCGTCTTGCCTTCGGCTGACCACCTCAGTACTTCGATTTCTCTCGGCGACAAGTGATAGTTCTGCTTGACTACGACGGTGTCGGACAGTTTTTTGCTGGCGAGCGCATGCAGCTTTTGACTGGCGAAGATGGCGTAGCCGAGATTGCCATAGTGTTCCTCGATATCAATGGGGCAATGGGTTCGTGCGAGGCTGAACAGGCTGCACTGTGCCCCTTGGTCGTCATGAACGGCCTGGGTCCAGCCGTACTTGAGTCCCTGTCGATTAAGTTCTCGCCATAACCTGGGGGACTGAGCGAAAACAGTCTCGTCCCACAAGATCGGGAGCGGTGATTGATTGCAATGTGCTACTAATGGATCGCTCGACGCATAACCGTTTTGTTCATAAAACCGGTCCCATCCATAAGGGTAGTTATTCAGGTTCACCTTGCTGGTGTGTTTATCGGGGCTTCCGAGATAGGCTGCAAATGCGCAATATTCAAATCCCTGATTGTTAAAGAAATTCAACACCAGACGATAGGCCGTCTGCAGGTCTTTTTCACAGGATAACTTCCTCAGTAACAAGTCCTTCCACCTGTCCATCGCTCTCTCCTGGGTTTGATTCGTCCATGCGGATCCAATCCATGATGCGAAATTTTAGTGTAGGACTATTCCTAACTGGTAGTGGGTTTTTTTTAGCCAGCTTACATTTTGTAATATTTAAGGAATCAATTTTTATTTGGTTGGTTTTACGTGGCTGTAACTTTGTATAAGTTTAGTAAAAGATTGGCGATGAAGGCGGTGACTGTAGCTAAAATGCCATTACTTGTTGTCGGTGGTGAAGACGCTCGCTTTGCGGGACACTGCACGTCTTGTCCCCTAGGAGTGGCTCATGACCGACAGCGCAGAGAAGTTCACCCGCCAAACCTTGCTCGATGTCCAGCCAGTGACGTCTCATTTGTTTACGTTACGCACGACCCGGGATCGCGGCTTTCGCTTCCGGGCGGGCCAGTTCGCCCGGCTGGGCGTCGCCAAGGCGGACGGCACCACCGTCTGGCGGGCGTACTCCATGGTGTCGTCGCCCTTCGACGAGTTTCTCGAATTCTTTTCCATCGTGGTTCCCGAGGGCGAGTTCACCAGCGAACTCAGCCGCTTGCAACCGGGTGACGAGCTGTTGGTGGATCGCCAGGCTTTTGGCTACCTGACGCTGGACCGCTTCGTCGATGGCCGGGATTTATGGTTGCTGTCCACGGGGACGGGCGTGGCGCCGTTTCTTTCGATCCTCCAGGATTTCGAGGCCTGGGAAAAATTCGAGCGGATCATCCTGGTGTACAGCGTGCGCGAGGCGCGGGAGTTGGCGTATCAGGACTTGATCAACGAACTGCACCAGCGCGACTACCTGGCCGAGTACGCTCACAAGTTTCGTTTCATTGCGACCGTCACCCGTGAGCAGCACCCGGGGGCGCTCAGTGGGCGCATTACCACGTTGATCGACAACGGCGAGCTGGAGCGCGCGGCCGGTGTAGCACTGACACCGGAGCATTCGCGGGTGATGCTGTGTGGCAACCCGCAAATGATCGACGACACGCGCAAGCTGCTCAAGGCCAGGGGCCTGCAACTGAGCCTGACCCGTCGTCCGGGCCAGGTGGCGGTGGAAAACTACTGGTAGGCTCAGGACCGCTCGTTCTGAGCCTTGAGCAGGTCGCGAATCTCACTCAGCAGCAGCTCTTCCTTGGTCGGAACCGGGGGCGCGCTGGGGGCTACGGCTTCCTCACGCTTGAGGCGGTTGATGGCCTTGACGCCCATGAAAATGGCGAACGCCACGATGATGAAGTCTATGGTGCTCTGGATGAATTTACCGTAGGCCAGCACCACGGCAGGCGCATCACCCTGGGCGGCCTTGAGGGTGATGGCCAGGTCACTGAAATCCACGCCACCGATCAGCAGGCCGATCGGCGGCATGACCACATCGCCGACGAATGACGAAACGATTTTGCCGAAAGCGGCGCCGATGATGATCCCGACGGCCATGTCGACGACATTGCCTTTGACCGCGAAGGCCTTGAACTCGCTTAGCACGCCCATGAGTTATTCCTTGTAACAGATGAAAGATGAGTGGCAGTGTAAATCAGCCCAACGAGTCCTGCTCGAAACGCCTGCTTACAAAGCTTCAGTTATCGACCGGGGCTCGGATGAAAAGTTTACAAAGTGCCATCAATCGCGCGTGATACGCGGTTTCGGCCTGGGGGCCCTATAACGTTTTTTCTATCGGTACGGTACGGCATTTCTATTTAGGTTTTTCTTTCCCCGGCACTAGCCTCTGGATGGCGCACATGGATGCGCTCTATAACATCAGAGGAACATGCCTATGAACACTTCCCTTGGCCACGGGGCTTATTCCCATCGCCGCGCTCTTTTTGTGCTGACCGCGAGCCTTCTATCCTTGTCTGTCAACGCGGCCACCCTCACGCGGGACAACGGTGCGGCGGTCGGTGATAACCAGAATTCGCAGACGGCAGGTCCCAACGGTCCGACCCTGCTGCAAGACGTGCAGTTGATCCAGAAGCTCCAGCGCTTCGATCGTGAGCGCATCCCCGAGCGCGTGGTGCATGCCCGTGGTACCGGCGCCCACGGCACATTCACGGTGTCCGACGATCTCAGCGACCTGACCAAGGCCAAGGTCTTTGCCGCAGGTCAGGTCACTCCGGTGTTCGTGCGTTTTTCTGCCGTGGTGCACGGTAATCATTCGCCGGAAACCCTGCGTGACCCCCGTGGCTTCGCTACGAAGTTCTACACCGCCGACGGTAACTGGGACTTGGTGGGCAACAACTTCCCGACTTTCTTCATTCGCGATGCCATCAAGTTTCCGGACATGGTCCATGCGTTCAAACCCGATCCGCGGACCAACCTGGACGATGATTCACGGCGTTTCGATTTCTTCTCCCATGTTCCAGAATCGACCCGTACCCTGACCGAGTTGTATTCCAACTCCGGCACACCGGCCAGTTACCGTGAAATGGACGGTAACGGTGTACATGCCTACAAGCTGATTAACGCCAAGGGTGATGTTCATTACGTGAAGTTTCATTGGAAAAGTTTGCAGGGCTTGAAAAATCTCGATCCGAAAGAAGTTGTGAAAGTTCAAGGACAGGATTACAGCCATATGACCAATGATCTGGTGAGTCATATTAATAAGGGCGACTTCCCGAAGTGGGACTTGTATGTCCAAGTGCTCAATCCGCAAGACCTTGCCAAGTTTGACTTCGACCCATTGGACGCGACCAAGATCTGGCCGGGCGTGCCTGAGCGCAAGGTCGGGCAAATGGTCTTGAACCGCAATCCGGCGAATGTCTTCCAGGAAACCGAGCAGGTGGCGATGGCGCCAGCGAATCTGGTGCCAGGTATCGAGCCTTCCGAGGACCGTCTGCTCCAGGGGCGGGTGTTTTCCTATGCCGATACGCAGATGTACCGCCTAGGCGCCAATGCCCTGCAATTGCCGATCAACGCCCCCAAGGTGGCGGTGAACAACGGTAACCAGGACGGTGCGATGAACCCAGGCAGCACCAGCACCGGCGTGAATTACCAGCCGAGCCGCCTGACGCCTCGTGAAGAACCGCAGGCGGCACGCTACAGCCAGACCGCGCTGAGTGGCAGCACCCAGCAGGCGAAAATCCAGCGCGAGCAGAACTTCAAGCAGGCCGGTGATTTGTATCGTTCGTTCAGCAAGAAAGAACGTGATGACCTGATCGAAAGCTTTGGTGGCTCTTTGGCGACCACTGATGACGAGAGCAAGCACATCATCCTGTCGTTCCTCTACAAGGCCGATCCTGAATACGGCACTGGCGTGGCACGTGTCGCCAAAGGTGACTTGGCCCGGGTCAAGGCTCTGGCGGAAAAACTGAGCGACTGATCCACCTGTGGGAGCGAGCTTGCTCGCGATTCAGGCGACTCGGCCTGGCTGCGCACCGCAGCGTCTGCATCGCGAGCAAGCTCGCTCCCACAGCCTTGAGTCATGGGGAGACGTCATGATGGGTAAATTCTTCTTGTCGATGCTTGCGACCTGGTCACTGACCGTACTGGCCGATCAACCAATACCCACCGAACCGGCTGCGGTCCAGGAACAGTTGCAAAACTATTATTTCGACGCCGCTCGCCGGGGCGATATGCCGATGCTCGATACGTTTATCGAGGCCGGTTATTCGCTCGATACCCGGGATGAGAAGGGCTACACCGCGCTGATTCTGGCGGCTTATCACGGCCACGCTCCGGCGGTGGAGCGATTGCTGGCCGCGGGGGCCGATGCCTGTGCCCAGGACAAACGTGGCAATACGGCGCTGATGGGCGCCATTTTCAAGGGCGAAGTGCAGATTGCCCGTCGCTTGCTGTCCACCGATTGCAGCCCGGACCAACGCAACGGTGCCGGACAGACCGCCGCGATGTATGCCGGGCTGTTCAAGCGCACCGAATTGCTCGACGCCTTGAAGGCCAAGGGGGCGGATCTGCAGGCCCAGGACCCATTGGGTAATACCGCAATGGATCTGTCCAAGGGCGAAATCAGAATGCCGGCCCCGCGCTAGCCACTGCCTGGGCTATCATCGCGGTTTTTACCCCGGAGTTCAGATGGCCAAGGCAAAGCGCATGTACGGCTGCACCGAGTGCGGTTCGACCTTTCCCAAATGGGCCGGCCAATGCAGCGAATGCGGGGCCTGGAACACCCTGACCGAAACCATGGTGGAAAGCGGCGGCGCGGCGGCCCCCACCGGGCGCACGGGCTGGGCCGGTCAGCAGGCGCAGATCAAGACCCTGGCTGAAGTCAGCGTTGAAGAAATCCCGCGATTTTCCACCGCGTCCGGTGAACTGGACCGGGTGCTGGGCGGCGGCCTGGTGGACGGTTCGGTGGTGCTGATCGGTGGGGACCCGGGCATCGGCAAATCCACCATCCTGCTGCAAACCTTGTGCAACCTCGCCACCCGCATGCCGGCGCTGTACGTCACTGGCGAAGAGTCCCAGCAGCAGGTCGCCATGCGCGCACGGCGCCTGGGCTTGCCCCAGGACCAGTTGCGGGTCATGACCGAGACCTGCATCGAAACCATCATCGCCACGGCGCGCGTGGAAAAGCCCAAGGTGATGGTGATCGACTCGATCCAGACCATTTTCACCGAACAGCTGCAATCGGCCCCGGGCGGCGTGTCCCAGGTGCGAGAAAGCGCGGCGTTGCTGGTGCGCTACGCCAAGCAGAGCGGCACGGCGATTTTCCTGGTGGGCCACGTCACCAAGGAAGGTGCGTTGGCGGGACCGCGGGTGTTGGAGCACATGGTCGATACCGTGTTGTATTTCGAAGGCGAGTCGGATGGGCGCCTGCGTTTATTGCGTGCCGTGAAGAACCGCTTTGGCGCCGTCAACGAACTGGGTGTGTTCGGCATGACCGACAGGGGCCTGAAAGAAGTCTCGAACCCTTCGGCGATCTTTCTGACGCGTGCCCAGGAAGAAGTCCCGGGCAGTGTGGTCATGGCAACGTGGGAAGGGACCCGGCCGATGTTGGTGGAAGTGCAGGCGCTGGTGGATGACAGCCACTTGGCGAACCCACGGCGGGTCACCCTGGGCCTGGATCAGAATCGGCTGGCCATGCTGTTGGCGGTGTTGCACCGACACGGCGGGATTCCGACTCACGACCAGGACGTGTTTCTCAACGTCGTGGGTGGGGTCAAGGTACTGGAGACCGCCTCCGACCTGGCATTGATGGCGGCGGTCATGTCCAGTCTGCGCAATCGACCGCTGCCCCATGATCTGCTGGTGTTCGGCGAAGTAGGGCTGTCGGGGGAAGTCCGGCCGGTGCCCAGTGGCCAGGAGCGGCTCAAGGAAGCGGCCAAGCATGGCTTCAAGCGCGCCATCGTGCCCAAGGGCAATGCACCGAAGGAAGCGCCGCCGGGGTTGCAGATCATTGCGGTGACACGCCTGGAGCAGGCGTTGGATGCGTTGTTCGAATAACCCTAAGGCTGTACAAGGCCCTTTGTGGAGAATGGACTTATCTGTGGCGAGGGGATTTATCCCCGTTGGGCTGCGCAGCAGCCCTAAAACCCAACAACTCGGTGTGTCAGGTACCGATCGTTCCCACGCTCTGCGTGGGAATGCCGCCAGGGACGCTCCGCGTTCCGATTCTGGAGGGTGACGCAGAGTGTCACGGGATGCATTCCCACGCAGAGCGTGGGAACGATCGAATACTGGGGGCTGGAGCAGGGCTGCTCAGATATGGATCAACGCCGCCAACTCCCGCTCCAACTCGTCCTGGTCGCCCACGTTCAGCGCTACCAGCCGGCGTAGGTGGGCGATGGAGTCCAGGTCAATGTGCTCGCAGGCGAAGCCCAGGTGACCATGGTCATCATGGGCCAAGCGAACTTCCATTTTGATCTCAGCATCAGGGCTCAAATGAATATCGGCCATGAAGGATCGCTCGATATTGCCAAGCCAGGGTTCGGGTTTCTTGATCAGCAACCCCTTGAGGGACAGATCCAGCAACTCTACCGGCCAGATGAACGGGCCTTGGCTCAGCTCGGTCCTGGCATGGAAGTCAACTCGTACGAAGCGGCGACGTTCACTCATGACGCATCCCTCTGAAGATTCATTGACTATAGACCCAACTGACAGGGCATCGTCACCGTTCGGCAACAGACAGACGAATGTCGAGTATGGCCTTTGCCCGGGTTAGCGCTAAACTCCAATGGCTATCTTTCTTGTCCACCCTGGCTGGAATATAAAAATGAAAAACAATAATAGCCTGCTGCGCCATCTGCCCTGGCTACTGCTGGCCGTCGTAGGCGCGTGCGCCCTGGGCGTCGTGGCATTACGCCGAGGTGAGGCGATCAACGCTTTGTGGATCGTCGTCGCCGCCGTGGCCATTTACCTGGTCGCTTACCGTTACTACAGCCTCTTCATCGCCAACAACGTGATGCAACTCGACGCGCGCCGGGCCACCCCCGCTGTGCTCAACAACGATGGCCTGGACTACGTCCCGACCAACAAGCACATCCTCTTCGGCCACCACTTCGCGGCCATTGCCGGCGCGGGGCCGCTGGTCGGGCCGGTGCTGGCGGCGCAGATGGGCTACCTGCCCGGCACGCTCTGGCTGATCGCCGGCGTGGTGCTGGCCGGTGCCGTGCAGGACTTCATGGTCCTGTTCCTGTCCACCCGCCGCAACGGTCGCTCCCTGGGCGACATGGTGCGCGAGGAAATGGGCCGCATCCCCGGCACCATCGCGCTGTTCGGCTGCTTCCTGATCATGATCATCATCCTCGCGGTGCTGGCGCTGATCGTGGTCAAGGCCCTGGCCGAGAGCCCGTGGGGCATCTTCACGGTGATGGCGACCATCCCGATCGCGATGTTCATGGGCCTCTACATGCGCTACATCCGCCCGGGCCGCATCGGTGAGATCTCGCTCATCGGCGTGCTGTTGCTGCTGGGTTCGATCTGGCTGGGCGGGCAAATCGCCGCCGATCCGGTCTGGGCCAAGGCCTTCACCTTCACCGGGATCCAGATCACCTGGATGCTGATCGGCTACGGTTTCGTCGCGGCGGTGCTGCCGGTGTGGCTGATCCTGGCGCCGCGGGACTACCTGTCGACCTTCCTCAAGATCGGCACCATCGTCGCCCTGGCCATCGGCATCCTGGTCACCATGCCCGAGCTGAAAATGCCGGCGCTGACCCAGTTCACCGA
>NZ_FOKH01000060.1:0-2646 GCF_900111955.1 Pseudomonas sp. NFIX10 | reverse complement strand
GTCCTGCATCATGTAGGCCAAGCGATCCTGGGGATAAGTCGGGTCCAGCGGCACATAGGCACCGCCGGCCTTGAGGATCGCCAGCAGGCCCACCAACATGTCGAAACCGCGCTCGGCGGCCAATCCTACCAGCACATCCGGGCCGACGCCGTGGGCGATCAACTGATGGGCGCGGCGGTTGGCCTGGGCGTTGAGCTCGCCGTAGGTCAGGGTTTGGGCGTTGCAACGCAAGGCGATGGCGTCAGGACGCAAGCGCGCCTGTTCGGCGATGCGCTGATGCAGGCAGGCTTCGCCCGAGAAGCTGTTCGGCGCCGGGTTCCATTGGGCGATGTGTTGCTGTTGCTCGGCGGCCGTGAGCATTGGCAGTTCACCGATGCGTTGGCGGGGATCGGCGACGATACCGTGCAGCAGGTTCAGCCAGTGATCGGCCAGGCGTTGCACAGTGCTGGCGTCGAACAAGTCAGTGGCATAGGTCAACGCCGCACCGAGTTCACCCTCGGCTTCCAGGGTATCGAGGGTCAGGTCGAACTGGGCGGTCTGGCTTTCCCAGTCCTGGGCCTTGATGACCAGCCCGGGCAACGACGGCAGTGCCTGGCGAGCAACGCTCTGGTGGTTGTACAGCACCTGGAACAACGGGCTGTGGCTCAGGTTGCGCTCAGGCCGCAGCGCCTCGACCAGTTGCTCGAACGGCAGGTCCTGATGGGCCTCGGCGCCGATGGCCGCCTGTTTGACCTGCGCCAGCAACGCACTGAAACGCTGCTGCGGATCGACCTCGGCCTTGAGCACCTGGGTGTTGACGAAAAAGCCGATCAGCCCCTCAGTCTCCACCCGGTTGCGGTTGGCGATGGGCACGCCGACACGAATGTCCGACTGGCCGCTGTAGCGATGCAGCAAGGCCTGGAACGACGCCAGCAAGACCATGAACAACGTGCTGCCTTCGCGCTGGGCCAGTTGTCGCAGCTGTTGGCCCAGTGCCTGGGGCAGGTCGACAGCCAGGCGTGCGCCGGCAAAGCTCTGCCGGGGCGGACGCGGCCGGTCGGTGGGCAGCGCCAGCAACGGCTGCTCGCCCCCCAATACATCGGTCCAGTACGCCAGTTGCCGTTCCCGCTCGCCGGCGTCCATCCACTGACGCTGCCACACCGCGTAATCGGCATACTGGATCGGCAACTCGGCCAATGCCGGGGTCTCACCCTGGCTGTACGCGGCATAACCCTGGATCAGTTCCTGCACCAGCAATTGCATCGACCAGCCATCGGAGACGATGTGGTGTTGGGTCAGCACCAGCACATGTTCGTCGGCCGCCACCCGCAGCAGGCCGACCCGCAGCAGCGGGCCGTTTTGCAGGTCGAATGGCTGGGCGATCTGCTGGCGGACGAAGGCCTGGATCTGTTCATTGCCGCCGTTGAGCATCTGCGGGATCACCACCGGGTTCATCTGTCCGTGAATGACTTGGAACGCTTGTTCATCGACCTGGACGAAGGTGGTGCGCAGGCTCTCGTGGCGCTGCACCAGGGCGGCGAAACTCCGTTGCAAGGCCTCCAGGTCCAGGGCGCCCTGGATCCGCAGCGCCGCCGGAATGTGGTACGCCGCGCTGTGGGGCTCCATCTGCCAGAGGAACCACTGGCGTTGCTGGGCGTAGGACAGTGGCAATTGCACCTGGTCCCGGGCAAGACGCGGGATGCTCGCCGGCCGCGCCACGTCGCTGTCCACCAGCGCGGCCACACAGGCCTCAAGGCTGGCGTTCTCGAACAACTGGCGCAGTTGCAGGTTCAGGCCGAGGGCCTGGCGAATGCGCGAGACCATCTGTGTCGCCAGCAGCGAATGGCCGCCCAGCTCGAAGAAGTTATCGCTCAGACCGACCCGTTCGACCTTGAGCACGTCCTGCCAGATCGCTGCGATCTGTTGCTCCAGCTCACTTCGCGGTGCCACATAGTCCTGCTGGACCTGGCTGGCGTCGGCGGTGGGTAAGGCCTTGCGGTCGAGCTTGCCGTTGGCGGTCAGTGGCCATTGTTCGAGGAACAGCAAGTGCGTCGGCACCATGTAGTCCGGCAGGTCAGCCTTGAGCTGGGTCTTGAGCTGCTCGCGCAGGCCAGCGGCGTCTTCGGTGGCGTGGGCCGGGATGACGTAAGCCACCAGTTGCTGGCCGCTCGGCCCTTCCTGGGCCAACACCAGCGCTTCGCGCACCGACGCCAGGGCATTCAGGCGCGCTTCGATCTCGCCCAGTTCGATGCGGAACCCACGGATTTTCACTTGGTGGTCGATGCGACCGACGTACTCGATGACGCCATCGCTGCGGTACTGCGCCAGGTCGCCGGTGCGATACAAGCGTGCGCCGCTGTCGCCGAACGGGTCGGGAATAAACCGCAACGCAGTGAGATCGCCACGGTTCAGGTAACCCCGGGCCAAGCCGGCACGACCGACGTACAGTTCACCGACGCAGCCTTTCGGCACGGGGTTGAGGTCGCCGTCCAGCAAGTACCACGACAGGTCGGCAATCGGCTCGCCAATCGGACTGCTGGCGTCCTGTTCCAGGTCCGCCAGCGACAGCGGACGGTAGGTCACGTGCACGGTGGTTTCGGTGATGCCGTACATGTTGATCAATTGTGGGGCTGCGTCGCCGTACTTGTCGAACCACGGGCGCAGGGC
>NZ_FOKH01000005.1:0-250177 GCF_900111955.1 Pseudomonas sp. NFIX10 | reverse complement strand
CTAAAGTCATCAATCGAGCCGCCCAAGCCCTCAAGCAAGCGGCCTCAAACGCCCGGCAGGACAAAAGTTTTATTGGCGCCAGTCACCGTGCCCGCCTGACGCGGATGGACACCAGTTGTGCGATCAAGGCGACGGCTCATCAACTGGCGCGATTGATTTACGCCATGCTCACCAAAGGCCAGCCCTACGTTGAGAAAGGGATAGAAGAGTTTGAGGAGAAAAGCCGGGGACGCCAATTGCGGGCTCTGGAGCGCAAGGCCCGCAAGTTGGGCATGCAATTAGTCAAAGCAGCATGATTTTTAGAAGCAAAAACAATGGGTTATTTTTTGTTTGATAAGAGCTTGCTCCCGCTCGGCTGTGCAGCAGACGCAACGGCGGCATGGTTGAAGTGTTTTCAGCGGTTGAAAAGCGAGGGCGGCTTCGCCCCCAGCGGGAGCAAGCTCCCTCGCCACGGGTACTACGTCGTTTTCGGAAAAGTCGCTCAACCATCATCGCATCGGATCGTCGTGGGAGAGGCTACCGTAAGTAGGTCTCCCAACCACAGGAAGCCAAGGCATGCATCCTCCACGCCCAAACTCCCATCGCTTGCGTCGCGGACGCTCTTCGGAACCGGGGCGAGGTTACCTCGTCACTACGGTCGTTCACCGACGCATACCTATCTTCAAGAACTGGCAGTTGGGCCGCTTATTGGTGGCAGAAATGCGCTTGGCCCATGAGCGAGGCCAGGTCAATTCGCTGGCCTGGGTTGTGATGCCGGATCACCTGCATTGGCTGGTGCAGCTAGAGCAGGCTCAGCTCACTCATGTGATGCAGATGGTCAAATCCCGCAGCACGCTCACAATCAACCGAGCAATGAACAGGAAGGGCGCGTTCTGGCAAAGCGGCTTCCATGACCGCGCGATCCGGGACAACGAGGACCTACGGCCTTGCGCACGCTACATCATTGCCAATCCGCTTCGTGCAGGTTTGGTGGATCGCATTGGCAATTATCCACTGTGGGACACAGTGTGGCTCGGCGAGGGACGTGATGTCTGAAAGCCTTGCGCTAGAGCCATCGCTCCATGCCAAAACATGACGCTGCACCACCACTGTGCAATACTCCGCGGCGTTTCCGAATGACCTGAATACCAGACAACACCTCTCTAAAAGCCGATTCTGGCGCAGGCTTATCCCTGAATTTCCCTGGTTTTACAGTGAATCTCTCTATCCCTGGCTTTTTATACTGCACGACCCGCTGATCCTGAGGTTGTCGTTCCACAGGACGGTCTGCCCACAAGACAGACCCGGTTTCGGCAAGGCGGCAGGCTTACCGGCCTGTGGCTTTGGACACTCGGTGGCTAATCCAATAACAAGACGAGGTTGTATCCCTATGCCTGTCGGCAATCATCTGCCCCATGGCGAGACCGCTCAGGGCGGTCCGCTCAAACGTGAACTCGGCGAGCGGCATATCCGCCTGATGGCGCTTGGCGCCTGCATCGGTGTCGGGCTGTTCCTCGGTTCGGCCAAGGCCATCGAAATGGCCGGCCCGGCGATCATGCTGTCCTACATCATTGGCGGCCTGGCGATCCTGGTGATCATGCGCGCCCTCGGTGAAATGGCCGTGCACAACCCGGTGGCCGGTTCGTTCAGCCGCTATGCCCAGGATTACCTCGGCTCACTGGCAGGTTTCCTGACCGGTTGGAACTACTGGTTCCTGTGGCTGGTGACCTGTGTGGCGGAGATCACCGCCGTGGCGGTGTACATGGGCATCTGGTTCCCCGACGTGCCACGCTGGATCTGGGCCTTGGCGGCACTGGTCAGCATGGGCTCGATCAACCTGATCGCGGTCAAGGCCTTCGGCGAATTCGAATTCTGGTTCGCCCTGATCAAGATCGTCACCATCATTGCCATGGTCATCGGCGGCGTCGGCATCATCGCCTTTGGCTTCGGCAACGACGGTGTGGCCCTGGGCATTTCCAACCTCTGGGCCCACGGCGGCTTCATGCCCAACGGCGTGTCCGGCGTGTTGATGTCGCTGCAAATGGTCATGTTCGCCTACCTGGGCGTGGAGATGATCGGCCTGACCGCCGGTGAAGCGAAGAACCCACAGAAAACCATCCCCAACGCCATCGGTTCGGTGTTCTGGCGGATCCTGCTGTTCTACGTCGGCGCGCTGTTCGTGATTCTGTCGATCTACCCGTGGAACGAGATCGGCACCCAGGGCAGCCCGTTCGTGATGACCTTCGAGCGTCTGGGCATCAAGACCGCCGCCGGCATCATCAACTTCGTGGTGATCACCGCCGCACTGTCGTCCTGCAACGGCGGCATCTTCAGCACCGGGCGGATGCTCTACAGCCTGGCGCAGAACGGCCAGGCCCCGGCCGGTTTCGCCAAGACCTCGACCAACGGCGTGCCGCGTCGAGCATTGCTGCTATCCATCGCCGCGTTGCTGCTGGGCGTGTTGCTCAATTACCTGGTGCCGGAAAAGGTCTTCGTCTGGGTGACCTCCATCGCCACCTTCGGCGCGATCTGGACCTGGGTAATGATCCTGCTGGCCCAGCTCAAATTCCGCAAAAGCTTGAGTGCTTCGGAGCGTGCGGCGTTGAAATACCGCATGTGGCTGTACCCGGTCAGCTCGTATCTGGCACTGGCGTTCCTGGTGCTGGTAGTGGGGTTGATGGCGTACTTCCCGGATACCCGCGTGGCGCTGTATGTGGGGCCGGCGTTTCTGGTGCTGCTGACGGTGCTGTTCTACACCTTCAAGTTGCAGCCGACGGGGGAGGCGCAGGGCTCGGTGGGTTCGGTTTCATAGCTGCGGTCCCTCAGGCCCTGTAGCGGCAACGCTACTGTCAGGTTTGACAGTAGCGTCGTTCAAATCATGAGGGTTATGGTCGGGGGATACTTCCGAAATCACGGTAACTCCCGATGTATTTCTCATTAGGCCAGCCGTTTTGCGCTTTAACCCGTGCACCGGAAAAGACCCTGAAGCGGATAGCATGGGGGATTGTCTTCGCTGCGCTGTTGATCGGATGTGCGACGATACGCAGTGGCGATGATTGGGTAACAGTCATCAACGCTACGTATCCGACGGGCTGTGCGGAGGAGGACAACGTTTATGTGAAACTGGTCGGAAACGCCATCCAGACGTTCCGAATCGAAGCGTTGCATCCGGCCTACATCGACTCGCTGGGATCAGATCGGTCGGCCCCGGATTTTTCCGGTTGCTCTTTCGATGGAAGCGCCAATGCACAGGACCCGGTATTTACCTTCACCCCCTGGCGCAGGGTGCTTTGGGAATCGGATGAGCTCCTGGTCAACGGGATTACGCTGGAGCGTTTCTGGCGTGCTCAATCCGTCGATGTCAATGTCCTGGGCGAGCAACAAGGCACCGTGCATCTGGTTCAGGTGTTCCTTAAAGACAAGCACCGGCCGGAACAAGCTCCCGAGGAGTTCCTGGTATTTTACCCCACGGATGGGTATTGGCGTCTCAAGCCGCTTGCGGCACCTCATCTCAAAACGGGCGCATATGGCACGTCTTTTCTCGTTGGCCCGATCGAAGAGGCTCTTCGACCTGTAGTCGATTTGGCAAAGGTTGAGTTCGTACCGGCAACCTGGACGTTTGAGCTCGACTATCGAGACGGCTCTCACGGCAGCATGAAAATAGTCGAAATCAATCAGCAACGTGCCGTGCTGGATTATTCCCATAACCGGCCATCGACTCTGGACAGGCCTTTCGCCGCTGTCCGTTCCATGTACGTTGCCGCTGATAATGCCGATGTCTCGCAAGTATCTTTTCATCGGCCGGGTTCGAGCGATGAAGTCGATGAGCCCTTGGATGAGTTCAGGCGTGCGGATGTGCAGACTGTCCGGTTGGGGCGCACGACGCTCTCAAGGCATAACGCTTCGGCACCTGATATGTGGTTTGGTCGTTTCGAGCGGCAGTGAAGACTTAACGCACGGGCGTATCGTCGCGTAACCACCGCGGAATGGCCGAGCCGCGCCCCATCAGTTGGGCGCCTTTGGTCACCTCGAAACTGGCCTGATTGTCCGTGGTGGAGCTACCCCCGACGAAAACAGTGAATGTCCCGGATTCGACAAGTCGCAGATAATCGGTGCCCAGCAACGCGAAGTCGTCCTGATCGAGTAAAAACTCGACGGTCTTCGATTCGCCGGGCACCAGTCGAACCTTGGAAAAACCACGCAATGTCCGCACGGGGCGCGTCACGCTTGCGGTGTTCTGGCGCAAATACAACTGAACTGTTTCGTCACCTGCTCGTTGACCGCTGTTGCGGACCGTCACCTGTACCGTCAGCGTTTCGTCGAAGGCCAGGCGCTGCCTACTGAGGGTTGGCGTTCCATAGGTGAAGGTGGTGTAGCTCAAGCCATGACCAAACGGGTAGAGCGGGGTCCAGGGTTCGTCCATGTACTTGGAAGAAAAGACACTGGTTTTGCTCGGTGGTCGACCGGTGTTCTTGTGACCCTGGTAAAGAGGGATCTGTCCGACCGAGCGTGGAAAGGTGATGGGAAGTTTGCCGCTGGGATTGAAATCGCCAAATAGCACATCGGCTACCGCATGGCCCATTTCCGAACCCAGAAACCAGGTTTCGAGGATTGCCGGTGCCTGTTCGTCGAGGGAGGGTATGGCCAGTGGGCGGCCATTCATCAGGATGACCACCAACGGTTTGCCGGTTTCGAGCAACTGAGCGAGCAGTGCGTTCTGCGCGCCAGGCAAGCCAAGGGAGGCGCGGCTGCGGGCTTCGCCACTCATCTGTGCTGTTTCGCCGAGTACGGCAACCACCGCATCGGCGTCCCTGGCGTCGCGCTGGATCTGGTCGATATCCACAAGGTTGGTGTCGTCGGGGGAGGCTCCAGGTCGGTAGACGATCTGGGTTGTGGATGCTACGGCGCGTTTTATGCCTTCCAGCACGGTGATCGACTCTTCGGCCCGCCCCACGCCTGACCAGGGGCCCAATGTGGATGACGCATCGTTCGCCAAGGCCCCGACTACGACAAGCTTGCGCAGTTGCTTGGACAGCGGCAGCAGCGAGTGGTCGTTTTTCAATAGAACGATGGATTTTTGCGCGGCTTCCCGGGCCAGCGCACGGGTGGGGAGGGTCAGCAGCAACGCCCGTTCACGCGCCTGATCGCTGTAGCGATAGGGATCCTCGAACAACCCCAGCCGCTGCTTGACCAGGAGGATTCGTCGTACTGCATCGTTCAGTTGGCGTTCTGAAAGTTGACCGTTGCGCACCAATGTCGGTAGCTCGCTAGCGTAGTCGCCGCCCACCATATCGATATCGACCGTCGCGTCGAATGCCCGCAACGTGGCGGTTCGGGACGTCGATGCGATACCGTGCAGAATCAGTTCGTGGATGCCACTGTAATCACTGACGATAACTCCCTGAAACCCCCAGTCGTTGCGTAACTTATCCTTAAGCAACGATTGATTAGCATGCATCGGCACGCCATTTACTTCGTTGAATCCGGGCATGATCGCATCGACGCCGGCCTGCACGGCTGCACGAAATGGCGTGAGATAAACTTCCTCCAGTGTGCGTTCGGACATATCAGAGGTGTTGTAGTCGCGCCCCCCTTCGGCCGCACCGTAACCGACGAAATGTTTCGCGGTAGAGAGCATCTTCGAGGTGTCGGGAGCTCCGTCGCCACGAAAACCGCGGACGCGTGAAGCGGCCAGCGCCGCACCCAGAAACGGGTCTTCCCCGGCGCCTTCTACCACCCGGCCCCAGCGGGGATCTCGCGCAATGTCCACCATGGGCGCGTAGGTCCAGTGTACGCCTGCTGCCGTTGCTTCGGCGGCGGCGGCCCTTGCGGTGCGTCGTGATAAGTCAGGGTCCCAGGCCGATGCCTCGGCCAGCGGCACGGGGAAGAGGGTTCGGAAGCCGTGGATCACATCGAAGGAGAACAGCAGTGGGATATGCAAGCGCGAGCCTTCGACGGCTTCGCGTTGCAGTTTTCGGGTGTCCTCGGCGCCATACACGCCCAGCACAGAACCGACATCAGTGAGGGCAAGGGGTCGCGAACTTTTGTTATCCACCACCGGGCCGGTGGGGGTGGGTTGCATACCCATTTGAGTCAGCTGACCGGCTTTCTCTTCGAGGGTCATCCGCCCGATCAACTGTTCTATAAAGGCGTTTTTATGCCTGACCAAGCCGCCATCGGCGTCGGTCGTAGACTCGAGCCAGAGCAACGCAGCCAGCGTACCGAGCAGGACGGCTGTGGCAAGGCGCATCAGATTCATGGTGTCAGACCCTTCGTATGCACGTCAGGTTGAGCACTGGCTGCGTCACCGCAGCTTATGACGGCTCGAACGGGTGATATTGATAAAGCCACGTCTCTGAGAGCGTTTCGCTCTGCAGACCCAGGTACAGGCGCATTTCCACAGGGTCGCCACCTTCGACATTCAGATCGAACTGAGCACGCCAATGGCCCGCCTCGTCATCCGGCACGGGTTCGGTGAACACGTTTGAAAACGTTCCCCTGGAAGCCCAGAGCACGGCATCGGGTTTCACGCCGAAGGGCAGCTTTTTCAGCGGAGCGCCCGCGAACTCCACGACAAATTTACGCACACCCTTGGGACGTGGCTGGCCAGGTTGGCCTCCGTTCCCTAGCCGTGTCGCTACACAACGTGCCAGATCGGAGGGATAGGGCTCGTCGGCCAGCCAGTGCAGGCGATATTTCAACCGGTATTGATGACCTGCCTCGGCGGGTTCCTTGGGTACCCACATCGCGACGATGTTGTCGTGGATTTCATCGTCAGTGGGAATTTCCACCAGTTGGACGCTGCCTTCCCCCCAGTCTCCGAGCGGCTCGACCCACAAACTGGGGCGACGCTGATAATTCACGCCGTCCAGGTAGTGATCGAAATTGCGGTCGCGCTGCAGGAGCCCGAAACCTCGTGGTTGCTTGTCCGAAAACGCCGACGCCATGGTGCGCGGAGGATTGTTGAGCGGGCGCCAGATATGCTCACCCGTCCCGGTCCATAACGCCAGGCCATCGGAGTCGTGGATTTCTGGGCGCCAGTCGACCGCGGTACGCTTGGCCGCTTCGCTAAACCAGTACATGGAGGTCAGCGGGGCGATGCCGAAGCGATCGACGTTCTGACGCAGGAACAGGGCCGTTTCGATGTCCATGATCACCCCTTTGGTGCGGTTGATCACGAAGCGATAGGCACCACACAGGCTGGGACCGTCGAGCAGTGCGTACAGGGTCATGCTCGGCTGGCGATTGTCGGCGGGTGTCTCGATCCAGAAATCGGTGAAGGTGGGAAACTCTTCGGCCATACCCGCTTGTGCGACGTTCAATGCGATCCCCCGCGCAGAAAGGCCGTATTGGTACTGTTCTCCTATGGCTCGAAAATAGGAGGCGCCGAGAAATGCCACCCAATCGTTCTGCTTCCAGTCGAGATTCTTCTGCTTGCCCAGCCGGCTTTCCTGGAGGCGCAAACCGGCAAAGCCGCTATTGGGCGCGAGTGCCTGGGCCGGGCTGTCGGCGGGCATATCGAAGAGCGTTTTGTCATAAGGGATGTCATGGGCGACGCCGTCGGTGACGACATGCATTTTGACCGGGGTGCGAAAGAACTTTCCCATATGGAAGAAGGTGACGGGGTACTGGCCGGGCCCGTTGGCAAAAAGCGCACGTGCGCTGTCGAATCGAACCTTGCCCAGCACCTCGTAATCGATGTTCGCCAGCAGGTGCTCGGGGACAGCGGTCGACTTGACGTAGGGCTTGAGCGCCGTTGCTTCGGCGAGCTGGATCAGTGTGTCAAAGCTGAAGGGGAGCGGGGTGTCGGGCTTCACGTCGCTGGCCAATACCGAGATAGGCAGAGGCAACGAGGCCAATGCTGCACAGAGTGATGTGATGCTCACCAGATCGCGGCGCGTCAACATAGTATCGTCCCTGCAATTGAACTCTGAAGGGATGTTCAATTGAAGGGACATAGCCGTCTACTGTCAGAGTTGACAGGTGGGAAGCGCCGACACCTCGGTCATTCGAGGTTTTCGGGCCCTCCGTTCACGGTTACGCAGCCCCCGCTTCCAAAGGCTCAAAACTGTCCGCCCGCGCCATCTGCCACATCCGCGAATAAAACGCCCCATTGACCTCGCCGGTCAGCAATTCCCCCGGCTTCAGAAACACGTGCAACTCAGAGAACAACTTGACCTCGGTAGCCGACATCCGCCGAACCAAATGCTTGGGTTGCAGCTGCGAAGGATGCTCAAGCCCGGCGGCGGCGAGCATTTCGGCCAGGGCCTTGAGGGTGTTGCGGTGGAAGTTGTAGACCCGCTGGGCCTTGTCCGGGACGACCAGGGCGCGCTGGCGCAAGGTGTCCTGGGTGGCGACGCCGGTGGGGCATTTGTTGGTGTGGCAGCTTTGGGACTGGATGCAGCCGATAGCGAACATGAAGCCGCGCGCAGCGTTGGCCCAGTCGGCGCCGATGGCCAGGACGCTGGCGATGTCGAAGGCACTGACGATCTTGCCGCTGGCACCGAGCTTGATCTTGTCCCTCAGATTCAGGCCCACCAGGGTGTTGTGCACGAACAACAGCCCCTCGCGCAGCGGCACGCCGATGTGATCGGTGAACTCCACTGGCGCCGCGCCCGTGCCGCCTTCCTTGCCGTCCACCACGATGAAGTCGGGCAGGATCCCGGTTTCCAGCATCGCCTTGGCGATGCCCATGAATTCCCAGGGATGGCCCAGGCAGAATTTGAAGCCCACCGGTTTGCCCCCGGACAGCTCACGCAGTTGCTGGACGAATTGCATCAGTTCGATGGGGGTGGAAAACGCGCTGTGACGTGACGGGGACACGCAATCCTCGCCCATGAGGATGCCACGGGTCTCGGCGATTTCCCGGGTGACCTTGTGCTTGGGCAGGATCCCGCCGTGGCCGGGTTTGGCGCCCTGGCTCATCTTGATTTCGATCATCCGCACCTGCGGGTTCTGTGCCTGGGCGGCGAAGCGCTCGGGGTCGAAGCGCCCGTCGCTGGTGCGACAGCCAAAATAGCCGCTGCCCAGTTCCCAGGTCAGGTCGCCACCGTGTTCGCGGTGGTAGGGGCTGATACTGCCTTCGCCGGTGTCATGGGCGAAGTTGCCCAGCTTCGCGCCTTGGTTCAACGCCCGGATGGCATTGGCGCTCAGGGAGCCGAAGCTCATGGCCGAGATGTTGAACACCGAAGCCGAGTACGGCTGGGTGCACTGCGGGCCGCCGACGATCACGCGAAAACCGCTGGGGTCGCTCAGCGGGGCCGGGCGCATGGAATGGCCGATGAATTCGAAGCCGGTCTGGTACACGTCGATCAAGGTGCCGAACGGCTTGTCGGCGCTTTCGTTCTTGGCCCGGGAGTACACCAGCGAGCGTTGGGCCCGGGAGAAGGGCAGGGCGTCGCTGTCGGATTCGAGCAGGTACTGGCGGATCTCCGGGCGGATGCCTTCGACCAGATAGCGGATGTTGCCCAGGATCGGGTAGTTGCGCCGTACGGCATGACGGCTTTGCAGCAGGTCGAACACTCCCAACAGGCTCAGCAGCCCGGTCACCAGCGCAATGGGCCAGAGCCAGTCGTGTTGCAGGAATGGCAGGCTGGCGAGGGTGAAGATGACACAGCCAGCAAAGAAGGCGTAACGACTCAGCAGAGACAGGCTCATACGGTTTCCTTGGGGGAGCGATTGGCGAGACATTAGCTTGGAATTCAGCTTGTGGCGAGGGTGCTTGCTCCCGCTGGGCTGCGAAGCAGCCGGCCTACCGCTATCGCGAGCAAGCTCGCTCCCACAATTGGATTGGCGGCGACGCTCGGCAGTTGTGGTGAGGGAGCTTGCCACAGGGGCTGTGTGTTGGATGAAAAACGAGCGCCAGAAAACCTGTGGGAGCGAGCTTGCTCGCGATGGCAGTCGTCCGCTCGACACTCGCATTGGCTGACCTACCGCTATCGCGAGCAAGCTCGCTCCCACAATTGGATTGGCGGCGATGCTCGGCAGTTGTGGTGAGGGAACTCGCTTCCACCGTTTGAACCGCCGGGGTGGCTCAGCTCGCCTGCTTCATCTGCCGCAACGGCAATTCCACACGGAAGGTGGTGCCCACGCCGACTTCGCTGCGTACGGTGATCTCGCCGTTGTGTTTTTTCACGATGCCGTAGGACAACGACAGCCCGAGCCCCGTGCCCTGGCCGATGGGTTTGGTGGTGAAGAACGGGTCGAAGATTTTCTGCAGGGTCTCGGGGGGAATGCCCGAGCCGTTGTCCGCCACTTCGATCCAGACGGTTTCTTCACCGACCCCGTTGCGCAGGGTGATGGTGCCGCGTTCGGGGCCGATGGCCTGGGCGGCGTTGACGATCAGGTTCATGATCACCTGGTTGATCTGCGATGGCAGGCATTCCACCTCCGGCAAGGGTGTGTATTCCTTGACCACGTCGGCCTTGTACTTGATTTCATTGGCGACGATGTTCAACGTCGAATCCATACCCTGCTGCAAATTGGCCATCTGCCATTCCTGGCTGGAATCAACGCGGGAGAAATCCTTCAGGTCCTTGACGATCTGCCCGACCCGGCCAATGCCATCCTTGGACTCCTTGATCAGTAGGGGGATGTCCTCGACCAGGAAATCCAGCTCCACCTGTTCGCGCAGCTTTCTCAAGTTCACCACCAGCTCCGGCGAGGCGATGGCTTCCTCGGCGCTGCCGTAGGCCGTGAGCATTTCCTGGAGTTTGCCGAAGTAGCCGTCCAGCGCCCCCAGGTTGGAAGAAATGAAGCCGATCGGGTTGTTGATCTCGTGGGCCACCCCGGCCGCCAACTGGCCCAGCGAGGCGAGCTTTTCCGATTGCACCAACTGGGTTTCCAGCATCTTGCGTTCGTCGATCTCCATCTGCAGCAGCTCGCTGGCCTGTTTGAAAGCCTGGGTGCGTTGTTCTACCAGGTCTTCGAGCTTGTTCATTTTCAATTGCGCGCGCGAGGTCATTTCCCATTTGGTGGTCAGGGTGTTGGCCATCTGCTGGACTTCGATGTTGTCGAACGGCTTCTTCAGGATCAGCAAGCGGTCGTGGCCATTCAGACGGTCGAGCAATTCATCCCAGGAATAATCCGAATAGGCGGTGCAAACCACCACTTGCAACTGCGGGTCGCGCTTCCAGAGTTCTTCGATGGTCTTGGCGCCGTCCCAGCCTTCGGGCATGCGCATGTCGACAAAGGCCAGGGCATAGGGACGCTCCTTGGCCATGGCCTCCAGCAATTTGTTCAGGCCTTCCTGCCCACCGTAGGCCGAGTCGAGTTCGAACACGGTGGTGGCAGGTTTCGGCGCTTCGCCAAACAGCGCGCTTTCCATGTCCTGCAAATCCGTGTTGCCGTCATCCTCCGGGGTGAGGATCTTGCGGAAATCTTCATGAATGGCGGGTGTATCGTCGATCAACAGGATGCGGCGGTTACTCAGGCTGTTCATGGTTCACCTTCTGCAAGTTTCAGGGGCACCTGCAATTGGAATGTCGCCCCTTTGCCTGGCCCCTCACTGTGGGCGGTGAGGTGGCCGTTCATTTCGATGGCCGCCAATGCGCAGCTGTGCAGGCCAAAGCCGTGGCCCTCCTTACGCGTGGTAAAACCATGGGCGAAGATGCGCGTCATGTTTTCCTCCGGGATGCCTTCGCCTTCGTCCTTGACGCTGATTTGCAGGGTCTGGCCATCGACGACGGCGGCCTTGAGGGTCAGGTTCCGCGCATCGTTGGACACCCCGGCCATGGCGTACTTGGCATTGCTGATCAGGTTGATCAGGATCAGCAGCAAGCGATGCTTGTCGCCCATGATCCGCGGCACGTCGCCGTACTCTTTGATCACCGTAACATGATGGCGGGTCAGGGCGCCGGAGTTCATGCGCAAAGCGTCTTCGAGCAGTTCGCTGACCACCAAAGGTTCCAGCAGGCTGCTGGCCCCGGCGTAGGATTGCTGGGTGGAGACGATGTCCTTGATGTGGTCCACGCTCTTGCTCAATTGGGCCAGTTCATCGGTCAGGCTCTGCTGCTCCGACGCGATGGCCTCGACCAGTTGGTTGAGGTAGCCGGGCAGCAGCTTGCCCTTGGCGTCCTCGGTGAGGAAGTGCCCGAGGTCATCGGTGTGTTCGTTGATCAGTTGCATCGCCTTGCCCAGCCCCAGGGCCTTGCTGCTGCGCAGTTTGCGGCTGACCAGGTCGGCGGAGATGTTCACGCTGTTGAGGACGTTGCCGACGTTATGCAACACGTTGGTGGCGATTTCCGCCATGCCGGCCTGGCGGGCGGTGTCCATCAATTCGCTCTGGGTGTCCTTGAGCTGGCGGGTACGCTCCTCGACCCGTTGTTCCAACTCATCGTTGGCGGTTTGCAGGGCGCTGTTGACCCGATTGATTTCGGCGAAGCTGCGTATCAACCGGATCGCCAGCCAGATCAATATCAAGACCAGGAGCGTGGCGAACACCAACAGGTAAATGTGGTTGCGCTCGTACTGGGCGGCGGCTTTTTCCTGGTCCGTCTCGAGCAGGTGGCTGATGGTGTCCAGGCGATCGGCCACGGGGATCGCTCCGATGCCCAGCAATAACTCATTCACCTTGGGTTGTTCGCGCAGGATCACCCCGATGTGCCTGCGCAGGACTTCGATGGAGTTAAGCAACCCCTCAGGCAGCCGCTCCTTGTTGACATCCAACTGGTTCAAACCCAGCAGGACCTCGGCTGCGATCTCCGGGGAGCTGACCTGGGCGAATTCCATACTGCTGAGCAACAGATCGTAAGTGTCGATGGCAACGTTCTGCAACGCCAGTTTGTACGTGTCGGGCAGCCGGGCGAACTGGCCCTGGATGTCGTCCTCGCCGGTGGGCAGAAAGGCCAGGGAGTTACGCAACACCGCGTTATGGGACTTGAACTGTTCTATCAGACGGGTTTTTTCCTTGACCAACTTGAGGTATTCGTCGCGCTGGGCGTCCCAGAGCGACGGCCCGTGGCGCCCCGGTTCCGATTCGATGGCGTCCAGGCGCTGCCACAGGCGTGCCATTTCGTGCAGGGGGGAGACCAGCGGGTCATAGTTGTGGGTCAGGGCGATTCGCGACTTGAGGACTTCGTTGTCCCAGATGGCGTCCTGTTGCTTGAGCAGGCGGATCAGGTCGCGGGATTCAATGTACGAGGCGGCCTGCTGGGCCCCCGAATTGACATACATGAACAGCAGGACCGAAGCCAGTAATAGGCCGATGAAGGCAAGACCGAGGCGGCGCAGAGTGGTCATAGGGGCTTGCCCTCCGATTCACCCGTCAGGGTCTTGAGGAACTCGACGATCAGTGTCGTATCGTTCTTGAGCGGCTCACGACCCAGTTGGTACTTGAACATCACCTCCACCGCGTGCTCCAGCGTCGTCGCCGACCCGTCATGGAAATACGGCGCGGTGACGGCCACGTTGCGCAGGCTGGGCACTTTGAACACCTGGCGGTCCGCTTCATCGCCGGTGATGTTGAAGCGTCCTTCGTCGGCCCGGGTCGGGTTGCCCCGGTCGCCGATGTAGTCACCCATGATCCCGAATTTCTGGAACATGTTGCCGCCGATGTTCACGCCCTGGTGGCAAGCGATGCAGCCGTACTCCTTGAAACGCTGGTAACCGAACTTTTCCCGGGGCGTGAGGGCGTCGGTATTGCCCAGCAAGTACTGGTCGAAACGCGAGTTGGGTGTTTGCAAGGTGCGTTCGTAGTCGGCCAGGGCGCTCTGGATATTGGGCTCGGTCACGCCGTCGGGGTAGGCGTCCTTGAAGTCCTTGGCGTAGCCGGGATCATCGGCGATGCGCTTGACCACCGACTCCCAGGTGCTGCCCATTTCCACCGGGTTGGTCACGACCTCGTGGACCTGTTCTTCCAGCGTATCGACGCGGCCGTCCCAGAACTGGTGGAAGTTCAGGCCGGCGTTGAACACCGTAGGTGTATTGACCTCCACCGGCTTGCCGTCGAAGCCCAGGGAAAACGGCTTGTCGTCGGCGCCGCCCTTGTCCAGGCGATGGCAACTGGCGCAGGACAGGGTGTTGTTGACCGACAGCCGTGGGTCATTGAACAGCCGCAGCCCCAGCTGGACGCGCTTGGGGTCCAGGGCCGGCACCGGTGGCAGGGGCTTGAGGGGTTCATCCAGGGGGGCGGCGTGAGCGGTTACGCTTGCTCCCACGAGCAGGCCGAGAGCCAGAATCAGTCCATGTGACGCCATGGGATGTTTTCCTTGAAACTTTTGGTTGAGGACTCAGCTGTTCACGAGAACGGGTTCTGGCGTTTTTCCCACTCGGTCATCCAATCGGCAAAGGCCTGCGGTTCGACGGCCTTGCTGAAGTAGTAACCCTGGGCTTCCTCGCATTGGTGCTTCTTGAGAAATTCAAGCTGTTCAAGGGTTTCCACCCCTTCGGCGATGATGTGCAGGTTCAGGCTCTTGCCCAGGCTGATGATGGTGCTCACCAGTTTGGCGTCATTGCTGTCGATGCTCAGGTCCCCGACGAACGACTGGTCGATCTTCAGCACATCCACCGGAAATTTCTGCAAGTAGCTCAGGCTCGAATAACCGGTGCCGAAATCGTCGATGGCCAGGCGTATCCCCTGTTGCTTGATGGCCTTGAGGATGGCGACCGTGGTATCGATGTTCTGCATCAGTACGCTTTCGGTGATCTCCAGTTCCAACTGTGTCGGGTCCAGGCCGGTTTCCTTGAGGGTGCGGGTGATGCCTTCGACGAAGCCGCGCTGGCGAAAATCGATGGCCGAGATGTTCACCGACAGGCACAGCGGCCGCATGCCCTGGGCTTGCCAACGGCAGGCCTGCTGGCAGGCTTCCTGGAGTACCCATTGGCTCAGCGGAACGATCAAGCCACTGTCCTCGGCCACCGGAATGAAGTCCCCCGGGTAGACCAGGCCATGTTCCGGCCTGTTCCAGCGCACCAATGCCTCGACACCGACCACCTTGCCGTTCTTGAGGTCGAGCTTGGGCTGGTAATGCAGCACGAATTCCTTGCGTTGCAGGGCCAGGCGCAGGCCCGATTCGATGGTCTGTTGCTGCCGTGCCCGGCGGTTCATGTCCTCGGTGAAGAAACGGTAGTCGTTGGGGCCGGTCTCCTTGACGTTGCGCATCGCCGTCTCGGCTTTCTTGATCAGCGCCACGGCGTCGAACCCGTCGCTCGGATACACGCTAATGCCCAGGCTCGCGGTGACGCTCAGGTCATGGCCGTCGATGGGCTGCGGGGTGCTGATGGCCGCCAGCAGTTTTTCGGCCACGCCTTTGGTTTGCTGCGCCTCGGCGATGTCCCCCATGATCACCACGAATTCATCGGAACCGTAGCGGAACACCGAATCGGACTCACGCACCACGCTCGCCAGCGCCCGGGCCACGCGCTTGAGCATCTCGTCGCCCACCGGATGGCCCAGCGCGTTGTTGATGCGCTTGAAGCGGTCCAGGCCGATGAACATCACCGCCAGTTGCCGGTCGTGCCGACGGCACTGGGCCATGGCCTGGGTCAGGCGATCGCCGAGCAACATGCTGTTGGGCAGCTCGGTGAGCACGTCGTATTGCAGCAGGTGGGACACCTTGAGCAATTCCTGGACGCGCTCTTCGATCGTACGTTCCAGGCTGCGCATTTTCCGCGCCGCGTCCTGGGCCAGCTGCCATTTCCAAGTCATGGCGCTGGCCATCTGGCGGATTTCCAAGGTGTCGAACGGTTTCTTGAGAATCAGCAATTGATCATCGAACTCGATCCGTTCGGACATGGTTTCCCAGGAATAATCCGAGAAGGCCGTGCACAGGGCGATTTGCAGGCGCGGGTCGGCTTTCCACAGTTCTTCGATGGTTTGCAGGCCATCCCAGCCCGGTGGCATGCGCATGTCGGCGAACACCAGCGCATAGGGCTGGCCTTCGGCCTGGGCGCGCTTGACCAGTTCCAGCGCCTCCTCGCCCTGGTAGGCCGAGTCGATCTGAAATTGCAGCCGGTTGACCTGCGGGGTGCCGAACAGCAGGCTTTCGGTGTCGTCCAGCGAGTCATCGCCGCCGCCGCTGGGGCTGAGGATCTTGCGAAAGTCCTGGTGGATCGCCGGCGTGTCGTCCACCACCAGGATCCGCCGGTTGGCAGGCACCGACATGGGGTTCATGGATTGTTCTCCGATAGCTGGCTCGCTGGTCGGGTCCAGTGGTCTGTCGCGGGAATGATCGTGCCGGCCTTGAGCAGTTCGGCGGCCTGGCCGCTGTCGACCACGGTGCTGAAGTAATGCCCCTGGGCCTGCATCGCGCCGCCACTGGACATCAGCGTGGTGCGTTGCTCCTGGGTCTCGACGCCCTCGGCAATGATCCCGATGCCCACGTCCCGGGCGAAGTTGATGATCGCCCGCAACGTCGTGGCGTTCTCGGGGTCGGCGTTGGCGCTGTCGAGAAAGCGCTGGGCGAGCTTGAGGTGATTGACCCGGTAGGTCTTGAGGTAATCGAACGAGGAGTATTCGGTGCCGAAGTCATCGATGGCGATCTGCACGCCCAGTTCACAGAGGCGCGGCAGTACGTCGTTGTGGGTCCACTTGGTCTGGGCCAGGGTGGCTTCGGTGACGTCGAAACGCAGGTCCCAGGGTGCCAGCTCCCAGCGGGCGGTGGTGCGCAGCACGTCGTAGATCAGTTCCGGGCCGGTCTTGAGCTGGGTCAGGGACAGGTCGATGGCGATCACCGGCGGCGCCATGCCCTGGTCGCGCCATTGGCGCATCTGTTGGCAGGCCTGGTCCAGCACCCAGTGCCCGAGGCCAATGATGATCCCGGTCTTTTCGGCCGCTGGCATGAAGGCCTCCGGTTCCAGCCAGCCCCGTTGGGGGTGGTTCCAGCGCACCTGCACGCCCATGCCGAGGATCTTGCCGGTGCCGAGGTCGACTTCGGGCAGGTAGTGCAGGTGCAGTTCCTGGTTTTCGATGGCTTGGCGCAGATCGTTGGCCAGGGCGACCCGGTCGGTGACTTCCTGGTTAATTTCCTCGTTGTGGAAGTGATACTGGTTGCGTCCCTTTTCCTTGGAGCGGTACAGGGCCATGTCGGATTGCGCCATCAGGCTGTCGGCACTCAGGCTTTGTGGGGTGTACAAGGCGATGCCGATGCTCACCGAGATCCGTATGTCGTTGCCGTCCAGGGAGTACGGCGCCACCAGCGCATCACGGATCTTGCCCGCCAGCGCGGCGCAGTGGGTCGCTTCATGGACGTCCAGTTGCAGCAGGGCGAATTCGTCGCCGCCCAGGCGTGCCACCACATCGTTTTCCCGGGTGCAGGACTTGATGCGGGCGGCGACCTCCTGCAACAGCAGGTCACCGATGGGATGGCCCAAGGTGTCGTTGATGCGTTTGAAGTGATCCAGGTCCAGGTAGAACATGGCGAACGGCGCCGCTCCCCGACGAGCGGCGGCGAAGGCCTGGTGCAGGCGCTCGATCATGGTGGCGCGGTTGGCCAGCCCGGTCAGGCCGTCGGTGCGGGCGAGCAGGGCGATCTTCTCTTCGGCCAGCTTGCGCTCGGTGATGTCCAGGATGATGCCTTCCACTTCCAGCAACAGGCCCTGGTCGTTGCGCACCGGAATGTAGCGGTTCTCCACCCAGCGGAACGTGTCGTCGCCAGTGCGCATGCGAAACTCGATGGAGGCCCCGGCAGTGTCACGGTCGAGGACGCGGACCATGGCCTCCTGGACTTTGTCCTGGTCGTCGGGGTGGATCAGGGTTTGCGCCCAGTCCGGCGCGTTGATCAGTTGCGCCGCGGAATGACCGAACTTGGTGATGTTATGGGAGATATACATCAACGCGAACGGCGGCTCGCCCCGCAGGCGATAGAGAATGGTCGGGCTGTTCTGCACGATGATGTTGGCGTCGGCCAACTCGCGGGTGCGTTCCTCGACCGCCCGTTCGAGCATGTCCATTTTCAGCGCCGCGTCCTCGGTCATCTGCCATTTGACGGTCAGGGCGCTGGCCATCTGGCGGATCTCGATGGCGTCGAAGGGTTTTTTCAGAATGAGCAGGCGGTCGCCCAGTTCGAGGCGCTCGGAAATGTCTTCCCAGGAATAATCCGAGTACGCGGTGCACAGGGCCACTTGCAGCTTGGGATCGGCGCGCCACAGCCGTTCGATGGTTTCCAGGCCGTCCCAGCCCGGCGGCATGCGCATGTCGATGAACGCCATGGCGAAGGGCTGTCCTTGGGCCAGCGCCGTCTCGACCTTGTTCAACGCTTCCATGCCCTGGAACGCCGAATCGAGGACGAAACTCATGGCGGCAACGGCCACCGGCGCGCCGAACAGAGCCTCTTCGGCGCTGCTCAGGTTGTCTTCGGCGTTCATCTGGGGGCTGAGGATCTTGCGAAAATCCTCATGGATGGTCGGGGTGTCGTCGACGATGAGGATCCGCCGATTGGTTTTATCCAAAGGCAGGCTCATGTCCGTGCACCACTTTGATGCTGACTATAGAACCCTGGGAACATCTGATATCCCTTTCGCTGGCATGAGTAATCGGCCTGTACATGGCCCTTCATGGGGTAGAGCATAGTCGCCTCATCGCGATGCGCTCGGCCACTGATGGCAAATGTGTCGAAATTTTCGCAATCTACTAGGCTGTATTTCGGGGCTAGTAGAACGGTTGTCGTGAACAGGAGGGGGTTTCAAATGGAAGATCAATCGCCGGACGTTCCGGTAAAGAAGCCGGTGGTGCTGCTGGTCGATGACGAAGAGTCGATTCTCAATAGCCTGCGTCGGCTATTGCGCAGCCAGCCGTACGAGATCCTGCTGGCCGACAGTGGCGCCAAGGCCCTGGAGATTCTCAAGGAGCGGCCGGTCGACCTGGTGATGACCGACGCGCGCATGCCGAACATGGATGGCGCCACGCTGTTGGCCGAGATCCGCAAGCTGTACCCATCGACGTTGCGCATCCTGCTCACCGGTTATGCCGATGTGGACATGATGACCAAGGCCATCAACGAGGGGCAGCTCTATCGCTACCTCAGCAAACCCTGGAACGATGAGGAACTGGTACAGGCCTTGCGCCAGGCCCTGGCCCACCAGCATTCCGAAAGCGAACGCCAGCGCCTCGAAGCGCTGAACCGCGAGCAGAACCAGCAACTCAAGACCCTGAACGCCACCCTGGAAAAACGCGTGGCCTCGCGCACCTCCGAGCTGCAGCAGACCGCCGACATGCTCGACCTGGCCTACGACGAGCTCAAGCGCAGTTATGTGACCAGCACCGAGGTGTTTTCGCTGATCGCCAACCTGCGCCTGCCCAAGGCCAAGCAGACCAACCGGCAGATCATCGAGTTGATCAGGGTCTACAGCCGACTGCATTTCCTCGATGAGTCCACCGACCGCGACCTGACCATGGCCGCGGCCCTCTACAACATCGGCAAGCTGAGCTGGACCGACAATATGATGGTCACGCCCGCCGACCTGCTGCACCACAATGAACTCGATCTCTATCGGTCCTATCCGAAACAGAGCGAATCGCTGCTGATGACCCTGGACCCGATGAAGGACGCGGCCCGGATCATCCGCCATCACCAGGAGCGCTGGGACGGCAGTGGTTTCCCCGAGCACCTCAAGGGCGAGGCCATTCCCTTCGGTTCGCGGCTGTTGAAACTGGCGGTGGATTTCATCGAGCTGCAGCGCGGGTTGATCCTCGAACGACAGATGAACAGCGACGAAGCGCTGGTCTACATCCGTAAATACGCCGGCAAGCTGTACGACCCTGGCATGGTCGAGGATTTCATCAAGGCCTGCGGCGAGTACCTGGAAGATGTGACTTTGTCGGATCCGACGGTCAAGGTCATGAACACCCGCGAACTGGTGGCCGGCATGATCCTGGCGCGCAACCTCAACGCCGACAACGGCATGCTGCTGCTCAACGCCGGCAAGGTCCTGAGCGGCCCGCTGGTGGAAAAGCTCATCGCCTTCGAGTCGATGGAAGGGGCCCGGTACAGCGTGTTCGTCAAGATCCCCGAAGAACTGGCCGACCCTTCGGCGCCGAAGCCGATTTTGGGGTGATACGGTTCTGAAGATGCCACTGTTCAAACTGTGGGAGCGAGCTTGCTCGCGATAGCGGAGTGTCAGTGACTGCAGTGTCGACTGACCGGACGCTATCGCGAGCAAGCTCGCTCCCACAGGGGGAATGTGTTGAATTTCAGTCCAGCGCCAGGCTTTGCTCCCTGCGGCTTTGGTCTGTAATCTCCCCGGCATTTTTCTGCCCGAGGCTTTGACTCATCATGACCACCTCCCTCATCCGCATCGCCGCCGCCCTCTTGATCGGGCCGGACGGGCGAACCCTGCTGGTGCGCAAGCGCGGCACCCGGGCCTTCATGCAACCGGGGGGCAAGATCGAGGCCCATGAACAACCGGTGCAGGCGCTGGCCCGGGAGCTGGAAGAAGAGCTCGGGTTGCGGATCGACCCGGCCCAGGCCTGCCACTTGGGTGTGTTCAGCGCGCCGGCGGCCAACGAACCGGGGTTCATCGTGCAGGCCGAGGTGTTTTTGCTGAACATCGACGCCCCGGTTTCGCCGGCGGCCGAAATCGAAGAGGTGTGCTGGATCGACCCGGTCGGCGACAGCGATCTTGTGCTCGCACCGTTGACAGGCGAGGTGATCCTGCCGTTTTATCGAGCGACACACCTCGCCGCTCGCTGATTCACGCTTCAAGGAATGACGCCCATGATTCCATTGCCGGACCTGTTGATTTTCGCCGCCGCCGCGTTGCTGATGGTACTGACACCCGGCCCGAACATGATCTACCTGATTTCCCGTTCGATCTGCCAGGGCCGCAAGGCCGGCGTCACGTCGCTGTTGGGCGTGGTGGCGGGGTTCTTCGTGCACATGTTCGCCGCCGCGGCGGGGCTGACGGCGGTGTTCCTGGCGGTGCCCATGGCCTATGAAGTGTTGAAATGGGCCGGCGCGTTGTACCTGTTGTGGCTGGCCTGGCAGGCGGTGAAGCCGGGGGCGCGTTCGCCCTTCGAGGCCCAGCAGTTGCCGGCGGACTCGACACGCAAGCTGATCACCATGGGCTTTCTCACCAGTGCGCTGAACCCCAAGATCGCGGTGTTCTATCTGTCGGTGTTCCCGCAGTTCATCAGCCCCGAACACGGCTCGCTGTTCACCCAGAGCATCATCCTCGGGCTGACCCAGATCAGCGTCAGTTTCAGCGTCAACCTGCTGATCGCCCTGTTCGCCGCCGGCATTGCCTCGTGGTTTGTCCACAACCCGCGCTGGTTGGCGGTGCAGCGCTACTTCATGGGGTTTGTCCTCGGTGCCCTGGCGCTGCGCCTGATGCTTGAGCAACGGCGTTCGGCGTGAACATTCGACGCCTGCGGGCCGGCGATGCCCTGGTGTATCGCGAGCTGATGCTCCAGGCGTACGCCTTGCACCCCCAGGCTTTCACCTCCAGCGTCGGCGAGCGGGCGAAGTTGCCCATCAACTGGTGGGAGTCACGCCTGGGCAGCCGGCTCGATGTGCTGTTGGGGGCGTTTGTCGAGCAAGAACTGGTCGGCATCGTTGGCCTGGCCCTGGAACCCCGGGAAAAAGCCCGGCACAAGGCGCTGTTGTTCGGCATGTACGTCGCCGACGCACATCGCCATCGGGGCCTCGGCTACCAACTGGTGCAGGCGGCCCTCGACGAAGCCCGGCGCCACACCTTCCTGCGCCTGGTGCAACTGACCGTCACCGCGGGCAACGACCCGGCGCTCAAGCTCTACCAGCGCTGCGGCTTCGTCCTGTACGGTCTCGAACCGATGGCGATTCGCGTGGACGACGAGTACCTCGACAAAATCCATATGTGGCTAGAGCTGTAAACCAACCGGCCATGGCTGTTGAGCTTTATTTGTGGCGAGGGGATTTATCCCCTCGCCACAAGGAATGTGCTTCACCGAACGGCACTGACTCCATCCAGTGTGGAAAACGACGTGTCCTTGGCCGTCAGCAAAAAATCGCGCATGTACGGCGCGTCGAGCATGTCGGTGCGCACCGCCGCGTACAGGGTGGCGAACAGACCTTTCTCCCCCAGCCGCTTGGCCTTCACGTAGCCCCGCGAGCTGTATTCATGCAGCGCCCAGTGTGGCATGCCGCAGACGCCACGCCCGCTGGCCACCAGTTGCATCATCATCACCGTCAGCTCGGAGGTGCGCACCTGGGCCGGTTCGATGTCGGCCGGTTCCAGGAAACGGGTGAAGATGTCCAGCCGGTCTCGCTCCACCGGGTAGGTGATCAGGGTTTCGCTGATCAGGTCCTCGGGCACGATGTAGGGTTTGCCCGCCAACCGATGTTGGTTGGCGACGGCGAGCATCGCTTCGTAGGTGAACAGCGGCACGTACGTGATGCCGGCCAGTTCCAGCGGGTCGGAGGTCACCACCAAATCGAGATCGCCCCGGGCCAAGGCCGGCAAGGGGGCGAAGGCGAAACCCGAGGCCAGGTCCAGCTCGACTTCCGGCCAGGCATCGCGGAACTGGTCGATGGTCGGCATCAGCCACTGGAAGCAGCTGTGGCACTCGATGGCCATGTGCAGGCGCCCGGCGGTGCCGCCCGCCAGACGGGCGATGTCCCGTTCAGCACTGCGCAGTAACGGCAGGGCGGCATCGGCCAGTTGCAACAGGCGCAGGCCGGCGCTGGTGAAACGTACCGGCTTGGTCTTGCGCACGAACAACTGCATGCCCAGGCGCTCTTCCAGTTCTTTGAACTGGTGGGAGAGGGCGGACTGGGTCAAGTGCAGGCGTTCGGCGGCTTCGACCAGGCTATCGGCTTCGCGCAGGGCGTGCAGGGTCTTGAGGTGACGGAGTTCAAGCACCGGAGTTGCTCCATGAGTAAAACTTGTGATCAACACGAAAAGGTTGAGTTTGTCTCATGCAGGTCGAGCTGTCGATAATGGCGCCATCTTTTACAGGAGGACGCACACCATGGCCCTGGCCCACACCCTCGGTTTTCCCCGCATCGGCGCCGACCGCGAATTGAAAAAAGCCCTCGAAGCCTACTGGAAGGGCGACCTGGCCCCGGCTGCGTTGCAAGCCGTGGGTTGTGAACTGCGGGCCCGGCACTGGCAACTGCAGAAAGACGCCGGCATCGACCTGCTGCCTGTCGGCGACTTTGCCTGGTACGACCAGGTGCTCAGCCACACCTTGACCCTGGGCGCGGTCCCGCAACGTTTCCACGGCACCTTGGATGCCCAGGGCCGACCGACCCTCGACACCCTGTTCGCCATGGCCCGTGGCGCCACGGCCAGTTGCTGCGGTGCCGAGCACGGCCAGGCGCAATACGCCCAGGAACTGACCAAGTGGTTCGACACCAACTACCACTACCTGGTCCCGGAGTTTTCCGCCGACCAGACCTTCGCCCTGAGCTGGGAACAGTTGTTCGACGAAGTGGACGAGGCCCATGCCTTGGGCCACCAGGTCAAACCGGTGATCATCGGTCCGTTGACCTACTTGTGGCTGGGCAAGGCCAAGGGCGGGGCGTTCGACAAGCTCGACCTGCTGGAGCGCCTGTTGCCGGTCTACGGTGAAATCCTCAACCGCCTCAAGGCCCAAGGCGTGGAATGGGTGCAGATCGACGAGCCGATCCTCACCCTGGACCTGCCCCTGGCCTGGAGGAGCGCCTTCGAGCGGGCTTACCACAGCCTCCAGTATTCGCCGTTGAAAAAGCTCGTGGCCACCTACTTCAGCGGCCTGCAAGACAACCTCGGCCTGGCGGTGAGCCTGCCGGTGGACGGCTTGCACATCGACGCGGTACGTGACCCGGAACAACTGGGCCAGGTGCTGGACCGCCTGCCGACCTACAAGATTCTCTCGGTGGGCCTGGTCAACGGTCGCAACGTCTGGCGCTGCGAGCTGGAACAGGCGCTGGCGCAATTGCAACCGGCCCAGGAGCGCTTTGGCGACAACCTTTGGGTCAGTACTTCATGCTCGTTGTTGCACAGCCCGGTGGACCTGGAGCGTGAAGACCGGCTCGACCCCGAACTCAAGAGCTGGCTCGCCTTCGCCGTGCAGAAGTGCGGTGAAGTCGCGGTGCTGCGCGATGCGCTGAATGATCCACAGGCCCCCGCCGTGCAACAGGCCTTGAGCGACAGCCGCGAGGTGCAGGCCCGTCGCGCCGGCTCGGCGCGCATTCACAAAGCCGAGGTCCAGGCGCGCCTGGCGGCGATCGGGCCACAGGACAGCCAGCGGCATTCACCGTTTGCCCAACGCATCGAACGCCAGCGCGCACGTTTGGCGTTGCCGGCCTTTCCTACCACCACCATCGGCTCCTTCCCGCAGACCCCAGCCATACGCCTGGCCCGTCAGGCCTACAAACAGGGCAAGTTGTCGGCCAACGACTATCAGGACGCCATGCACACCGAGATCCGCCATGCCGTGCAGATCCAGGAACGCCTGGGCCTGGACGTGTTGGTGCACGGTGAAGCCGAGCGCAACGACATGGTGGAATACTTTGCCGAGCAACTGGACGGCTACGCCTTCACCCGTTTCGGCTGGGTACAGAGTTACGGTTCGCGTTGCGTGAAGCCGGCGATCATCTACGGCGACATCAGCCGCCCGAAAGCCATGACCGTCGACTGGATCCGCTACGCGCAAAGCCTGACCGACAAGGTCATGAAGGGCATGCTCACCGGCCCCGTGACCATGCTGATGTGGTCGTTCCCCCGCGAAGACGTGTCGCGCCAGGTCCAGGCCCGACAACTGGCCCTGGCCCTGCGCGACGAGGTACTGGACCTGGAAAAGGCCGGGATCAAAATCGTGCAGATCGACGAGGCGGCGTTCCGCGAAGGGCTGCCACTGCGTCGCGGGCAATGGCAGCACTACCTGGACTGGGCCGTGGAGGCTTTCCGCTTGTGCGCCTCGGGCGTGGGTGATGACACCCAGATCCATACCCACATGTGCTACAGCGAGTTCAATGATGTGATCAAGGCCATCGCCGACCTGGACGCCGATGTCATCACCATCGAGACTTCCCGTTCGGACATGGAGTTGCTGGAAGCGTTCGAGGCGTTCGACTACCCGAACGACATCGGCCCGGGCGTCTACGACATCCACTCGCCACGGGTGCCGGACACGGCCGAGATGGTTGCGCTGATGAACAAGGCGGTGAAACGCATCGCCGCCGAGCGGCTGTGGATCAACCCCGACTGCGGGCTGAAGACCCGGGGCTGGCCAGAAACGGAAGCGGCACTGGTGAACATGGTGGCGGCGGCGCGGCAGTTGCGGAGCCAGTTGGCCTGAGGCCCGGCTGTTGCGGGCGAGCACCCTGTCCCTGGCAAGGGGGGCTTTTTTGTGGCGAGGGAGCTTGCTCCCGCTGGGCTGCGCAGCAGCCCCAAATGTCATGCCTTGATCATATTTTGAGGTCGAAACCTTTTGGGACCGCTTCGCGCTCCAGCGGGAGCAAGCTCCCTCGCCACAGGGTGCCCGCATGACTTCAGATCACCACTCGGCAATCTTCATCAAACTGTCACGCAACTGTGGCAGCGCGCTTGAACAAACTTCATCAGACTCGCGCTCTACTGGGGTTCTGCGTTTCGGTGTTTCTTCATGCGTGTACTTATTTTTCTGGCCGCGTTGTTTTTCGGCCTGCCGTCGATGGCGGCGTCTCGTTGCGATGTCAATGTTGCGACCCAACGGGTCGATCTGGATCAGGTCAGCCTGGCCTACCAGAGCATTGGCCGTGCCTCGGATCCTGCATTGCTGTTGGTGATGGGCCTGGGTGGGCAGTTGATCCATTGGCCGGATGAAGTGGTGGTCGCCCTGTGCGAGCAGGGTTTCCGGGTGATTCGCTACGATAACCGCGATGCCGGCCTGAGCACCTGGCGCCAGGCGCCCGGCAGCGCCAACCTGACCTTTGAAGCTCTGCGCTACAAACTCGGCTTGCCCGTGGCCGCGCCCTATACCCTCACCGACATGGCCGACGACGGGCTCGGGCTGATGGACGCGTTGCATGTGCAAAGCTTCCATGTACTGGGCGCGAGCATGGGCGGGATGATCGCCCAGCACATGGCGGCCATGGCGCCTGAGCGGGTTGAAAGCCTGACCCTGATCATGACCAGTTCCAGTGCCGCCGGCTTGCCCGCGCCCAGCGAAAGACTGGTGCAACTGTTGTCCCGGCGCGGTGCTCCGAATCGCGAAATGGCCCTCGAACAGCAAGCCGATCTGCTGGCCGCGTTGGGCAGCCCGATGGTGGTGGATGATCGCCAGGCCTTGCTGCATCAGGCTGCACTGGCCTATGACCGGGCCTTCAACCCCGAAGGCGTGAAGCGCCAGATCATGGCGATCATGGCCGAGCCGAGTCGGGTAGCACTGCTCAATCAACTGCGGGTGCCGACCCTGGTCGTCCACGGCACCGCCGACCCGTTGCTGCCGGTGATGCACGGCGTGCACTTGGCGGCGCACATCCAAGGCAGCCAACTGAAACTGATCCCGGGCCTGGCCCATCGCTTCCAGGACGCGTTCAAGGCGCCGTTGCTGGCGGCGGTGTTGCCGTACCTGCAGCAGCACCGCGAAGACACCTCTCATTGGGCGCAGATCGAACCGGTGCAGGCGCCGAATCTGCTCTAGCGGATGCCTGGGTTTTTTGTGGCGAGGGGATTTATCCCCGCTGGACTGCGCAGCAGGCCCAAACTATCGAACATGATCAGCCTGACACACCGAGGCGCTAGGCTTTGGGGGCGCTGCGCGACCCAACGGGGATAAATCCCCTCGCCACAAGGGTTTAGCACATGGCTTCTATCGCACCTGAGCCTGCGCCACCAACCAGTCCATCAACGCCAGCAACGGCGCCGAGGCCTGGGGCTTGTGCGGGTGCACCAGGTGATAACCCAGCCCGGTCTTGACCTTCAGCTCGAACGGCACCACCAGCCGGCCGGCGCTCAGGTCGTCGCCGATCAGCGACCAGTCGCCAATCGCCACGCCGGTGCCCTGGGAGGCCATGGACATCGCCAGGTCCAGGGTTTCGAAATGCTGGCCCTTGCGGACGTGCTTCAAGTGCACATCGGCCGCCGCCAGCCAGGCATTCCAGTCACGCTCGTCAAGGGCTGGATGCAACAGCAAGTGGTGCTGCAGGTCGGCGGGTTCATGCAGCGGCACCGGTCCTTCCAGGGTCGATCGGGAGCAGACAGGCGTCAGCTGCTCATCGAACAGGTGCAGGCACGCCAGCGAGGCATCCGGTGGTGGGCCATAGACCACCGCGGCGTCGAAGGCTTCGCGCTGGAAATCCACGCCGTGCCTGACCGTGGTGGTCAGTTCCACCGGCACGTCCGGTCGTTCCTTTTGCCATTGCAACAGGCGCGGCAGTAACCAGCGCATCACACAGGTCGGGGCCTTGAGCTGTAGGGTCTGGCGCTTTTCGCCGATCTGCTGGACCGCTTCGCCGATCAGGCCGAACACCTGCTGCACCCGTGGCAGCCACGCCTGGCCCTCGGCGGTCAGGCTCAGGCCGCGTGCCTGGCGCTGGAACAACGCATAACCCAAATGGTCTTCCAGCCCGGCGATCTGCCGGCTCACCGCGCCCTGGGTGATGTGCAGCTGTTCGGCGGCCCGGGTGAAGTTGCAGCATTGGGCCGTGATCAGAAATGTGTGCAGCGCCGGCAACGGGGGGAGTCGTTTCATTTCGATCCAAGCCATGACGTGAGGACATGGCTAGTATGACTTTTTATCCATTGTTGTCGCCATGCCTCGCCCGTTCCAATAACGCCATCTCCAAGACAAAAGGGGCCCGCTCCATGCGCTGCGCGGCCTTTTACCCGACCAGAAGAAGGCAATGGCAATGGCGACGTGCGGCGAAGTATTGGTCAAGTTACTCGAAGGTTATGGCGTGGAGCAGGTGTTCGGCATCCCCGGCGTGCACACCGTCGAGTTGTACCGCGGGCTGGCCCGTTCCAGTATCCGCCATGTGACGCCGCGTCATGAACAGGGCGCAGGTTTCATGGCCGACGGTTACGCCCGGGTCAGCGGTAAGCCCGGTGTGTGTTTCATCATCACCGGTCCCGGCATGACCAACATCACCACCGCCATGGGCCAGGCCTACGCCGATTCGATCCCGATGCTGGTGATCTCCAGCGTGCAGTCGCGCAGCCAGTTGGGCGGCGGTCGTGGCAAGCTGCATGAACTGCCGAACCAGTCTGCGTTGGTAGGCGGTGTCGCGGCGTTTTCCCACACACTGATGTCCGCCGCCGAATTGCCCGGCGTGCTGGCCCGGGCGTTCGCGGTGTTCCAGGCCGGGCGCCCGCGGCCGGTGCACATTGAGATCCCGCTGGACGTTCTGGTCGAAGACGCCGATGCCTTGCTCGCCAGCGTGCCGGTGAACATCACCCGCGCCGGTGCCGCACCGGCTGCGGTAAAACAAATGGCCGGCCTGCTGGCGACGGCTCGACGGCCTTTGATCCTGGCCGGTGGCGGGGCCGTTGACGCAGCGGCTGAATTGACCGAACTGGCCGAACGTCTCGGCGCGCCAGTGGCGTTGACCATCAATGCCAAAGGCTTGCTGCCTGCGCGCCATCCGTTGCTGATCGGCTCCACCCAGAGCCTGGTGGCCACCCGTGCGTTGGTGGCCGAGGCGGATGTGGTGCTGGCCATCGGTACCGAACTGGCCGAAACCGATTACGACATTACCTTTGCCGGCGGCTTCGAGCTTCCCGGCGCGCTGCTGCGCATCGACATCGACCCGGACCAGACCGTGCGCAACTACCCGCCGCACCTGGCGCTGGTGGCCGACGCCGGTGTCGCCGCCCGGGCCTTGCTCGACGAATTGAACCAGCGACCCTTGGCCGAACGCCAGGCCGATTGGGGGCCAGCCCGTGCCGCCCGGTTGCGCGCCGAGCTTCAAGGCAGTTGGGACGCCGCGACCCGCGCTCAGACCGTGTTTCTCGACACGGTCTTGCAGACACTACCGGAGGCGGTGTTCGTCGGTGACTCCACGCAACCGGTGTACACCGGCAACCTGACCTTCAACCCGGAGCAGCCGCGCCGCTGGTTCAATGCCTCCACCGGCTACGGCACCCTTGGCTACGCGTTGCCGGCGGCCATCGGCGCCTGGCTCGGCGGCAAGGACCTGGGCCACGGCCGCCCCGCGGTGGTGTGCCTGATCGGTGACGGCGGGTTGCAGTTCACCCTGCCGGAACTGGCCAGCGCCGTGGAAGCGCGGACACCGGTGATCGTGCTGCTGTGGAATAACCAGGGCTACGAAGAGATCAAGAAATACATGCTCAACCGCGCCATCGAACCGGTGGGGGTGGACATCTACACCCCGGATTTCATCGGTGTCGCCAAGGCCTTGGGCTGCTTTGCCCAGGCCATCGACGATGTGCCGTCGTTGCGTGCCGCGTTGCTGGCGGCCCATGAGCGGCAGGGGCCGACGCTGATTGAGATTGACCAGGGTGTCTGGACATCGAAGTGTTGAGGTGTTTCTACTGGCCTTATCGCGAGCAAGCTCGCTCCCACAGGGGATCTTCATTGAACACAGATTCTCTGTTCACAACAGGTCCGATGTGGGAGCGAGCTTGCTCGCGATGAGGCCGGCCCAGCCAACACAAAACCCGGGTCAAACGGTCATCCGCAACCGCGCCAGATCCCGCAACGGCGGCGCGCCGAACAATCGGCTGTACTCGCGGCTGAACTGCGAAGGGCTTTCATACCCCACCCGATACCCCGCCGCCGAAGCTTCCAGCCCTTCGGCCAGCATCAGCCGGCGGGCTTCCTGCAAGCGCAGTTGCTTCTGGTATTGCAGTGGGCTCATGGCCGTCATGGCCTTGAAACGGTGATGCAGGGTCGAGACGCTGAGGTTCACTTCCCGGGCCAGGTCATCGATGCGCAGCGGCTGTTCGAAATGGCCGTTGAGCCACTTGATCGCCTGGCTGATGCGATGGCTCTGACTGTTGGCGATGGCGATTTCATACAGCCGATAGCCCTGTGGACTGCGCAGCAGGCGATAGAGGATTTCCCGGCGCACCAGGGGCGCGAGCATGGCGATGTCTTTCGGCGTGTCCAGCAGCCGTGCCAGACGCAGCACCGCGTCGAGCATCGGCGTGTCCAGGCGTTCGACATACAGCCCGCGCCCGGCGGGGCGGGTCGGCACGCCCAAGGGGCCGGCATCGGCGATCAACGCAGTGATTTCCGCCGGGTCGATGTCCAGGCGCAGGGCCAGGATCGGCTGCTCGGGCGTAGCGTTGGGCATGCAGCCGCTCAACGGCATCGACACCGAGACCACCAAGTAATGCAGTGGATCGTAGTTGAACAATTCTTCGGCCAAGCGTACCTGTTTGCTGCCTTGGGCCATGATGCACAGTGCCGGTTGCGCCAACACCGGGGCGAACGTCTGGGGCATGCTGTGGCGCGACAGGTGCAGCGAGCCGATGGCCGTGGCGTAGCTGCCGTCTTCGCTGGTATTGCGGTCGATGATCGACGCCAGTTCGGCGCGCTGTTGTTCCAGGTACGTGTCCAGCGGGGCGTGGGCGTGATCGAGTGGCGACATGCCGGAAATCCTCGAAATGATAGGAGCGATGTACAAAGCTTATGTTTGTGCAAGGCACAGCGGTAGCCACATCCTGTTGAAAGCTTGCCTGATCCTGCACGGCACAATGGGCCATGACGGGTCAACGCGGGTAAAACTTGCTTGAAACCTTTTGTTTCAACTTCGCGGCTGGCAACCGCTTGGACAGTGGATTTTGTGCGACCGATGCGCAGGATTGTGCAACGGGTCGGCAGGAATCGACTAACGAAGCTGGCGTCGTGACGCTTAACCTTTGATCCTGTCGCAGCCTGTCCCCGGCTGCACAACGGATTACCTGGGAGGGTTGAACATGACTACACAGATCCCCGTCAGCCACATGGCTTTTGTCCGGGCCCGCCGTGGTTGCTCCAAGCAACTGGGTGCACGCCTGAGCACGTTGATCGCGCCTTCGCGCCAGGCGCCCGGCTGCCTGCATTTTGCCTTGCAGCAATCGCAATGCGACGCTGATTTGTGGCTGGTGTCCGGGCTCTGGGTCAATCAGCCGTCGATGGACGCCTACTTCAATTCACCGGCCATGGCGATTTTCGCCGAGCTGGTGCAGGACCTGGTGGTGAGCAGCCTGGATTTCCACACCTTCAGGGAAGTTTCCGCCGCCCAGGCGACCGAAGGGTGCCGGGCACAGGTACACAAGCTGGCCGGTTGAAGGTTTAATGACCGTCATTTTCCACCGCCAGGATGCACAAGAGATGGCACGTAAAGCCTTTGAAACCTTTGAAGCTGTTTCCGCCGTTGTTCCCAAGGAGGGCGGCGGTTACCACGCCGCCATTGCCACCAAGGCCATCGGTGGTTCCGGTGCGCCGCGTTTCAACAAGGTGCTTGAAGACCAGAGCTTCAAGACCGCGACCGAAGCCGATGAAGCCGCTGCCGTGCAGCTCACCCGTCTCCAGGGTGTCAGTGAGGATGGCGGGTTGGTCTGGAAACCTGCGTCACACCTGTTGGGATGACCTACACCTGTGGCGAGGGGATTTATCCCCGCTGGGCTGCGCAGCAGCCCCAATGTTTTCCTGACACTGAGTTGACTGGACTGTTTTAGGGCCGCTTCGCGCCCCAGCGGGGATAAATCCCCTCGCCACAAAGTGTGATGGGCAAGCTTCTATTTGGGGCGATGCATCTTGAACAACGCCTCAGGCCCCAGCTGGAAATAATCCGCCGGCCCACCCCCGCGCAAGATCGGTTCGGCGGCGGCGGTGTCGTACACCCCATCCTTCAACAGCCACTGGGCGATATGCACGGCGACCACTTCGCCGAGGATCAGCCAGCTTGGCACCAGCCCTTTGTCCGCCCGCTGCAATTGAATGATCTGCGTGACCTTGCATTCGAAGGACACCGGGCTTTCGGCGACGCGCGGCACCTGGATCACCCGTGACGGGGCGGCCGTCAGGCCCGCCAGTTCGAACTCATTGACCTCTGGGGCGACCATCGCGCAGCTCTGGTTCATCTGCTCGGCGAGCGGGCGGGTGGCCAGGTTCCAGGCGAATTCACCGGTCTGTTCGATGTTGTTCAGGCTGTCTTTGCGCCCGACGCTGGAGAACCCAATGATCGGTGGAATGTAATTGAAGGCGTTGAAGAAACTGTAGGGCGCCAGGTTCAAGCGGCCTTCGCCATCCTGGGACGAAATCCAGCCGATGGGGCGCGGGCCGACGATGGCGTTGAATGGATCGTGTGGCAGGCCGTGACCATTGGCGGGTTCGTAGTAATGGATGTCATCGGGCATGGCGGGCGTTTCCTGGAAAGGCATTCGTAGGCGGCCAATAGTGCAAGGCTGGGCCTTTTATTTCCAGATTGGGTGATGCAAAAAAAGATCGCAGCCTCCGGCAGCGTCTACAGGACCGTGTTCAATCCGTAGGCGCTGCCGAAGGCTGCGATCTTTTGACGTTCAATCGTTAACCAATTGCTTCGGCGGTGCCGGTCTTGTCGAAGCCGTCAGCGGCGATGGCGTCGGCGGTGCCAGTCTTGTCGAAGCCGTCGGCGGCGTAATGACCGGCAGGGCTGCGTTCGATGGCTGCGTTGGCGTTGGCACCGAAGGAGGCGGTACCGGTCTTGTCGAAACCGTCAGCGGCGAAGGTGTTGGCGGCCAACACGGACAGGGTCAGGGCGAGGATCAGTTTGGTTTTCATGGTTGTCACTCCGGGTTCGTGGCGATGTGTGTCTTGCATGGGTTGAATGCTACGCCAAATAAATTGATTAAAAAGCGCAAAATAATGCTAAAAACAATCGATTAACTAGATATTAAGGGCGACGTATTCAGTCGCTTCCATCGTCGGAGCGAACATCGCGCAGGTCATCGATTCAGTGAGCCCAAGGGTGTGGCAAGTGCATTAACGGGCGATTAATCCCAGTTCAATGATTTTTCATACCACGATTCGGGCTTGGGCTTTGCTGCGGGGATATTGATCGTGATGATCGCTGGCGCGACCTATGCGCAGAACCGTTATGGCAAGCAGGGCACTGCTGAGTTGACTTGAGACCGAGTCGTCTCCAATCGCGAGCAGGCTCGCTCCCACAGGGATTTACGCTAACCCTGTGGGAGCGAGCTTGCTCGCGATGGGGCCATCACCATCACCGTTGCGGTGACGGTTGGACCCTGTCAGTCGGTCACGATCCGCGAATGCTTACGGGTGTCTTTCATGGTGATGTACACCAGCAGCGACACGGCGATGCAGGCCGTCACGTACCAGTAGTAGCCGGTTTCCATGCCGATGCTCTTGAACCACAGGGCGATGTATTCAGCGGTACCGCCGAAGATCGATACGGTCAGTGCGTAGGGCAGGCCAACGCCCAGGGCGCGGATTTCGGTGGGGAACAGCTCGGCCTTCACCACGGCGTTGATCGAGGTGTAGCCGCTGACGATGATCAGCGCGGCCATGATCAGGAAGAACGCACCCCACCAGGTCTGGATGGTGTGCAGGGTGGTGAGGATCGGTACGGTGAACAGCGTTCCCAGGATGCCGAAGGCGATCAGGATCGGCCGGCGACCGACCTTGTCCGACAGCCCGCCGATCACCGGTTGCAGGCACATGAACAGGAACAGTGTGGCGGCGGAAATGGTGGTGGAGTCGGAGATGCTCATGCCGACGGTGTTCACCAGGTATTTCTGCATGTAGGTGGTGTAGGTGTAGAACGCCAGGGTACCGCCCATGGTCAGACCGACCACGGTCATCAGTTCCTTGGGATGGCGCAGCAAGGTGCGCATCGCGCTTTCCTTGGACTTCTCTTTCTTGGTGAACGACTCGGTTTCTTCCATGCCGCGCCGCAGGTACAGCGCCACGATCGCACACAGTGCGCCGATGGCGAACGGGATGCGCCAGCCCCAGGCGTACAGCTGTTCGGTGGTGAGGAACTGCTGCAGTACGATCAATACGCCCAAGGCGATGAGCTGGCCGGAAATCAGGGTTACGTACTGGAAGCTGGAGAAGAAGCCACGACGTTCCTTGGTCGCCATCTCGCTCAGGTAGGTTGCCGAGGTGCCGTACTCGCCACCCACCGACAGGCCTTGGAGCAGGCGGGCGAACACCAGCAGGATCGGCGCGCCGACGCCGATGGTTTCGTAGCTCGGGCTCAAGGCGATGATCAGCGAGCCGAAGCACATCAGGTACACCGAGGCCATCAACGCACGTTTGCGCCCGGCGCGGTCAGCGTACAGGCCCATCAACCAGCCGCCGATCGGGCGCATCAGGAAGCCCACGGCGAAAATCGCGGCGGTGTTGAGCAATTGGGCGGTGGTGTCGCCCTTGGGGAAGAAGACTTTGGCGAAGTACAACGAGAACGCGGCGTAGACGTACCAGTCATACCACTCGACCATGTTGCCGACCGAGCCGCTGAAGATCGATTTGATCCGGCTGGCGGTGGTTCTTTCACGGGCGGGCACGGCAGCCGACCCAATGGGTAGGGCGTTGGAGTTGTCCATTGAAGGATCCTTCATTTAATTGTTTTTGTGGAGCGCGCGGGAGCGCAGCCTGACAGGGCTATAGCAGGAGCTGTGCCAGCCGCTGGAGGGCCGTTCTAGAGGGGTTTGCGGTGTTGAGTGCGCGGAAATCCGCTTGTTTTTGATGGGCGGTGAGCGGAAATCCGCTTATCCGGGGGGCTGCTCTGGCCTCATCGCGAGCAAGCTCGCTCCCACATTTTTGTCCTGTGTACACATCACCCTGTGGGAGCGAGCTTGCTCGCGATGAGGCCGGGACAGGCACAGAAAGTTCAGCGAATCTACAAGAACATCTCCCGACTCAACCCATGCCGCTGCATCTTTTCATTGAAGGTGCGGCGTGGCAGTTGCAGTTCTTCGAGCACGGCTTTCACATCGCCTTTGTGCCGAGTCAGGGCGGCGCGCAGGCATTGGGCTTCGAAGGCTTCCTGCTGGGCCGCGAGGGACTGGCCCGGCTCCGTCTCCAGGGTGGGCAGTTGATCCAACCCCAACACCTGGCGTTCGGCGACGTTGGCCAGTTCCCGCACATTGCCCGGCCAATCGTGGCTGAGCAGATGGCCCAACTGCGGGCCGCTCAGGGGCGCGGCGGGGCGGCCCAGGCGTTCGGCGGCGTTGTGGGTGAAGTGTTCGAACAGCAGGGGAATGTCCTCGCGCCGTTCTCGCAGCGGCGGCAGGCGCAGCTCGGCGATGTTCAAGCGATAGGCCAGGTCTTCGCGAAAACGCCCGGCCCGGGCTTCGTCCAACAGGTCGGGCTTGGTGGCGGCGATGATGCGCAGGTCCACGGCGATACTCTGGTTGGAGCCCAGGCGTTCGAGCTTCTGTTCCTGCAACACTCGCAGTAACTTGACCTGCTGGGCCAGGGGCATGCTTTCGATTTCATCGAGAAACAGCGTGCCGCCGTCGGCGTATTCGAGCTTGCCGATGCGCTTGCCCTGGGCGCCGGTAAAGGCACCGCTTTCATGGCCGAAGAGCTCCGCCTCGAACAGCGGTTCGGGGATGGCCGCGCAGTTCAACGCGACGAAGGGTTTGTTCGCCCTCGGGCCGAAATCGTGCAGGCAGCGGGCGACCAATTCCTTGCCGCTGCCGGTTTCGCCGCGGATCAATACATTGACCGGCAGTGCCGCCAAGTCCAGCACTTGGCGCCGCAGAGTGTGCAGCGCACGGGAAACCCCTAGCAGCGTGCCATCGAGGCGGGCGCGGGCGTCGGCCTGCTCATGCAGGCGGCGGTTTTCCAGGACCAGGGTGCGCTTGTCCAGGGCCCGGCGCAGGCTGCCGAGCAGGGCTTCGGGGCTGAAGGGTTTTTCCAGGAAGTCGTAGGCACCGTCGCGCATGGCCTCGACGGCCATGGGCACGTCACCGTGGCCGGTCAACAGAATCACCGGCAGGTCCGGGTCGCGGCGGCGTACTTCGGCCAGTAGTTCCAGGCCGCTGAGGCCGGGCATGCGCACGTCGCTGAGGATCACCCCGGGAAAATGCTCCGGCAACCGGGCCAGGCATTCGTCGGCTCGACTGAACAGTTGCACCTGGAACCCCGACAGGCTCAACCATTGCTCGACGGCACTGCGGATGCTGCCTTCGTCATCCACGACCATGACTGAATCAAGCATGCAGTTGCGCCTCCTGATCGATGGGCAAGGTCATGCAGAATACCGCGCCGTTCTCGTGGTTGTCCGCGCTCAGGCGCCCGCCGGACTCATGGATGATTGCAAACGAAACCGCCAGCCCCAGGCCCAGGCCATCGCCCACGGGTTTGGTGGTGAAAAACGGATCGAACACCTGGGCCAGGTGTTCCTCGGCGATGCCGGTGCCGCTGTCGCTGACGGTCAGGCGCCACAATTGATCATCGGTCTCCAGGCGCACTTCCAGGCGCTTGAGAGGTTGGCCGGCCATGGCGTCGAGCGCGTTGCGCAGCAGGTTGATCAACACTTGCTCGAGGCGGATCGCATCGCCGCGCACCCACGCCGGGCGGGTCAGGTGCAGCACGGTGCTGACCTGCTCGTCCCGCAGGCGCGTGTCCAGCAGTTGCAGCGCCTGGTCCACCACCGCCGCCAGGTCCAGGCGTTCGCGCAGGCCGCTGGGGCTTTTGCGGGCGAACGTCTTCAAGTGGCCGGTGAGGGCGGCCATGCGGGTCAGCATGTCGTCCACCGGCTTGAGGGCCTTGTAGGCGTCATCGACCCGACCGTGATCCAGCAGCAAGCGCAGGGTTGCCAATTGCATGCGCTGGGCGGTCAAGGGTTGGTTGATTTCATGGGCCAGGGCCGCCGACATCTGCCCCAGCGCCGCCAGCTTGGCCGATTGCACCAGCCCGTCCTGGGCGGTGCGCAGGTCCCGGGTCCGCTCCTCCACCAGCCGTTCCAGCTCTTCGCGGCTGCGCTGGCGCAACTTTGCCAGGCGCCAGCGCTGGTTGAGAAACAGCAACAGGAACACCAGCGCCAGCCACAACCCGGCGGCGGCGAGCCCGGCGTTGCGCAGGTCCTCGAAGGCGATCTGCGGACGGCGCAGCAAGTGCAGGGTCCAGCCTTCGGCGGTCAATGGCAAGGATTCCCACAGGTAATCCGCCGAGCCATCGGGGGCCTCGACCCGGGCCAGGTGGCTGTTGTCGTCGAAGCGGCGCAGCGGTTCATGGGCCAGGGCTTGCAACGGTTGTTTGTCGTATTGGCGGGTGGCCTTGAGTTCGGCGCGGTCGCTGTCGGTCAGCGGTTGCAAGTGGCGATAACGCCAGCCCGGGCGATTGGCGATGAAGATGATGCCCCGGGCATCGCTGACCAGCAGGGTGTCGCTGCCCTGGCGCCATTCGCGCTCCAGCTCCGGAAACTCCAGCTTCACCACCATCGCACCAAGGAACTCGCCGTTGTCGCCGGTCACGGCGCTGGAGAGGAAGTACCCCGGGATGCCGCTGGTCACGCCCACCGCATAAAACCGCCCGGTGCCCTGGGTGCGGGTCTGGATGAAGTAGGGGCGAAAGCCATAGTTGTGCCCGACATAGCTGCTGGGCAGTCGCCAGTTACTGGCCGCGACGGCCAGGCCCCTGTGGTCGAGCAGTTCCAGTGTGGATGACTGGGCGGCGCCATTGATCTGTTCGAGCTTGCGATTCAACGCATCCTGCTGCGCCGCGCTGATCGGTCCCTTGAGGGCCGAGCGCAACTCCGGATCCAGCGCCAGCACGGCGGGCAGGGCGCGGTAGCGTTCGATCAGGGTGTGCAACGAATTGGCGTACAGCGTCAACTGCTGGCTGGCACGGCTGGCATCTTCCTTCAAGGCCTCGCGTTCGGCGTGGCGCACGGCGAGGGTAGCGGCAACCGCCGCGCCGGCGAGGATCAGCAAGGTGTACAACGACAGGCGCAAGGTACGGGTGGTCGGCAGCATGCTGGCGTAAACCAGTGGAAAGTCGGGCGGGCACGATAGCATGGCGGTTGCTCTGTGGGAGCTGAGCTTGCTCGCGATGACGGTGGGTCATCCAGAGATGATATTGGCTGACAGGCCGCTATCGCGAGCAAGCTCGGCTCCCACAGGATTACCACAGGTACCTGTAGTGAGCATCACTGACATGGACACAAAAAAAGGCCGGTGGGCTTGTCGCTCACCGGCCTTGTTCATGGCACTGAAGTGTTACTGCACTTCGACCGCCAGGCTGTCGCTGATCTTCTTCTGCCAGATGGCAGGACCGGTGATGTGCACCGACTCGCCTTGGCTATCGACCGCAACGGTCACCGGCATGTCCTTGACCTCGAACTCGTAGATCGCTTCCATGCCCAGTTCGGCGAACGCCAGGACCTTGGATTTGCGGATCGCCTGGGCCACCAGGTAAGCGGCACCGCCGACGGCCATCAGGTAGACGGCCTTGTTGTCCTTGATCGCTTCGATGGCGGTCGGGCCGCGCTCGGATTTGCCGATCATGCCCAACAAGCCTGTCTGCTCGAGGATCTGGCGGGTGAACTTGTCCATCCGCGTGGCGGTGGTCGGGCCGGCTGGGCCGACGACTTCATCGCCGACCGGGTCGACCGGGCCGACGTAATAGATGAAGCGGCCCTTGAGGTCCACTGGCAAGGTCTCACCCTTGTTCAGCATCTCGACCATGCGCTTGTGCGCCGCATCGCGACCGGTGAGCATCTTGCCGTTGAGCAGCACGGTTTCGCCCGGCTTCCAGCTTTGCACGTCTTCTGGCGTCAGGGTATCGAGGTTGACGCGACGAGCCGACGGGCCGGCTTCCCAGACGATTTCCGGGTAGGCGTCCAACGGTGGCGCTTCCAGCGACGCCGGGCCCGTGCCGTCCAGCACGAAGTGGGCGTGACGGGTGGCGGCGCAGTTGGGGATCATGCACACCGGCAGGGAGGCGGCGTGGGTCGGGTAGTCCATGATCTTCACGTCGAGCACGGTGGTCAGGCCACCCAGGCCCTGGGCACCGATGCCCAGTTGGTTGACCTTCTCGAACAGCTCCAGGCGCATCTCTTCGATACGGTTCTGCGGGCCGCGGGCCTTGAGCTCGTGGATGTCGATGGACTCCATCAAGACTTCCTTGGCCATGACCGCGGCTTTCTCGGCGGTGCCGCCGATGCCGATGCCGAGCATGCCCGGTGGGCACCAGCCGGCGCCCATGGTCGGAACGGTTTTCAGCACCCAGTCGACGATGGAGTCGGACGGGTTGAGCATGGCCATCTTCGATTTGTTCTCGGAGCCGCCGCCCTTGGCCGCCACGTCCACTTCCACGGTGTTGCCCGGGACGATGGAGTAGTGGATGACCGCCGGGGTGTTGTCCTTGGTGTTTTTACGCGCGCCGGCCGGGTCGGCCAGGATGGAAGCGCGCAGGACGTTTTCCGGCAGGTTGTAGGCGCGACGCACGCCCTCGTTGATCATGTCGTCCAGGCTCATGGTCGCGCCATCCCAACGCACGTCCATGCCCACGCGCACGAACACGGTCACGATGCCGGTGTCCTGGCAGATCGGCCGATGGCCGGTGGCGCACATGCGCGAGTTGATCAGGATCTGCGCCATGGAGTCACGGGCCGCCGGCGATTCTTCGCGCAGGTAGGCCTCGTGCATCGCCTGGATGAAATCCACGGGATGGTAGTAGGAAATGAACTGCAGGGCGTCGGCAACGCTCTGTATCAGGTCATCTTGCTTGATCACGGTCATGAGTCGCGCTCCTCTCTAAAGACGGGAACATTCAATAAGGTGCCGCCCGTTTGGGTGCATCGGTCGACGGACGACACCTCTTTAAGGCACGCCGGGCATGCTGGCGCGACGCTAAAAAGGCGCGGCAGTATATCGCAGGCCGGCACCCTGTGGGAGCGAGCGGCCTGTATGGAGGGGGATTTATCTGTGGCGAGGGGATTTATCCCCGCTGGCTGCGAAGCAGCCCCAAAAGACAGATGGGCATTAACCTGACCCACCGCAGTGGCAGCTTTCAGGTCTGCTTCGCAGCCCAGCGGGGATAAATCCCCTCGCCACAGGGGGCATCTGCCAGCACTCAACAATGCGTCAATTGGGCCATTGCTTTGACGCCATTTTTCTGCTCCAGAATTGAATGGTCATTTGCCCTACACGCCACTAAAGTGGCGTCTGGCCTGTAGCGTAGGACGCCTCCTGTCAGTTTCCTTTCCCATGGTGAGTCAACGATTGACCCATAACGCCATTCAACGTCTTTTGCTGAAACGCTTCGCTTTGGCGGCCGCGACGTACGCGCTGGCACTGGTTTTGTTGTGGCTGGCATTTTTCAGTGGGCATTACCTGGACTCGTTGCGCGGTGTCATCATCGGCAGCGTGTTGGTGGTGCTGTGCCAGGCCGGGCTGTTCGCGCTGTTTATCACCGACCGCAACCTGCGCTTCGCCGACCCCAGCCTCACCGAAGTGCAGGTGTTGATCGGCCTGGGCTGGCAGAGCTGGATGATGGCGCACCTGGACCAGGCCCGGGGCGTGTTCCTGGTGTTTTATGTGCTGATCCTGCTGTTCGGGTTGTTCCATCTGTCGCGCCGGGCCTTTGTGCGCTGCGCGTCGCTGGTGTTCCTCAGTTTCACCGCGATTACCCTCTGGGACGGTTACTTCTTCAGGCTTCCCGATCCCACCCTGGCCGGGTTGCAGGTGGCCGTGCTGTTTCTTGTGCTGGTGTGGCTGGTGTTTTACGCCCGCTACGTCCAGACCTCACGCCAGCGCATGCGCCAGCGGCGGTTTGCCTTGCAGGCGCACCAGGACACCTTGCGCGGGATGATGCGCCAGCTCGAAGACCTGGTGGCCACCGATGAACTGACCGGGCTGTTCAATCGCCGGCACTTCCTGCGCCTGGCCTCCCGCGAACTCAACACCCTCAGGCCTGGCGTCGCCCATGGCCTGGCCCTGATCGACCTCGACCATTTCAAGCGCATCAACGACCTGCATGGCCATGCCGCGGGCGACCAGGTGCTGCAGGCGTTTGCCGCGGTCGCCACGGCGTGCCTGCGCGAGGGCGACGTACTGGCCCGTTACGGTGGCGAGGAATTCGTCATGCTGCTGCCCGCTTGCGACCCCCATCGCCTGACGGCCTGTTGCGAGCGGCTGCGGCTGGCGTTCACCGAAGTCGAGCTGATCGGCCTGCAGGTCGGCGCCCTCAGCCTCTCGGCGGGCATGACCATGCTGGACATGGGCGATGACCTGGACAACGCGTTGCAGCGTGCCGACCAGGCCCTGTACCGTGCCAAGCGAGACGGCCGCAATCGTTGCGCCGCCGCTTGGGAGAACGTCGATGCCTGAACTGACAGTCGCCGGCCGGCAATGGACGGTGGCGGCGGGCAGTAACCTGCTGGACGCCTTGAATGGCGCTGGCGTGGCGGTGCCCTATAGTTGCCGCGCCGGGAGCTGCCACGCCTGCCTGGTGCAGTGCGTGGGGGGCGATGTGCGCGACAGCCGCCCCGACGCCTTGAGCCCGACGCAGCGCGACCAGGGTTGGCGGCTGGCCTGCCAGTGCCAGGTGGTCGAGGATGTGCGGATCCACACCTTCGACCCGCAACGCGACGGCCAGGCCGCCCAGGTGATGGCGGTGGATTGGCTGGGCGGTGAGGTGCTGCGTCTGCGCCTCACCCCCGAGCGGCCGCTGCGGTATCGGGCCGGGCAGCATCTGGTGCTGTGGGCCGGTGAGGTGGCCCGGCCGTATTCCCTGGCGAGCCTGCCCGAAGAAGACCGTTTCCTGGAGTTCCACCTCGATTGTCGCGAGCCCGGGCTGTTCATCGACGCGGCCCGGCAGATGAAGGCCGGCGACCCGATCCGCCTGGGCGAACTGCGTGGCGGTGCCTTGCACTACGACGCCGACTGGCACGACAGGCCGCTGTGGCTGCTCGCCGCTGGCACGGGCCTGGCGCCGTTGTTCGGCCTCCTGCGCGAAGCCTTGCGCCAGCATCACCAAGGCGCGATTCGCCTTATTCATGTGGCCCATGATACGGCGGGGCATTATCTGGCCAAACCCCTGGCGGCGCTGGCGGCCAAGCATGAAAACCTCTCGGTGGAGCTGCTGACCGCGGCCGAGGCGCCGTCCGCCTTGGCGCAACTGCGGCTTGTTTCCCGGCAAACCCAGGCCTTACTCTGCGGCCATCCCGACCGGGTCGAGGCCTTTGCCAAGCGTTTGTACCTGGCTGGCTTGCCGCGCAATCAACTGCTGGCCGACGTCTTCCTGCCCCGTGGTTGAGCGCTGATTTCCAGACGCGAGACCGATCATGACCGAAACCCTGTTGCTCGACCGTCAACGCGGCCTGCTGACCGTGCGCTTGAACCGCCCGGACAAGAAAAACGCCCTGACCCGGGCCATATACCGTCAATTGGCCCAAGCCCTGGCGATGGCGGACAGCGATCCGCAGATTCGCGCGGTGCTGCTCAGCGGTTCCAGCGACTGTTTCACTGCCGGCAACGACATCGTCGACTTCCTCGAACAGCCGCCGAACGATCTCGATAACCCGGTATTCCAGTTCATGCTCAGCCTGCTCGATTGCCGCAAACCGGTGATCGCCGCCGTGGCCGGGCCGGCGGTGGGCATTGGTACTACGTTGCTGTTGCATTGCGACCTGGTCTACGTCAGCCGAGACGCGCGGCTGCGCATGCCGTTCGTCAACCTGGGGCTGTGTCCGGAATTCGGTTCCAGCCTGATCCTGCCGCGGCTGCTGGGCCAGGCCAGGGCTGCGCAATTGTTGCTGTTGGGTGAGGGCTTCAGTGGCGAACAAGCGGTGGCATGGGGCATTGCCACCGAGGCGCTGGACAGCGGTGAAGCGGCACTGGCCAAGGCGCGGGAGGTGGCGCTGCGCTTCGAATCGCTGCCACCTGACGCGGTGCGCATCAGCAAGCAACTGATGAGGGCGCCGGACCGGGAACTGTTGCGCAAGGTGATTGAAGAAGAGGGCAAGCTGTTCACCCAACGCCTGCGCGCGCCCGAGGCGGTGGCGGCGTTGATGGGGTTTATCAACAGGCAATAAGTTCTGTAGGGCCTGGCTTGGCCCCATCGCGAGCAAGCTCGCTCCCACAGTAGGTCTGTGGTGTTCATGAAACTCCTGTGGGAGCGAGCTTGCTCGCGATGGCGGCAGACCAGACAGCACAGGCTTCAAGGCAAAAACCAAAAAGCCCCACCATTCACATGGCGGGGCTTTTGTTTTTCAGCGCTCGGTCACTCAGACCATCGGGTCGCCAACATGCAGGATTTTCATCCCGTTGGTGCCGCCGATGGTGTGGTAGCTGTCGCCCTTGGTCAGGATGACCCAGTCACCGGTCTGCACGACGCCGCGCTTGACCAGCTCATCCACCGCCGCCTGGCTGACTTCGCCCGGTTGCAGGGCGGCCGGGTCGAACGGCACGGTGTAGACGCCACGGAACATGGCGGCGCGGGCTTGGGTTTCGCGGTGCGGGGAGAACGCGTAGATCGGCACCGAGGAGCGGATGCGCGACATGATCAGCGGCGTGTAGCCACTTTCGGTCAGGGCGATGATCGCCTTCACGCCCGGGAAGTGGTTGGCGGTGTACATCGTCGCCAGGGCGATGCTTTCGTCGCAGCGCTCGAAAGTCTTGCCGATGCGGTGGCTGGAGGTCTTGCTGGTCGGGTGCTTTTCAGCGCCGATGCAAATACGCGCCATGGCTTGCACCGCTTCGAGCGGGTAGAGGCCGGCGGCGCTTTCGGCCGAGAGCATCACGGCGTCGGTGTAGTCGAGTACGGCGTTGGCTACGTCGGACACTTCGGCGCGGGTCGGCATCGGGTTCTGGATCATCGACTCCATCATCTGGGTCGCGACGATCACGGCCTTGTTGTGGCGGCGTGCGTGCAGAATGATTTTCTTCTGGATGCCCACCAGCTCGGCGTCGCCGATTTCCACACCGAGGTCACCACGGGCCACCATCACGGCGTCGGACGCCTTGATCAGGCCATCGAGGGTTTCGTCGTCGGCCACGGCTTCGGCGCGTTCGATCTTGGCCACCAGCCAGGCAGTACCGCCGGCTTCGTCGCGCAGTTGACGGGCGTATTCCATATCGGCGGCGTCACGGGGGAAGGACACGGCGAGGTAGTCGACTTCCATTTCCGCGGCCAGCTTGATGTCGGCCTTGTCTTTTTCGGTCAGGGCCGGCGCCGTCAGGCCACCGCCGCGACGGTTGATGCCTTTGTGGTCCGACAGCGGGCCGCCGATGGTCACGACGCAGTTCAGTTCGGTGGCGGAGGCGGTTTCGACGCGCATCACCACGCGACCGTCGTCGAGCAGCAGTTCGTCGCCCACGCCGCAGTCCTTGACCAGGTCCGGGTAGTCGATGCCCACCACCTGCTGGTTGCCTTCGGTCAGTGGATGGCTGGTGGAGAAGGTGAATTTGTCACCGATCTTCAGCTCGATGCGCTTGTTGGCGAATTTGGCGATACGGATCTTCGGCCCTTGCAGGTCACCCAGCAGGGCAACGAAGCGGCCGTGCTTGGCGGCGAGGTCGCGCACCAACTTGGCACGCGCCTTGTGTTCTTCGGGCGTGCCGTGGGAGAAATTCAGACGGGCAACGTCCAGGCCAGCCAGAATCAGCTGTTCGAGAACTTCCGGCGAATTACTGGCCGGGCCAAGGGTAGCGACGATTTTGGTGCGACGGACGGACATGCAAGACTCCTCAAGTTCAAGCGCCAGCGAAGGCTACTATGCTCTTTGGGTGTAGTCATTGTTCATATGCACTACTTTTTCGTTTGTTTTTCGAAATGAACATTCTTGAAAATTTTCACGCCTTTATGAACAGCATATATGAACGCCTAGCGCTGCTCTTGTGGCGAGGGAGCTTGCTCCCGCTGGGCTGCGCAGCAGCCCCAGAACAGGGCCGCTTCGCGCCCCAGCGGGAGCAAGCTCCCTCGCCACAGGGGGTGTGCCAGCCATGGTAAGCGTTTTCAGGCTGAAGATTTTCCCAGCCAGGTCGATACAGGGCTCAAGACAGGAGAACCTCCCATGCGATTCGTGCTTTTTGTTGCCCTGGCCCTGAGCGTCACGGGCTGCACCCGTTGGTCGATGAACCACCACATGAACCTGGCCTATAAGGCCTACGATCGTGGCAATTGCGAGCAGGTCATGCTCGAGTTGTCCAAGGTCGACCGCGCCAGTCGCGCCCGCCGCTACATGCAGCCGGAAGTCTCGATGCTGCGCGGCCAGTGCCTGGAACGGCAGAAGCTGTTTGTCGATGCGGCGCAGACCTACCAGTTCATCATCGCCCAATACCCTAACAGCGAATACGCGTTCCGCGCCCGCGCCCGGCTCGAAACCCTGCAGAGCCTGGGCCACTACCCGACCCGTAGCGCCTCGGCCATCCGTCCAGCTTCTTGATTCTCCCTCTCGTGGTCAGGCGCAATCCTGGCCACTCTGCCTCTGCCCACCGTGTTTATGAAAATTAATACATGGGACTGGTTGCCATCCGACCTTGGGCTATATTTGTACAAGTCGTAATTAGAGCTAGATCTCTACTGTAGAAGCACCTGAGACCGGCAGAAGTAGGCTCAAGGCGTTTGATAGCGTCTGGCACCGGGATTGGGGAGAGCGGGCTCGCTTGGGCTCGTTCCGAAGTGACCGGTCGGCCCTGTGCGTGGCCGCTAAAAAAGCGATACAAGACATGTACAAAGAGCGTCGGATCGAACGGCATCAGTTGCCGTATTTCCTCAAAGTATTCAACGGTATCAACGACAAGCCTATCGGTTTTTTGGGCAATGTTTCTGAAAATGGGCTGATGCTGATCAGCCAGCTTCCGCTGATGATCGGTGCGGATTTTGACCTGCACCTGAAAATCCCCGCTGATGAGGGGCCACAGCAAAACGTCAAGTTGAAAGCCAGGTGCCTGTGGTGCCAGGAAGACGTGACGCCGATGCATTTCGACGCCGGCTTCAGCGTGACGTGGGCGCCGCCGGAGTACGGGCAACTGGTCAATGCGTTGCGGCAATATTTCAGTTTCTATCCGTTGCCGGAATCGGCTTGAGCATTACGGGCTACCGACTTTGTGGGAGCGAGCTTGCTCGCGATGGCGGCGGTACATTCAATATTGCCGCAAGCTGATCCACCGCTATCGCGAGCAAGCTCGCTCCCACAGGGCTTCCTGTTTCCTACAGGTCATTCGGCCTTCAGCGCTGAATCCTCGCTTCGTTATCCAGCAGTCTTTCCAGCAACAACACCCCCATCTCGCCCATCTGGTGAATCGCCAGGGCCAGGTTGCGCGGGGCGCCTTCCAGGTCTTCGGATAAATCCAGGATCAGCGTGCTCACCGAGCAGAAGGTTTCGTAGGTGTGGGCGAGCATGCCTTCGGGGTCGGCGTCGGGGGCGACGATGAAGTAGTCCAGGTGTTTGGCGGTTTTCTGGTCGGGCTGGCCGTTGTTGGGCTTGAGGTAGTAGTCCAGGGCTCTTTGAGCCGCTTCGTCGAGCTTTTCGGGATCGAGGGTTTCGTGGGGGGAAAGCGGGTCGGCTTTCGGGGGATTGGGAGTAGCCTTGAACATAATCGTAATCCTCTGAATGGAGCTGCCACCTACTCGCGACTAAACGAGGGGTGGCGGCTGAACGCAGGTTAGTCGACCGGGAGGAAAACGAAAAACCGGCGCGCCCAAGGGCGCCCTGCGCACAGCCACCATTAAGTACGGGGATAGGGGAACCCGACTCGATGATGCTCATGCACTTCGTTAACCTCCCGGGCGACTAAACCCGATCGCTGGATATCAGCGACGCGAATCAAGTTACGGGGCAAGGCCAAGGTGCACAAGCCGGCGGATTCTGGCGGATCTGTAGTCCGTTGCGCAAGGCGCTGTAGTCAGCTGGAGCTTCGCTGGCTCGCTGTAGGACCTAGGCGGTGCCGGCCTTTTTCCAGGCCAGGTATTGGGTCACCAGGTCCGCTCCCAACTCACTGGGGCGCGAATCCAGGGTTGGCACACCGTGGGCAGCCAACTGCTTATGCATCTCGGCCCGGGCGTTCAAATAGTCCACCGTCCCGCAATAAGCCAAGGCTTCAGGCAGGCTTTGCACCGGCGCCTGGCGCAAGCGGTCGAGGGCTTCTTCCCGCAGGCTGGCCACCAGCACCCGATGCAGTTGCCCCAGCCGTTTCACGGCGGCGAGCAGTTGCGCATCGTCTTCATCCCGAAGGTTGGTCACCAGCACCACCAAGGCCCGGCGTTTTTGCCGGGCCAACAGTTCAGTGACGGCGGCCTGATAGTCGGCGGGGCGTTGGCTGCTGTCGAGGTCGTACACGGTGTTGAGCAGCACATTGAGCTGGCCGGTGCCTTTGACCGGGGCCAGGTAGCGGCTTTGTTCGCTGGCGAACGTGCTCAGGCCCACGGCATCGCCCTGGCGCAGGGCGGTGTAGCTGAGCAGCAGGCACGCATTGAGAGCGTGGTCGAAGTGCGCCAGCTCGCCGTCCTGGCTGCGCATGCGCCGGCCGCAGTCGAGCATGAAGATGATCTGCTGGTCGCGCTCGTCTTCGTATTCCCGGGCAATCGGCGTGCGGTGGCGGGCGGTGGCTTTCCAGTCGATCTGGCGCAGGCTGTCGCCCTCGCGAAATTCCCGCAGTTGATGGAATTCCTGCCCCTGCCCACGACGTTGACGCTGGCGGATGCCGAGTTGGCTGAGCCAATTGTCCACCGCCAGCAGTTGACCGTCGTAGAGCCTGGCGAAGTCTGGGTAGACACGGGTGTGGTCGACGGCCTCCAGCAGGCGTTTGTCGGTCCACAGGCCCAGCGGGCTTGGCAGGTTGGTTTCGCACTGGGCGAAGGTGAAGTGACCGCGTTTGAGCGGGCGCAGGCGGTAGCTGACCTGGCTGTGCTGGCCGGGTTGCAGCTCGACCGACAGCGGCAGGTTTTCGAAGTCCAGGCCGTCGGGGACATGATCGAAGAGCTGCACGTGCAGCGGCTGGGCAAAGTCATGGCTGATGTCCAACCGCACGTCACCCCAGCGGCCCAGGGCCAGGCTCCCGGGCATTTGCCGTTGCAGCCGGGGCGAGGGCAGGCGCCGGACGCGCACCGCGTCGAGCAGCGCCAGGGCCAGTACGGCCAACAGCAACCCCCAGTTGATCGACAGCAGCGTCGCCGGCACCGCCACGCCGAGTGCCTGCAGCGCGCCCAGCACAATGCCGAGGGCCAGCAGCAGCGCGAGCCAGATCAAGAGCAGGCGCGAGGGTTTCATCGACACATACCCTTTGGGAGAAATGCAAAGCGAGCTTTTGTGGCGATGGGATTTATGTGGGAGCAAAGCTTGCTCGCGACACAGGCGCCTCGATTTCTGCGAGGTCGCGTCGCCTCCATCGCGGGCAAGCCTTGCTCCCACATAAATCCCATCGCCACAATGAGTCTCTCCACCACGAAGTGCGTATTCACAACCGCGGCGCCGGCACTTGATCGAGCAGTTGCCCCAGCACCTGATCCACCGACAGCCCTTCGATGTCCAGTTCCGGCGCCAACCGTACCCGATGGCGCAGGACGGCCAGGGCGCAGCCCTTGATATCGTCCGGCACCACGAACTCGCCGCCGCGCAACAACGCCCGGGCCCGGGCGCACCGCACCAGCGCAATTGAAGCACGGGGCCCGGCGCCGAGGGTCAGGCCCGGCCAACTGCGGGTGGTGCGGGCCAGACGCACGGCGTAGTCGAGCACCTGGTCGTCCATCGGCAGGTCGCTGGCGATGCGTTGCAACGCTTGCACGTCCTTGGCCTGCAGCACCATGCGCAGCGGTTGTACGTCGAGCATGTCGGCACGGGTCGAGCGGCTGACCTGGCGCACCATGTCCAGCTCCTGGTCGGCGTCCGGGTAGTCCATGCGCACCTTGAGCATGAAGCGGTCGAGCTCGGCTTCCGGCAGCGGGTAGGTGCCTTCCTGTTCGATGGGGTTCTGGGTGGCGAGCACCATGAACGGCTGGCTGATGGGCAGGGCGCGGCCTTCGAGGGTGACCTGGCGTTCCTGCATGGCTTCGAGCAGCGCGGCCTGGGTCTTGGCCGGCGCGCGGTTGATCTCGTCGGCCAGCAACAGGTTGGTGAACACCGGGCCCTTGCGCAGCTTGAACTGCTCGGTCTGCAAGTCATACACCGCGTGTCCGGTGACGTCGCTGGGCATCAGGTCGGGGGTGAACTGGATGCGCGCGAACTCGCCGTTGAAGCAGCGAGCCAAGGCGCGCACCAGCAACGTCTTGCCCAACCCCGGAACGCCTTCGAGCAGCACGTGGCCGCCGGCGATCAGTGCCGTGAGCACATCGTCGATCACGCTGGCCTGGCCGACCACCGCCTTGCGCAGCTCGGTGCGGATCGCCTGGGCCAACTGACTGGCGCGCTGGCGCTGTTGGGCGGCGTGGGCCTGGCCGTCGGTAGGTTCGTTCTGTTCAGTCATAAGGCATTCCTGAGGGTTTGCAAATGGGCGACCTGGCGGCAGAACTCTGCGCTGGACATACGCTGTTTCGGCCGTGGGCTCAAGGCCTGGCTAATGGCTCGCGTGGGTTGCCGGGTCAGGCGGGCGAGTACTTGCCATTGTTCGGCGACGGCCAGTTGTTCGAAGCCTGGGTGAAGATGGCGGGCCCGGCGCAGCACGTCTTGTTGCAAGGCGTGCAACAGGTGCTGCTGGCCGTTGTGGCGCAGGTGGAAACCGGCGCTGGCCTGTACGTGTTCTTCCAGCTGGCGCCGGGCCTGGGAGGCCGGTGGTTGCAGCGGGCCGTGGCGCACCGCCGAATGCCAGAACCACAGGGCAACCAAGGCCAGCAGTGCCACCAGCGCCTGGGGGAAATAGCGCAGCAACAGGGTCAGCAAGGTGTCGTGGTCGGTGTTGAACAGCAGGGTGACATCCGTGTCGGCGCTCAAATACCAGAGCAGCCAGGCGTTGTCGTACTGGTCGATGGCGTCGTTCTTCCACAGCTCGGCGTCGGTGATCACCGTGATCGAGCCGAGGCCGAGGTTCAATTGCATCATGTGGGTCGACACCGCGCTGTTGGCCCAGGCCTGGGCCAGGTTGTACGGGTCTTCGAGGTGGAAGTCGGTGTCGAAGCTGGCATATGCCGGCGCCTCTTCGTCTTCCAGGTAGAGCTTGGTCAGTTCCGGGTAACGGTCCTTGATCAGTTCGGGCGCGGGCTCCTTGAGGTCTTCGCTCAGCAGTTGGCGCAGGCGCACGCGGTCGAGCAGCAGGTCGCCGCTGCTGCCGGTGCTCTTGTCCCACAAGGCTTCGGCCACAAAGACCAGGCGTCCGCCGGCCCGGGTCCAGTTCATCAACTGTTCGACTTCCCGTGGCGTCATGTGGGTGCGCTCGCCCAGCAACAGCAGGCTGTGCTGGCGTGGCTCCAGGGTGGGCAGCACCTCCAGGCTGTTGGCGTGCTCGACGTTGATCCCCCGCTGGCGCAGGAACTGTTCGGCGGCCAGGTAAGGGTTGGCCTGTACTTCCGGGGAGGGGCCATGCTCGACGACCTCTTCATAGGGCACGGCCTGGGTGTAGAGATAGAAACCGAATGCGCACACCACGGCGGCCAGCACGGCGCCGACCAGCCACCCCGCCTGCCGGCTCATCGAGACGCTCCCGGCCCGAACAACCCGCGCCAGCCGTCACACAGTTCCTGTTGCAGGTGGGGCGGCGGCGGACGATGCCCATAGGCAATGTTCTGCCAATGCAGGGTCAGGCTTTTGCTGAAGCCCAGCAGGTTGTCCTGCTCGAGCCGTTCGACGCGTTGCAGCACCTGGCCTTCGGTGTCGGACGGTTTCAAGGGGATCTTGAAGTCATGATGCAACCGGCTGAGCAGTGCCCGGTACAGCAGGCCCAAGGCTTCACGGGGTTGCGTGGCCCACAGCTGTTCGACGCTGGCGGCGACGTCGGTCGGCAGGCTTTCTTCACGAATATCCAGGCCGAACATGTGCGCCGGTGCCGCTCGTTCCACGGGCAGGCGTTGCGTCGGCCGCCGATTGACCAGGGCTTTGAGCCGTTTCCGGTAGTGCCAGGCCAGCCAGACGATCGCACCTGCCAGGCAGGCCCACAGCGCGACCTGGATCAGCGCGGCGGCGATGTCGAAGCGTTGGCCGCCGAGCCATTTGAGCAGGGCCTTGAGCCAACTCGGTTTTGCCTCGGTCTCGTCGGTCGGTTCGGCGGTTTCTTCGCCGAAACGATAACGGGTGACGGTCTGCGGGTTCTTGAACGGCGCGGCCTCGAGGATCGCCTTGATGCCGGCCCGGGAGGCTTCGCTGGTCAGGGGCTGGTTGAGCAGCCGCGGGCTGTCGGGGGCGTTGGGCTCTTCGTCGGCCCATGCCGGGGGCGCCAGCGGCAGCATCACCAGGGCCAGTAGCAACAATACCGGGGCCACGCCGCTCAGGCGCTGGCGCAGGCGCCGGAACACCAGTTCGATGTCCCACGCTTCGAGGATCGTGCGCCGGTTCAGGTAGAGGCTGAAGCCGCAGGCGACGTACACCGGCTCCCACAAGATCAGCAGCAGCGGGTAGAGGAAGTTGACCAGGTGTTCGAACCACAACCAGTCGTGCTCGGCTGCTGACACCAGCGTCTCCCAGTCCCATTGCAGTTCGACTTGTTGCGGCACGAACAGATAGAACAGGGCCATCAGGCCGAACCACAGGGCGGTTTCCAGGTGCATGCCGATGATGGTCAACCATTGTGCCGCGCCGCGGTTGCGTTGCTGCAATACCCGTATGCGTTGCTCCCGTGCCTCATCGGTGAGCCCTTCGAGTTGCACCACCGGCAGCAGGAAGCTGCGGCTCAGGCTCAGTCGGCGCCAGGTCAGGCTGGCCAGCAACTGGGGCTTGAGCAGCGCCGGCCATTGGCGCAAGGCCTGCCTCAAGGTGGGGGTTTCGCCAAACAGCGCCTTGGACAGGATGTACAGCGGCAGACGGTCGAAGGCCGGTTTCAACCACCAGAACAGCATCACCACCAGGGACGGTGAGTCCCATAGCAGCAGGGTCAGCAACAGGTACACCGGCAGGGTGATGATCGCCCAACTGGTCATCAGCAAGCGTCGATGCTTCTGGCTCATCAACACGCCAAGGTCCATGGCTTCCCAGGTGGTGCGTGGGCGAATGACGACGGTGGCATCACTCAGGCGCATGGCGGGCCCGTCCGGCAAGCGACAGATAGCTGATGACCAATAGCCACAACAAGGCGCCCACGGTGTATTTGGTGGCGGGCGTTACCGCGCTGGAAGACCAGTAGGCCTCGATGAACGCGGCGATGAGCAGGAACAGCATCACGCCGCCGATCATCAGCACGCTTTTACCCGCCGCGAGCCGCAAGGCCTCGCCACGGGTCAGGCGTCCCGGGGCGATCAACGCCCAGCCCAGTTGCAGGCCCGCGGCACCGGCCAGGGCGATGGCGGTGAGTTCGAAAGCGCCGTGGCCGATCACGAACGACCAGAACGTTGCACCGGAACCGATCTGCGTCAGGTGTCCGGCCACCGCGCCAATGGTCAGGCCATTGAAAAACAGGAAGAACGCGCTCCCCAGCCCAAACATCAAGCCACTGGCGAACGTCTGAAAGGCAATGCCGATGTTGTGCATGATGTAGTAACCGAACATGACCCAGTCTTCGCTGGCGGCCCGTTCGACCGAGCGCCCCAGGTGCCCGGAGGCCGGGTCATACATGCTGCGGATCTGGCTGATTTCGTCGGCGCCCAGCACGCTGTAGACCAGTTCCGGAAACAGATAGACCAGCAGCCCGATGCCGACCAGGCTGCCCAGGAACATCAGGCTGGCGGCCAGCACGAAGCGCCATTGTTCACGCACCAGTCGAGGGAAACCGACCAGGATAAAGGCCGAAAGGCTGGCCGATGGTCGGCTGCGATCCCGGTAGAGTTGCTGGTGACCGCGCAGCGCCAGTTGTTGCAGGGTGTCGACCAGCAAACTGCTGTAGCCCCGGGCCTGGGCCAATGCCAGGTGATGGCAAAGCCGTCGGTAGGCGGCAGGGAAGTCACCGCTCTGGGGCATGTTGCGGCTGCGCTCCAATTGATCGAGTTGCTGGGCCAGGTGCTCCCATTCTCCTTGGTGGCGGCTTTCGAACAGGCTCTGCTTCATGTCGGCCCCAGCAGGCCGCGGGCGATGCCATTGAGTTCGGCGGTGGCGTTCGGCACCTGGACGTTCAGTGGCGCGGCCAGGATCGCGGCCAGTTCGTTGACCCGCGCCTGGGACAGTTCGACCTGGCGTTCGGCGAAGTCCAGCACGGCGCGTTGCTCATGCAGGTTCAGGGTGAAAGGCGCGCGTATCGGCGGGGCCATGGGCAATGCGGGGCGCTTGACCGGTTGTTCGCGATAGACCACCAGCGTACCGGCCGCGAGATCGCCCAGGCGCTTGAACGCCGGATGCTGCAGGCAGCAGATGGCCCCGAAGGTGTAGCCGAAGGGCAGCATGTCGACGAAACGCAGCAGGTTACGGATCAACGACGCCGACCAGCCAATGGGCCGGCCATCGTCCTGCACCACGCGCAGCCCCATGATCTGCTTGCCGGGAGAACGCCCCTGGTTGAGTACTTCGAACAGCACCATGTACCACCAACTGACGACAAACAGCAGGATGGACCCCAGGCCGAGCCCCAGCTCGCCGAAAAACGCCAGGACCAGGAAAAAAACACCCAGGACCAAGCCGCGTATACCCAAATCGATGGTGAAGGCGATTGCACGCGGCATCAGCCCCGCCGGGCGCAGTGGCAGGTCGATGCCCTCCGGCGTTTCCACCTGATAACGCGTGTCCAGGGGCGCGGGCAGCGTCGCGTTCCTTTGCAGTGCTGGTGTCTCGAGCATGGGCAACCTGTGATGGGCCGATCCGAACATTCAATCTCGGCCCCGATGCTAGCAGTCTTCGTGCGGGCAAACGATAGAACTGTGCAGGTCATTTCATGGTTTGCAACAGGATTGAGAAGGCGAACACTGCCTGCATCATTCTGCGACCTCTCAGTGTTCACAGATCCCTGTGGGAGCGGGCTTGCTCGCGAAGACGGCGGTACATTCAACATTGATGTCGCTGACCCACCGCTTTCGCGAGCAAGCCCGCTCCCACAAGAATTCTAGAGTGTTCACAGATCCAGTGTCCGACACCGCTCGCACATTGGTATTCAAAAGTTACAGCACTGCTGGTCGCAGGCGGGTTCGAGCGCCTAGACTTCGCCAGTCTTCAGTTCAGGAACAGCCCGTGACTTCCATCTTCTGGTACGACTACGAAACCACCGGCATCAACCCGCGTTGCGACCGGCCCTTGCAGGTGGCGGGTATCCGTACCGATTTCGAGCTCAATGAAATCGACGAACCGGTGAATCTGTATTGCCGGCCCAGCGATGACATCCTGCCGCATCCGGCGGCCTGTGCGATTACCGGGATCACCCCGACATGCCTGGCCGAAAAAGGCTTGAGCGAAGCCGACTTCATGACCCGTGTCCACGGGCAACTGGCCGCACCCGGTACCTGTGGCGCCGGCTACAACACCCTGCGTTTCGACGATGAAATGACCCGCTACAGCCTCTATCGGAATTTCTTCGACCCGTACGCTCGGGAATGGCAGGGCGGCAACAGTCGCTGGGACTTGATCGACCTGGTGCGCGCGGCCTATGCGCTACGCCCGCAAGGCATTGTCTGGCCGCAAGAGGACGGTCGCGTCAGCCTCAAGCTCGAACGCCTGACCGCCGCCAATGGCATCGATCATGGCCAGGCCCACGATGCGTTGTCGGACGTGCGCGCGACCATCGCCCTGGCCCGCCTGGTCCGTCAGCGGCAGCCGCGGCTCTACGACTGGCTGTTCCAGTTGCGCAGCAAACAGAAAGTGATGGACCAGATCCGCCTGCTGCAGCCGATGGTGCATATTTCCGGTCGCTTCTCGGCGGCGCGCAACTACATCGGCGTGGTATTGCCGTTGGCCTGGCACCCGAAAAACCGCAACGCCCTGATTGTCTGCGACCTGCACCTGGACCCCCAGGGCCTGTTGGACCATGACGCCGAAAGCCTGCGCCAGCGTTTGTATACCCGCCGCGAAGAACTGCTCGAAGGTGAGCTGCCGGTGCCGCTCAAGCTTATCCATATCAACAAATGCCCGGTGGTCGCGCCGTTGTCGGTGCTGCGCGTCGAGGACCAGCAGCGGCTGGAGCTGGATATGGAGGGCTATCGACAGCGCGCATTGCGGCTAACTGACGCACAGAAAGTTTGGCAGGACAAACTTCAGGCTATTTATGGCCGCGAGGACTTCACCGCCAGCGAGGATCCCGAGCAACAGTTATACGCGGGTTTCTTGGGCGATCGCGATCGGCGTTTATGTGAACAAGTGCGCATGGCGGACCCGGTGCAATTGGCGCAAGCGCAATGGCCTTTCGATGATGAGCGTCTGCCGGAACTATTGTTCCGATATCGTGCACGCAACTTTCCAGACACCTTGAATCCCGAAGAGCAGGAGCGCTGGAGAATTTTCTGTCAACAACGTCTGTCCGCCCCGGAATGGGGAGCGCCTAATACCTTGCAAAGTTTTGACGAGGCGATGGGAGAGTGGCTGGCCCTGTCTACGCCGATGCAGCGAGAAGTACTCGTGGAATGGCAGGGCTACAGCCAGCAATTGCGCAAACGTTTAAGCCTTGTATCGCAATGAAATGAACAGATAACAAGCATAAAAAACGCCAGTAATCACTGGCGTTTTTTTGTTCGCAAAGAAGCTTGCGCCGCGGTGAGGCTTAGCCCAGCAGGGTTGCCCAGCCTTCTACCACGTCACCGCCCCACTTGGCTTTCCACTCTTTCAGCGTCTTGTGGTTGCCACCTTTGGTTTCGATGACTTCACCGTTGTGCGGGTTCTTGTATTGCTTAACTTTGCGAGCGCGCTTGGTGCCGGTAGTTTTCACGGCGCCACGTGGGGCTTTGCTCGACTTGGCTTCTGGATCCAGCAGGGCAATGATGTCGCGCAGCGACTTGGAGTATTCGCCCATCAGCGTGCGCAGTTTGCCTTCGAATTCAAGCTCGGTTTGCAGTTTGTCGTCTTGCGACAGGTTTTTCAGGCGAGCTTGCAGTTCTTTGATGGCTTCTTCTGTGGCGCGGTATTCATTGATCAAGGACATGTGGACTACCTTATGTAGGACGCGGGTGACAAGGAGACAGTGCGACAATAGTAATCAGACAGTTTCATCAAGTAAACATTTAACCGGTGTTTTATTTAATTAATTAGTGCCGCGCCACAAAAACGCCTGTTGCAGTTAAATACCGCGACAGTGTCTTCACATCCGTTCACATATAATCTGCCTTCCCGGGCCTCGCCGGCCATGGCCTGGGGCTGTCGCCCAGGATCCGGCGTGTCATCGATACTGCAGTTTTGCCGCGCAATGGCTAGAATGGCCGCCTTTGCGAAGTTCTGGAGTTCCCCTAATGCGCACTTTTCGTCTGGTGATTGCTTGCCCGGACCGCGTCGGCATCGTTGCTAAAGTCAGTAACTTTCTGGCGTCCCATAACGGCTGGATCACCGAAGCGAGCCATCACTCGGACAATCAAAGCGGTTGGTTTTTCATGCGTCACGAGATTCGTGCCGACTCGCTGCCCTTCGGCATCGAAGCCTTTCGTGAAGCGTTCGCCCCCATTGCCGAAGAGTTCTCGATGGACTGGCGTATCACCGACACCGCGCAGAAAAAACGTGTGGTGCTGATGGCCAGCCGCGAGTCTCATTGCCTGGCTGACTTGCTGCACCGCTGGCACAGCGATGAGCTCGATTGCGACATCGCCTGTGTGATTTCCAACCATGATGATTTGCGCAGCATGGTGGAATGGCACGGCATCCCGTACTACCACGTGCCGGTCGACCCGCAGGACAAGCATCCGGCGTTCGCCGAGGTCTCGCGACTGGTCAAGCAGCACGACGCCGAGGTGGTGGTACTGGCTCGCTACATGCAGATCCTGCCGCCGGCCTTGTGCAGCGAATACGCCCATAAGGTCATCAACATCCACCACAGTTTCCTGCCGTCGTTCGTCGGGGCCAAGCCGTACCACCAGGCGTCGATGCGCGGTGTGAAGCTGATCGGCGCCACCTGTCATTACGTGACCGAAGAGCTGGATGCCGGCCCGATCATCGAGCAGGACGTGGTGCGCGTCAGTCACAGCGACAGCATCGAAGACATGGTGCGTTTCGGCCGTGACGTCGAGAAGATGGTATTGGCCCGGGGCCTGCGTTATCACCTGGAAGACCGGGTGCTGGTGCACGGCAACAAGACCGTAGTCTTCTGACTAGACTGCCAAGGGCCTGGACGAGCGATCGCCAGGCCTTTTTTCATGAGGTTCGCCATGACCGATCCATTGGACAAAGCCACCTCCAAGGCGCCAGCCACTCTGGGCGAGGGCTGCCTCAGCCGCTATGACCCCGACGCGTTGAGCCCGGAGGATGGCACCGAGTTCCCCGACGCCGCGCAATTGTGGGAGCAATTGCATCCCCAGGACGCGCCCGAACAGACGCCGTGACCGGTCAGGCTTGCCTGAGCCTGATCAGCTTCTTGATCAACGGCCGCCCGACCATCAGGAAGAACACCGGCCCACCGGCCACCAGGTAAAAATAATAGGTCACCGCCCGCCAGATCAGGATCGCCGCCGCTGCGGTGGACTTGCCCACCATGGGGGCCAGCAGCGCCGCCGACGTCAGCTCGGCCGCCCCGGCACCGCCCGGCAGCAGGCTGAACTGCCCCGCGCTCAAGGACAGCATCTGGATCAGGAAGCTCCACGCCCACTGCAGGTCCGCGCCCAGCCCCTTCAATGCCAGGTACAACACGCTGTAGCGCAGCGCCCAATGCAGGCAGGTCAGGCCGAAGACCTGGAACAGCGTCTGTCGTGGCAATTTCAAGGTGTCGGTGAAGGCCGCGAGGAAGTTCAGGATCTTGCGGCCCCAGCGTCGGCGGGTGGCGGTTTTCACACGTAAGTGCCGCAGCACGCGAGCGCCCAGCAGAATCAGCCGGCGGTGATAACGGGCCACCAGCACGCAGCCGAACAGCCCGCCAAACAATGAAATCGCGCTCAACGCCAGCATCCATTCCAGGCGCTGGCTGAGGTTCTGGAACAGCGCGTAGAACAGAATGCCCACCAGGGCGCAGAGGAAGAACAGCAAGTCGCTCAGTTGATCCATGGCGAACACCGCGCTGCCATGGGCCGGGCGCACACCGTTGCGCGCCAGCAGGGCCATCAGCGTCAGTGGGCCGCCGCTGCCTCCAGGCGTCGCGCACATGGCGAACTCGGTGGACATCACCACACCCATGCTTTTCCACCCGCCGATGCGCCCACGGTATTCACCCAGCAACAGGCGCAGGCGCACGGAATTCAAGCCCCAGCACAGCACGATCATGCCGAGCATGGTCAGCAGCAGGGACAGGGGAAAGCGCTGCACCCGCGACCACATTTCCCCGCCGCCGACCAGCAGCGGCACCAAGAGCGCCGTGAGCAGGGCGGCGCCCAGCCAGATCAGCCGTTTCATGCGGCGCTGCGGGCCCGCAGCCCCTGGGTTGCCAGCCAGCCGACCTTGGTCATCGGCACGCGACCGTCGTTGAGCAGGCGTTCGAGGGTGCGCAGCCAATAGTCCCGGGAAAACCCGTGGCGCATGTCCACCGGGTGCAGGCCCAGACGAATCACCGGGGCCTGGCGCCAGCGCTGTTCACGCTGGTCGCTGATGACCTTCGACAGGCCACGGCGCCAGGCACTGCGGGCACTCCAGACCAGGCCCGGCGCGTCAATGGCGCTGAAGTCGGGCAGGCGATAGAGGTGTTGGGTGTCACTGGTGTAGCTCAGCGGTAACTGGCGCAAGGCCTGGCGCGTGCCTTCGCTCATCAGCCAGGCCGGGGCGACGAAACCTTCCAGCGGCCAATGGTAGCGCTCAAAGGTGGCGATCCCGGCGCGCAGGCGGGCGAGGGCGGCGGCCTCGGACAGGTTGTAGAACTCCCCCTCATGGGTATAGACCCGGCGCATGAACCACTCCTTGGGGTGGCGGGCGATAGGGCCGTCGTCGCAATGGTAGTAGCCATGCAGCACCAACTCGTCGCCGCGCTCGACCCGGCGGTCGAGCAGGCGGCGAAAGTCGGGGTGAGCCTCCAGGGCATTGGTACGGTGAAAGTCCGGCACCACCAGCCAGGTCATCGGCACCTGGCCGAGGGCATCCACGGCTTCGACGAAGGGCTGGTAGTCAGGCCAGGTTTGCGGTGCCACGTCGTGCAACACCAATAGCACGCTGGGCGAAGAACTCATCGACACGCTCCTCGCCTCAACCATTGGCCAGCAACGGCATTTGTTCGCCGAGCACGGCGTAGTAGTGCCCCAGCAAGCTGTTGACCACGGTGTCCCAGGCGTAATGACGCTCCACATGCCGGCGCGCCAGCAGGCCACGGCGTTGGCAGCCTTCGCTGAACAGTTGCCGCACGGCATTGGCCATGGCCTGCGGATTGTTGGGTGTGCACAACAGGCCGCAGTCCTCGTGGACGATTTCGGTGAAAGCCCCGGCCGCCACCGCCACCACGGGAATACCGCTGGCCATGGCTTCGAGGATCACCAGGCCGAAGGTCTCCTGGTCGCCGGCGTGCACCAGGGCATCGGCGCTGGCCATGAGCCGGGCGACTTGCGGCGCCGGGCAGAATTCGTCGACCACCGTGACGTTGTCCGGCACCAAGGCGGGCATCGATGAGCCCACCAACAGCAGGTGATAGCGCTCACCCAGGCGTTTCATGCACTTGAGCAGCACCGGCAGGTTTTTTTCCTTGGAACCGCGACCGGCGAAAATCAGCAGGCGCGCGTCTTCGGCGATACCCAGCTCGGCCCGCAGTTCCGGGTCGCGGGCGGCGGGGGTGAAGGTTTGCAGGTCAACGCCCAAGGGTTGCACATAGACGTTCTTGACCCCCAGCCCGGTCAGTTTGTCGGCCATGACCTGGCTTGGCGCCAGGACCCGGTCGAAATTGCCGTACAACTTGCTGACATAGGCTTCGATATTGGGGGTGAACCAGTTGCCCATGCGGTTGCTCACCAACAGCGGCAGGTCGGAGTGATAGAAGCCGATGACGGGCACGTCGAGCTGACGGCGGGCATCCAATGCGGCCCAGGCGGTGAGGTACGGATCGCCGACCTCGATCAGGTCCGGTTGCAGATCGCGCAGGACATTGCGCCACGGCGCCAGGCGAAGGGGAAAGCGATAGCCCTTGCCGAACGGCAGTGCAGGAGCTGGCACCTTGTAGATTCCGTCGTGCTCGCTCAAATGCGCGCCGGGGATCAACAGGCTGTGGCGAATACCGGGCCGATCGCCCAGGCGCCGGTGCTTGGCATCCAGATAAGTGCGCACGCCTCCACTGGCGGGGGCGTAGAACATGGTTATGTCCGCTATATGCACGATGAACGTCCCTCCGGTCTGTGTTCTCCTGTGTTGACCTTTATGAAGAATAGATGTTCGGTTGGGGTTGTGGGGCGGGTGTACCGCCAGTGGAGTATTGCTGAGTTTGACAGGGCCTCATCGCGAGCCCAGGTTCGCTCCCACATGGGATCTGTGCCTCGCCCCAAATCTCTGTGGGAGCGAGCTTGCTCGCGATAGGGCCAGCCCAGGTTCGCAGCTATTATTCCTGCTGCCAGGGCCTTGATGCGCCAGGCATGCTTTTATATAAGCGTGCAAAATGGCGTCATATCGCAAACACCACGGGTGACCACATGCCTGACTCATCGCAACTCGTTATCGGTGCCGACCTCAGCGGCCAGCCCATCGCCCAGGCCATGCGCCTGGCGAACCGTCATGGCCTGGTGGCCGGTGCCACCGGGACCGGCAAGACCGTCACCTTGCAGCGCCTGGCCGAAATGTTCAGCGATGCCGGCGTGGCGGTGTTCGCGGCTGATATCAAGGGTGACCTGTGCGGCCTGGGTGCTGCCGGCAACCCCCAGGGCAAGATCGCCGAGCGCATCGCCGGCATGCCCTGGCTCAACCACAAGCCCCAGGCTTATCCGGTGACCTTGTGGGATATCCACGGCCAGTCCGGGCATCCACTGCGCACCACCCTGAGTGAGATGGGCCCGTTGTTGATCGGCAGCCTGCTGGAACTCACGGACAGCCAGCAGTCGGCGCTCTACGCCGCGTTCAAGGTGGCCGACCGTGAAGGCCTGTTGTTGCTGGACCTCAAGGACCTGAAGGCGCTGCTCAATCATCTCAAGGACAACCCCGCGCTGCTGGGGGACGACGCGGCGCTGATGACCACCGGCTCCAGTCAGGCGCTGCTGCGGCGGCTGTCCACTTTGGAACAGCAGGGCGCGGACGCGTTGTTCGGTGAACCGGCGTTGCAGCTCGAAGACATCCTGCAACCGGCCAGCGACGGCCGTGGCCGCATCCACTTGCTCGACGCCAGCCGCCTGGTCCACGAAGCGCCGAAGGTCTACGCGACGTTCCTGCTGTGGCTTTTGGCCGAGCTGTTCGAACAGTTGCCCGAGCGCGGCGATGCGGACAAGCCGCTGCTGGCGCTGTTCTTCGATGAGGCGCACTTGCTCTTTGCCGGTACGCCCAAGGCTCTGCAGGAGCGCCTGGAGCAAGTGGTGCGCCTGATCCGTTCCAAGGGCGTGGGGGTGTATTTCGTGACCCAGTCGCCGGGCGATTTGCCGGACGATGTGCTCGCCCAGTTAGGGTTGCGCATCCAGCACGGTTTGCGGGCCTTCACGGCCAAGGAACAGAAATCCCTGCGGGCGGTGGCCGACGGTTTCCGGCCCAACCCGCAATTCGATGCCCTGGCGGTGCTGACCGAGCTGGGCATCGGTGAAGCCCTGGTGGGCACCTTGCAGGAAAAAGGCACGCCGGAAATGGTCCAGCGCGTGCTGGTGGCACCCCCGCAATCGCGCATCGGGCCGCTGAGCGAGGCCGAGCGCGCCGGGTTGATCGCCAGTTCGGCGCTGCAAGGGCGCTACGACAAGCCCATTGATCGCGAATCGGCCTACGAAGTGCTGATGGGACGCAAGGGGCTGGAGCCCCAAGCCGAAGCGGGGCCGGGCAAGTCCACGGCCGAAGAACCCAGCTTCACCGAACAGGCCGGCGAGTTCCTTGGCACGGCAGCCGGCCAAGCGCTCAAATCGGCGATGCGCCAGGCGGCCAATCAACTGGGCCGGCAGCTGGTGCGCGGGTTGATGGGGTCGTTGCTGGGGGGCAGCAAGCGGCGCCGGTAGTCGAGACCGAGTTGCCCCCTTCGCGAGCAAGCTCGCTCCCACACGGGTTTGGTGTCGTACACAAAATAGGTGGCCGCTGCAGTTCCCCTGTGGGAGCGAGCTTGCTCGCGAAGGCGGTTTGGCAGGCGAAAAGTGTGCCGGCTGAGCTGCCGCTATCGCGAGCAAGCTCGCTCCCACACGGGTTTGGTGTCGTACACAAAATAGGTGGCCGCTGCAGATCCCCTGTGGGAGCGAGCTTGCTCGCGAAGGCGGTTTGGCAGGCGAAAAGTGTGCTGGCTGAGCTGCTGCTATCGCGAGCAAGCTCGCTCCCACAAGGGGTTGGTGTCGTACACAAAATAGGTGGCCGCTGCAGATCCACTGTGGGAGCGAGCTTGCTCGCGATCGCTATCTAGCCGACGCCGAAAATCTCAATCCTTGGGCCGCGCATGCGCCGCCAACCGCTCCAACGCCGCCCGCAGGTTAGGATCGCTGATGCCATCGGCGGTGGCCTGGATGGTCGCCGCGGCGTCGGTGGACAGATCCAGTGTATGGCCCTTGGCGCCGACCTGGACGGTGGGTGGCTGCACCTTGAACAGGATCCGCGTCAGGTTGGCGAATTCTTCGAACGCCTGGAGTTGGCGCAGCAGGCGTTTTTGCTGGTAGCGCAAACGCGTGGCCCAGTGGCCGTCGGTGACGATCAGCAACAAACTGCCTTCGCGCCAGGACGCCACGTGGCAATGCTCGCGGGCGGCCGGTTGCAACTGGCTGTCCAGCAGGCGCTGCAAGTGGCCCAGGCGTTTGGCGTGGCCGAAGATGGCTTTCAGCGGCTTGGCTTCGCGCAGCAGAACGGCGGGCGCCTTGGCTGGAAGAGGGCGGAAGGCCATGAATGAATACCGCAAGTGACAGAGGCGCCATGGTAGCAGAAAGCGCCGGACGCGCCTCGACCCTCTCGCCCAGCGGCTTTCGGCTACACAATCAGTGAGAACTTCTGCGCTTTGTGGGTTGAAGTTCGCGCAAAAGCCCTTATTTTAGGGTGGCCCCGTCACAGCGCTGTGCCAGCATCGTGGAATAACGCCACTTTCCTCTCCATCGTTTCCGGGTAGAATGCTCGTTCGCATGCGGCCATGAGGGCTGCACGGGCGACTCATGGGGCCGCCCTCCATCCCTTTAGTGTGGAAGATCCTGCCGATATGTTTGCGCCTTTGTTAAAGAAACTTTTTGGAAGCAAGAACGAGCGTGAAATCAAGCGCATGCTCAAGACGGTACAGACTGTCAATGCCTTCGAAGAGCAAATGGTGGCCCTTTCGGACGATCAGTTACGCGCCAAGACTGCCGAATTCAAGGACCGCATCGCCAAGGGGGAAACCCTTGACCAGCTCCTGCCCGAAGCCTTTGCGGTCGCCCGTGAGGCCGGCAAGCGGATCATGGGCATGCGCCACTTCGACGTTCAGTTGATCGGCGGCATGACCTTGCACGAAGGCAAGATCGCCGAAATGCGTACCGGTGAGGGCAAGACCCTCGTGGCGACCCTGGGCGTGTACCTCAACGCACTGTCCGGCAAGGGCGTGCACGTGGTGACGGTCAACGACTACCTGGCCCGCCGCGACGCCAACTGGATGCGCCCGCTCTACGAATTCCTCGGCCTTACCGTCGGCGTCGTCACGCCGTTCCAGCCGCCGGAAGAGAAGCGTGCCGCCTACGCCGCCGACATCACCTACGGCACCAACAACGAATTCGGGTTCGACTACCTGCGCGACAACATGGCGTTCAGCATGGAAGAAAAATTCCAGCGTGAACTCAACTTTGCCGTGATCGACGAAGTCGACTCCATCCTCATCGACGAAGCCCGTACCCCGCTGATCATTTCCGGTCAGGCCGAGGACAGCTCCAAGCTGTACATCGAGATCAACAAACTGATCCCGCAGCTCAAGTTGCACGTCGAGGAAGTCGAAGGCGAAGTGACCCAGCCCGGGCACTACACCATCGACGAGAAGACCCGCCAGGTCGAACTCAACGAAGCCGGTCACCAGTTCATCGAGGAAATGCTCACCCGCGTCGGCTTGCTGGCCGAAGGCGAGAGCCTCTACTCGGCCCATAACCTGGGCCTGCTGACCCACGTCTATGCCGGCCTGCGTGCCCACAAGCTGTTCCATCGCAACGTCGAATACATCGTCCAGGACGGCCAGGTCGTGCTGGTGGACGAACACACCGGCCGTACCATGCCGGGTCGTCGCCTGTCCGAAGGCCTGCACCAGGCCATTGAAGCCAAGGAAGGCCTGAACATCCAGGCCGAGAGCCAGACCCTGGCCTCGACCACCTTCCAGAACTACTTCCGCTTGTACAGCAAGCTGTCCGGCATGACCGGTACCGCCGACACCGAGGCGTTCGAATTCCACCAGATCTATGGCCTGCAAGTGGTGGTGATCCCACCGAACAAACCGCTGGCCCGTAAGGACTACAACGACCTGGTGTTCCTGACCGCCGAAGAGAAGTACGCGGCGATCATCAACGATATCAAGGAAGGCATGGCCCAGGGCCGTCCGATCCTGGTGGGTACCGCCACCATCGAGACCTCCGAGCACATGTCCGCCTTGCTCAACAAGGAAGGCATTGAGCACAAGGTCCTCAACGCCAAGTTCCACGAGAAGGAAGCCGAGATCATCGCCCAGGCCGGTCGCCCGGGTGCGCTGACCATCGCCACCAACATGGCCGGCCGTGGTACCGACATCCTGCTGGGCGGCAACTGGGAAGTGGAAGTCGCCAGCCTGGAAGACCCGACCCCCGAGCAGATCGCGCAGATCAAGGCCGACTGGCAGAAGCGTCACCAGCAGGTGCTCGAGTCCGGCGGTTTGCAGGTGATCGCCTCCGAGCGTCACGAATCGCGTCGTATCGACAACCAGTTGCGTGGCCGTGCTGGTCGCCAGGGCGATGCCGGTTCCAGCCGTTTCTACCTGTCCCTGGAAGACAGCCTGATGCGCATCTTCGCCTCTGACCGGGTGAAGAACTTCATGAAGGCCCTGGGCATGCAGCCTGGAGAGGCGATCGAGCACCGCATGGTGACCAACGCCATCGAGAAGGCCCAGCGCAAGGTCGAAGGCCGCAACTTCGATATCCGCAAGCAACTGCTCGAGTTCGACGACGTCAACAACGAACAGCGTAAAGTGATCTATCACATGCGTAACAGTTTGTTGGCCGCCGAAAACATTGGCGAAACCATCGCCGATTTCCGCCAGGACGTGCTCAACGCCACCGTCAGCGCCCACATCCCGCCGCAGTCGCTGCCGGAACAGTGGGACGTCGCCGGCCTGGAAGCCGCCTTGCAGAGCGATTTCGGCGTGGCCTTGCCGATCCAGCAATGGCTCGACGAAGACGATCACCTGTACGAAGAAACCCTGCGTGAAAAACTGCTGGCCGAGCTGATCGCCGCCTACAACGAGAAGGAAGACCAGGCGGGCGCCGAGGCACTGCGCTCCTTCGAGAAGCAGATTGTGCTGCGGGTACTGGACGATTTGTGGAAAGACCACCTGTCGACCATGGACCACCTGCGCCACGGTATCCATTTGCGCGGTTACGCTCAGAAGAACCCGAAGCAGGAGTACAAGCGCGAGTCCTACACGCTGTTCTCCGAGTTGCTCGATTCGATCAAGCGCGACTCGATTCGCGTGCTGTCCCACGTACAGGTTCGCCGCGAAGACCCAGCCGAGGAAGAAGCCCGCCTGCGCCAGGAAGCCGAAGCCCTGGCTGCGCGCATGCAGTTCGAGCACGCCGAAGCCCCTGGCCTGGAAGTGGTCGCCGAAGAGGGCGTCGATGTGGATGTCGCCCTGGCGACCGCACCGGTGCGCAACGAGCAGAAGCTGGGCCGTAACGAACTGTGCTATTGCGGTTCGGGCAAGAAATACAAGCATTGCCACGGGCAGATCCAATAAACCCGTTTCAAGGCTGAACCACCTGCGCCGCGACCGGATTCTATCCGTCGCGGCGTTTTGCCATTTTGATTCGCCGTCCCAATGGGAGCGGCGTCGATAGACATCTAATTTAGGAGCGCATTCATGGCTGTTGGTCTTGGTCCGTTGCCCACGCTGCACCCGGTTGCCGGTTTTGAACTCGGTATTGCCTCGGCGGGCATCAAGCGCCCCGGGCGCAAGGACGTCGTGGTCATGCGTTGCGCCGAAGGCTCGACGGTGGCGGGTGTGTTCACCCTCAACGCCTTTTGCGCCGCCCCGGTCATCCTGGCCAAGCAACGCGTGCAGGGGCCGGTGCGTTACCTGTTGACCAACACCGGTAACGCCAACGCCGGCACCGGCGCGCCTGGCCTGGCCGCCGCCGAGCGCACCTGCGCCAAGCTGGCGGAATTGACCGGCGTCGACGCCAGCCAGGTGCTGCCGTACTCCACCGGCGTGATCGGCGAACCGCTGCCGGTCGAGAAGATCGAAGGTGCGCTGCAAGCCGCCCTCGACGACCTGTCGGAAAACAACTGGGCCGCCGCCGCCACCGGCATCATGACCACCGACACCCTGCCCAAGGGTGCGAGCCGTCAGTTCGAGCACGACGGCGTGACCATCACCGTCACTGGTATCAGCAAAGGCGCTGGCATGATCCGGCCGAACATGGCGACCATGCTCGGCTACATCGCCACCGACGCCAAGGTCTCGCGCCAGGTGCTGCAAGACCTGATGCTCGACGGGGCCAACAAGTCGTTCAACCGCATCACCATCGACGGCGACACCTCCACCAACGACTGCTGCATGCTGATCGCCACCGGCCAGGCCAACCTGCCGCAGATCACCGAGGCCAGCGGCCCGCTGTTCGCTGCCCTGAAGCAGGCGGTATTCGAAGTGTGCATGGACGTGGCCCAGGCCATCGTCCGTGACGGCGAAGGCGCGACCAAGTTCGTGACCGTGCAGGTCAATGGCGGGGGCAATCACCAGGAATGCCTGGATGTGGGCTATACCGTGGCCCACTCGCCGCTGATCAAGACCGCACTGTTCGCCTCCGACCCGAACTGGGGCCGCATCCTCGCCGCTGTCGGCCGGGCCGGCGTGCCTGAACTGGACGTGAGCAAGATCGACGTGTTCCTCGGTGACGTCTGCATCGCCAGCCAAGGCGCTCGTGCTGCCACCTACACTGAAGCCCAGGGCTCGGCGGTGATGCAGCAGGAAGAAATCACCATCCGTATCGAATTGGGACGAGGGGATTGCAGCGAAACCATCTGGACCACCGACCTGTCCCACGAGTACGTCAAGATCAACGCTGAGTATCGGACTTAACAGGTTCGGGACCGAGTTGCTGCCATCGCGAGCAAGCTCGCTCCCACAGGAATTTTCGGGCGATCCCCTGTGGGAGCGAGCTTGCTCGCGATGGCGCCGGTACAGCCCCTAAAAAATCACAAGAAAGGAATCCAGACATGAGCCTGCACCTGATCATCGGCGACCAACGCATTTCTTCCTGGTCCCTGCGCGGCGCGCTCGCCCTGGCGCTGACCGGCGCGAAGTACTCCGAAGAACTGGTCAGGCTCGACCAGCCCGACACCCGCGAAAAGCTGCTCAAGCATTCGGCCACGGCGAAGGTCCCGTTGCTCAAGACAGAGTTCGGCGTGATCGCTGATTCCCTGGCGATTGCCGAATACCTGGCCGAACAGTTCCCGCAGGCCGGTCTCTGGCCCAAGGAGGTGGCCGCCCGGGCCCAGGCACGCTCGGCCTGTGCGCAAATGCACAGCGGTTTTTTCGCCATCCGCAGCCACATGCCGTTTGACCTGCTGCGTGATGCACCGCTGTCGCCCATGCCGGCTGATGTCCAAGTGGAAATCGAGCGGATGCTGGCGCTGTGGGCCGAATGCCGCGCCGCGGCGACCGAGGCCGGTCCCTACCTGTTTGGCCGCGTCAGCCTGGCCGACGCGTTTTTTGCCCCTGTTGCCGTGCGCTTGCGCACTTATCAGGTGAAACTGTCCGAGGTCGATGAGGCCTACGTCGAAACCCTATATCAATGGCCAGCGTTCAAGGCGTGGCAACAGGCTGGCCTGGAGGACACTGCGCGGTGAAACGAGTCCATGTGGCGGCAGCGGTCATCCGCGATGCCGCCGGTAAAATCCTGATCGCCCGACGGGCCGACACCCAGCACCAGGGCGGCCTGTGGGAATTTCCTGGCGGCAAGGTCGAGGCCGACGAATCCGTCGAAACCGCCCTGGCCCGTGAACTTCACGAGGAGCTGGGCATTGTCGTCGACGCCGCCCGGCCGTTGATCAAGGTGCGTCACGATTACCCGGACAAGCAGGTGTTGCTGGATGTCTGGGAAGTCTCGGCGTTCACCGGCGAACCCCATGGCGCCGAAGGGCAACCGTTGGCCTGGGTGACGGCCCGCGACCTGACGAACCATGAGTTCCCGGCGGCCAATCAGCCGATCGTCGCGGCGGCCCGTTTGCCGGGCGAATACCTGATCACTCCCGAAGGCCTTGAGACGCCGGCCTTGCTGCGCGGCATGCAGAAAGCGATTGCCGGCGGGATCAAGTTGGTCCAGCTACGCGCCCCCAACGGCTACGATCCGCAATACCGCGACCTGGCGGTGGATGCGGCGGGGTTGTGTGCCGGCAAGGCTCAACTGATGCTCAAGGGGCCGTTCGAATGGCTGGGGGATTTTCCTTCCGCTGGCTGGCACATTACCGCCGCGCAACTGCGCAAGCATGCCGCGGCCGGTCGACCGTTCGGCAAGGACCGCTGGCTGGCGGCTTCCTGCCATAACGCCGAGGAGCTGTCCCTGGCGCAGCAAATGGACGTGGACTTCGTCACGCTTTCGCCGGTACAGCCGACCCAGACCCATCCCGATGCACAGCCGTTGGGGTGGGCAGAGGCGGCGCGGTTGATCGATGGCTTCGACCGGCCGGTCTATCTGTTGGGCGGGGTCGGGCCTGGTGAGCGACAAAAAGCCTGGGAGGTCGGGGCTCAGGGTGTGGCGGGGATTCGGGCTTTTTGGCCAGCAGCTTGAGAATGTGGTGCAGCAGATGACGCCATCGCGAGCAAGCTCGCTCCCACAGGGATTCTGTGAACGCCGAAGATCCCGTGTGGGAGCGAGCTTGCTCGCGATGGCGGCCTCAAGAACGATTCAGCCCCCAGGCTTGGCCGCCGCTTCCCACAGCACCTCCGCCACCCCTTGCCGCCGGGCAATGACCCGCGCCGCCACGAACAACAGGTCCGACAACCGATTGATGTAAGCCAACCCCGGCCCCGTCAGCGGCTCCAGCGCGTTCAATTGCTGGCAACGCCGCTCGGCGCTGCGGGCCAGGCTGCGACAGACGTGGGCCTGGGCGATCAGCGTCGAGCCACCGGGCAGGATGAAGTTTTCCAGTGGCCCCAATTCCTCGTTCCACACATCGATCGCCGCTTCCAGCCGCTCGATTTCCGCCACGTTCAAGGCTTGGTAGGCCGGCATCGCCAGCTCACCGCCCAGGTCGAACAATCGATGCTGACAAGGCCCCAGCACTTCGCTGACTTCCTTGAGTGCCGGGTACCGGGCCGTTTCGGCGGCGAGCCCGGCCAGCAACAAGCCCAACTGGCTGTTCAGTGTGTCCACTTCGCCGATGGCCTCGACCCGTGGGTGGTCCTTCGCCACGCGGCGACCATCGCCCAACCCGGTTTCACCTTTGTCGCCGGTGCGGGTGTAAATCTTCGACAGGCGAAAGCCCATGCTCAACGCTCCAGTGGTTTGTTTTCCTGCGCCACCATCGAGGGGCCCGTCAGGGGCAGGCGCAAGGTGAAGCAGGTGCCTTGGCCTGGCGCCGACTGCACTTCCATCTGGCCCTTGTGGTTGTTGGTGATGATGAAATACGAGACCGACAGCCCAAGGCCGGTGCCCTGGCCGATCTCCTTGGTGGTGAAGAAGGGTTCGAAGGTGCGCTTGCGCACGTTCTCGCTCATGCCGATGCCATTGTCCTCGACCTGGATTTCCGCCCACGGCGGATTCAACCGCGTACGCAGGATGATGCGCCCGGGTTCGCTGTCGTCCTGGCGTTGGTGGATGGCTTGGGCGGCGTTTTTCAGCAGGTTGAGCAGCACCTGTTCCAGTTCGTTGGCCGTGCCGGGCACCGGGCCCAGGTTCGGGTCGAATTGACGGATGATCGCCTGGCCCTTGAAGTCGAAGCCGATCGTCAGGTCGAAGTCATTACCGGCGATTTCCACCGCCTGGTCGATCAGCGCCGGCAGGTCGCAGGGCGCCATCTGCCGCGTGCTGCGCCGGCTGAAGCTGAGCATGTGGGTGACGATTTTCGCCGCCCGGGCGCCGGCCTGCTGGATACCGTCGAGCAATTGTGGGATTTCCCGGCTTTCCAGGTAGCGGTTGACCACCGGCAATTCGATTCCCAGTTGCTCGGCCTGTTCGAGGTTTTTCGGCAATTCCGGCGACAAGCGTCGGCGGATGTTCTGCACGTTGTGCAGGATGGCGCCCAGGGGGTTGTTGATCTCATGGGCCATGCCCGCCGCGAGGCCGCCGACCGAGAGCATTTTTTCCGATTGCACCATCATTTCCTCCAGCGACAGGCGCTGGGTGATGTCGTCGATGCGGATCACCACGCCCCGCCCGGCGCCGCCCATCAGCGGATAGAAGGTCAGGGCGTAATGCCGTGCCTCGTCGTCCTTGGTCCAGGTGACGCGTTCGATCTTGGCCACCGTATGTTGCTCGACGGTCTGCTTGAGCTGGGGCAGGTACGGCTTGAGCGGTTCGAAGGCAAGGAAGATCGGTTGGTTCAGGGCCTCGTCCAGTCGCGTGCCGGAGAGGGCGCTGGCTTCCTGGTTCCATTGGGTGACGTAGAGTTGCTCGTCGAGGGCGATCAGGGCCGACGGCATGGAGTCGATGATGCTGTTGAGGTAGTTCTGGAAGCCCGTGAGTTTTTTCTCGATCTTGCTGCGCACCTGGACTTCCAGCTCCAGCTTGCGATTGGTATGGCGGGTCTCTTCCGCCAGGCCCTGGGCCTGGTCGTAGGCGGCCTGGGAGTCGTCCCGCGCCCGCTTGAGTTGCTGCTCCCGGGCTTCGATCCGCGACAGCATGGTGTTGAACGCTTCGGCCAGGCTGCCGATCTCGTCGTGATTACCGCGGGCGGCGCGCAGGGAGTAGTTCTCTTCGCGGGTGACCTGGCGCGACAGTTCTTCGAGTTGATGGATCGGCTGGGTGATCAGGCGTTTGATTTGCTGGGCGATGACCAGCCAGAGCAACACGCTGAAAATCAGGATGCCGAGGCTGGCGGTCAGGGTGCCGGTGTAGAACGCCGTGGGCAATTCGCTGCTGGCCACCAGCAACAGGTGCCCCGGCGTCGTGCCGGGGCGGGGCAGGGTAATGACCTGGTTGCTGCGGAACTCGCTCGCTTGCCAGGCTTGTATATTGCGGAAATGGTCCGGCAGCTTGAGCTTTTCGCCCTGTTGCAGCTGTGCCAGGCGGTCGCCCTGGCCGTCGTACAACGCCGCCGCCCGCAGCGGTGCGTAGCTGTTGAGCTCGTCGAGCAGGCGCTGGGCACTTTGTGGCGACTGCAGGGCGTCAGAGATCAGGCTCGGGTTGGCGACCAGTCGGCCAATGGTCTGCAGGGCCTGGGGCGCCATGCTTTCCTGGGAGATGTAGTAGGCGGCGCTGATAAAGGTCAGGTTGGCTACCAGCAGGACAGTGGTCAACAACACCAACAGGGCGGCCAGCAGTTTCTGGCCGACCGGAAGGTTTTCAAGGCGCTGGCGCAATGGCATCAGACTCGTCGCTAAGAAAGGAACACGAGGGCCAGCGTAGCCGCTGCTCAGTCGCTGGGCAATCCGAGGTTGTTCAAGTGGACAATCAGTCGCTGGCGCAGTTGTTCCAGGTGCGGCACGGTCAGCCCATGGCGCTGGGCGACCTTGCAGGCGTAGCCGAGCAAATAGCTGATTTCGGTACGACGCCGATTGGCCACATCCTGGTACATCGAAGAGTAATTGGCGGCCGTGGCCTGGATCACCCGTTCGACTTCCGGCTGCAAATCCTCGGCCGCCGCGGGCTGGCCGCACCGTTCGAGCACATCCGTGAGCTCCGCGCACAGGGTCGCCACTTCGCAGTGATGTTCCAGCAGGCCGCCGTTCTTGCAGTGATGCAGCACGGTCAGTGGATTGATTGCACAGTTGAGTGCCAGCTTGCGCCAGAGACGGGTGAGGATGTCGGCGCTCCATTCGTGGGGAATGCCGGCGGCGGCCAGGTCGTCCAGCCAGAACGGCGCCACCGGGTGAGCCGGGTCGCCCAACCAAGTGTAGCCATGGCCGGCGAATACCACGCGCCAGTCACCGTCGCGGAACGCGCCTTCGGTGCTGGAGGCGCTGATGCAACGAGCCTGGGGCACACAATTGGCCACTGCGTCCTGGCTGCCGAGGCCGTTCTGCAACAGGATCAGTTCCGATTCTGCGTCCAGGCGATGGGCCACCGACGTCACCGCCGCTTGCGCGTCGTAGGCCTTGCAAGCCAGCAGCAGGCGCTTGATCGGCTCCGGGCTGTCCGCCGTTTCGCCCGGCACCGGGTAGCACTGCGCCTGGCCTTGTTCCACCAGCGTCAGGCCCGCGGCGCCGCGGTAGGCCTGCAAGCGCGCTTCGTTGCGCAGCACCAGCCGTACCGGTAATCCGGCCCGGGCCAGGCGCGTGGCCCACAACATGCCGAGACTGCCGGCCCCGAGGACATGCCAGGTGGTGGGCATCAGTTTTTTACTCGGATTGGCGCAGGCATCAGAGGGCTCGCAGTGTCGGCACGAAAAGAGCCGTTATAATGAGCCCGATTTTAACCACAAGCCAAGCGCGCGCCGTTGATACTGGCGCGCCTTTTTATTTGGAGAACACTACATGCCGTCATTCGACGTGGTATCCGAACTGGACAAACACGAGGTCACCAACGCGGTTGAAAATGCCGTCAAGGAACTCGACCGTCGTTATGACCTCAAGGGCAAGGGCAGTTTCGAGTTCAAGGAAAAAGACCTGACCGTGAACCTGACCGCCGAGGCCGAGTTCCAGCTCGAGGCGATGATCGAGATCCTCAAGCTGGCGCTGGTCAAGCGCAAGATCGACGTGCAGTGCCTCGAGGTCAAGGACGCCTATGCCTCGGGCAAGCTGATGAAGCAGGAAGCCGTGCTCAAGGAAGGCATCGACAAGGAACTGGCGAAGAAAATCGTCGCTCATATCAAGGACGCCAAGCTCAAGGTGCAGGCCGCCATCCAGGGCGAGCAGGTGCGGGTTACCGGCAAGAAGCGTGACGACCTGCAGGAAGCCATTGCGGCCTTGCGCGGCAAAGAATTCGGCATGCCCCTGCAATTCACTAACTTCCGCGACTGACCCCCTGGTTGTCTGCATGTGGCGAGGGGATAAATCCCCTCGCCACAATGTGTTTCGATTGGTCTTTCGCGGTAACAGGAACAAAGGAGAGAGAGATGGACTTGAATGCTGAAGTGGACAACCTGGTCAAAGCTTCCCAGACCTGGATCCCCATGATCATGGAGTACGGTAGCCGGGTGCTGCTGGCGGTCATCACCCTGGCCATCGGCTGGTGGTTGATCAACAAAGTCACGCAGAAACTGGGTGCGCTGCTGGCCCTGCGTAACGCCGACCTGGCGCTGCAAGGGTTCATCAGTACCCTGGCCAACATCATTCTGAAGATATTGTTGATCGTCAGCGTCGCTTCGATGATCGGCGTGGAAACCACTTCGTTCGTCGCCGCCATCGGTGCCGCCGGCCTGGCGATTGGCCTGGCCCTGCAAGGCAGCCTGGCGAACTTCGCCGGTGGCGTGCTGATCCTGCTGTTCCGCCCGTTCCGCATCGGTGACTGGATCGAAGCCCAGGGTGTGGCCGGTACGGTCGATAGCATCCAGATCTTCCACACCGTGTTGCGCACCGGTGACAACAAGACCGTCATCGTGCCTAACGGCAATCTCTCCAACGGCATCATTACCAACACCAACCGCCAGCCGACCCGCAAGGTCGTGTTTGATGTCGGCGTGGATTACCAGGCTGACCTGCAAAAGGCCCGGGAAGTGTTGCTGGAGCTGGCCAAGGATGAGCGTGTGCTGGCGGATCCGGCGCCTGAAGCGGTGATTTCCACCTTGGGCGACAGTTCCATCACGGTGTCGCTGCGCATCTGGGTGAAGACAGCGGATTATTGGAGCGTGATGTTCATGCTCAATGAACAAGCGCGGGATCGCTTGAAGGACGCGGGCATTGATATTCCGTTTCCACAACGCGTGATTCGGGTCGTTCAGGAATCGACACCGACGTAATCCCGATCGATTATGGTCTGACCTTCAAGTCAGGCCTTGCGTAATAAAGTTGATCCAATAAAAAGGCCCATCCGAAGATGGGCCTTTTCTTGATTACCGCAAACAGACTTTCGGCAATTACAGAACCGAAATCGGGTAGTCGACGATCAGGCGGAACTCTTTGATGTCGCCTTCGCCTTCATCAGCGTTAGCGTAGTGCCAGGCTTGACGAACACGGAAGGAAAGATCTTTTGCCGGGCCAGACTGAACAACGTACTTGGCTTCGAAGTTGGTTTCGTTGTGCTTGCCGTCGCTTCCGTACAGCGGGTTGCCCAAACTATCACGATACTGGCTGTTGGCAGACAGGTGGGTGCCATCGATGTCCCAACCTTTGACGTAGCGGGTCATGAAGCTCAGACCAGGAACGCCGTACTCAGCCATCTTGATGTCGTAACGGATCTGGGCAGATTTCTCGTTAGGCGCGTTGAAGTCGGAGTACTGGATGGAGTTGGCGAGGAAGATCGAGTCGCCGCCGCGGTTAACGGAGCCACTGTGACCGCCCACACCAATGTAATCGAACGGGGTGTCGCCGTTGATTTTCTGGAAGGCCACGGTGATGGTGTGCGCTTTCAGGAACGAGAAGGCAGCAGCCAGGGAGTACGCGGTGTTGCTGATGTCGCCGGCTTTGGCGCTACCGGTGTCGGTAGTGCGGTAGATGTTACCGTCCAGGTTCAGCGACTGATCGCCACCCATTGGGATGGTGTAGTTCAGGTTCGCGTAGTACTGGTTCCAGATGTCTTCCAACTGGGCGCCATACAACGATGCGGACAGGTTTTCACTGAAGGCATATTTGCCGCCAGCGTAGTCGATGCTGTTGGCTTCGACACCGGCATAAGTCGCATACAGGCCGCCGTTACGAGCATTTTTGTCCTGGCTGGTCGCCGAGTAGAAGTGGCCGGCTTCCAAGTCAAGGTCTTTGATTTCGCTGCTCTGCAGTTGGAAACCGCTGGCAGTTTGAGGAAGGATACGGGAGCCGCCAACCGCGAACACTGGAGCAGTGCTTGGCTGCTGGTCACCGATTTTCAGCTCGGTCTTGGATACGCGGAACTTGATGGCTGCGCCAGCTTTGCCCTGGCTGTCGTTGACATCACCATCGCCAGGGATGTCGCGGCTCATGTTGCCGGTGCCGCCAGTGCCATCGCCGCCGTCCAGTTTGACCGCCAGGTAACCGAATGCATCGATACCGACGCCTACGGTGCCTTGGGTGTAACCGGAGTTGAAGTTACCCCAGATACCCTGGGTCCAGTCTTTCTGGTCGGTAGAGCCGTCTTTGCGGTCACGGTTGTAGTAATAGTTGCGCAGCAGCAGTTTGGCGCTGGCATCTTCAACAAAGCCTTTGGCTTCAGCCTGGTCACTTACGAAAGGTGCGGCCGAGGCCATTTGAGTACTGGCTGCTGCAGCAACGGCCAGTGCGATCATGCTCCACTTCATCACGCGCATCGTGATTTGCTCCTTTGGTTTTAAGAGTACTGCCGTCCCACCTGTTTTATTATCTGGGCGGCTCTTTCTTTTTGTGTCGGCGCAAACTTATATCACGCCGACATTCTTTGGCGATACTTGCCCATTCAACCTTTCAGCTTCTTTACGACCATGTCGCCAATGGCTCGATCCATGTCGTATTTGGGCTGATCCAATGCAATCGGATTCACAACTTAAGTGTTGTGTTTTCTGTTCCTGCATCGGTGTAAAGAGTCCGTCATTACTGCGCTTGAAGCTCCTTGGGGCAGCCTTGCCACTTTAATTTTGTAGTCCGCAGGTACTCGCTTCCGGCGTGGTCCTGTGGACGATGTGGGGATGAATGCAACAAGCATGCACAAACCCGGATTTCGTTTACATTTTTTTCACATTCTGGCGTCTGTCGCGGTGAAACCTCATGAAACCGGGCTCCAAAGGCCTTGTTTTAAATAGGGTTGACTGCGTACAGCCGCCGTGTTTGGAGACGATAAAAATGACGCGACAACCAAAAACGTTACCGGTTCACCCTGCACAGTGAGTAAATCCCGGATGCTTTGTGCACTGAGCGTAGACGTACTGTGCTGTTTTGGTGCAAAAAATTTGTGTCTTGTACGGAAATCTTACAGCGCCTAGGGAATCGCCTGACCTCTGGGGCGGCGATGTCAGGGCTTTGCCTAGTCGTTGCGCCGTGTTGGTGCGTGGGGCTGCACTTGTTCATGCCAGGCCGAGCCGTTGAGTCAAAAAAATAGCCGTCGGGGTGAGCCGGGGGCGGTTCGCCGTGATCGATCCGGCGTTCGCGGGTATGCTGCGGGTCTGTGCCCGATCCAGGCCTGCGGGCCGCCGGGCAGAATTCATTAGCGAGGAGTACGCGCGGTGTTTGCCTTAGACCCACGACTGCAACAAGACACATTGCCCATCGGTGATTTCCCGCTGTGTCGGTTGCTCTTGTCCAACGATTCCAATTACCCGTGGTTCATCCTCGTACCGCGGCGGGAAAATATCAGTGAATTGTTTCAATTGGATGACATCGATCAATTGCAGCTGTGGAAAGAAACCACCGCACTGGCCGAAACCCTCAAGGATTCGTTCGACGCCGATAAACTCAACGTTGCAACCTTGGGTAACGTCGTCAGTCAATTGCATATGCATGTCATCGTGCGCAAGCGTAATGATGCCGCCTGGCCGGCGCCGGTCTGGGGCAAGCATCCGGCCCAGCCTTATAATGAAGAACAGGTAACGGCCATTCGCGAACGCTTGCGCATGGCGCTGGCCGATGATTTCAAGTTTCTGGAGGGCTGAACCATGAACCTTGAAGAACGCGTAACCGACCTGGAAAGCCGCCTGGCCTTTCAGGATGACACCATCCAGGCGTTGAATGACGTACTGGTGGAGCAGCAACGAATCGTCGAACGTTTGCAGCTGCAAATGGCGGCGCTGCTCAAGCGCCAGGAAGAAATGGCCGGGCAGTTCGAATCCTTCGAAGAAGAAGCCCCGCCTCCTCATTACTGACCTGGCCGATTGGCAGGCAATAAAAAACCGCGAGCAGCCAGGGCTGCATCGCGGTTTTTTACGCTTGGATCAGCGGCGCGGCAGCGCAGCGATCACGTCTTCGGCCTGCAGGCCCTTGTCGCGGTTCATCACGGAAAATTCCACGCGCTGGCCTTCCACCAGGACGCGATGGCCTTCGCCACGAATGGCCCGGAAATGGACGAAGATGTCATCGCCGGAGTCGCGGGAAATGAAGCCGAACCCTTTGGACGTGTTGAACCACTTCACCGTGCCGGTATCGCGGTTGGACATGTCGTAGTTCTGCGCAGCGGCGGCCGGCGACGACTTCTTGTAGAAGCTGACGGCCAGGTGCAGTGCTACGGCGAGCAGTGCCGCGCCCAGGCTGAACAGAATGGCCGGTTGACCGCCAATTTCCGGCATGGGCGCCAGCAGGGCCAGGGTTTGCAGGGCAACGGCCAGCACCAGCAAGGCGCTGACAAGGTTTTGCAGTTGGTGGCGTGGACCTTTGTTCCAGTAAGGGATGACGGGGGCAAGGGTCAGGTTGAGCAGGCCGAAAAAGGCCAGGTACAGTGCATCGGGGTGTTGCAGGTAAGGTGTGGCTTCGGAACCCAGGCTAGGGATGAAGGACAGCAGCAGGGCAGCTGCGCCCATTAGCAAGTGGACGATTTTCAACATTTTGATTGGCTCACGGTTAAGACAGATCACAAGGAAGAGCGGGTCGGGCACGGTTCGCTTCGAAACAATGAGAGGCGTTGGACACGTACCCGAATCAGCCTATGCGTTACGCCCGGGAAAATTAGGCGTAGCGACACACTGCCTATTTAACAGCAAAGCTCGGGCCTTCTCAAACCCGTTACGGGCGCGCACCGCGCTGTTCGTCGGCCAGAAAAGCCCCGCGGCTGCTTGAACGCGCCTGGCAAGCGGCGTTGAATTTCCCGGGTGTCGGAACCGTCGGCTGCCTTGGCTGGTCGGTTCTGGAGGGCTGGCAATCTGTCGCAGGCCGTAGGCGGCCAGAACCACTAGAGTGGTAGGGCCGTTGTCGAATTCATCACCCTAAGGAGATCTACCCCATGGCAATTGATATCGGTATCAGTGAAGAAGACCGCAAGTCCATCGTCGACGGGCTTTCGCGCCTGCTGTCGGATACCTACGTGCTGTACCTCAAGACCCACAATTTTCACTGGAACGTCACCGGGCCGATGTTTCGGACCCTGCACCTGATGTTCGAGGAGCAATACAACGAGCTGGCCCTGGCGGTGGACCTGATTGCCGAGCGAATCCGCGCCCTTGGCTTCCCGGCCCCGGGTGCCTACTCGGTGTATGCGCGCCTGTCCTCTATCAAGGAAGAGGAAGGCGTGCCTGCTGCCGAAGACATGATCCGGCAACTGGTCGAGGGCCAGGAAGCGGTGACGCGTACGGCCCGTGGCATCTTTCCTTTATTGGACAAGGTCAGTGACGAGCCCACGGCCGACCTGCTGACCCAGCGTATGCAGGTTCACGAAAAGACCGCGTGGATGCTGCGGGCGCTGTTGGAAAACTAATAAGGCGCGCGTTGTATCGTGGCGAGGGAGCTTGCTCCCGTTCGGCTGCGCAGCAGTCGCAAGACCTGTGTCTGGCGGGTTTGGGCCGCTGCGCAGCCCAGCGGGAGCAAGCTCCCTCGCCACAAGGGCGATATCGCCTGCACGCTGGGTGTAGGACGGCGTAATTCGTCGCCGACCTGCTGTTGGCTTGTCCTACGTCCATGGTCATAAAGTCGTCTGGAACTGGCGATGCCGTTGAGCTTCCATAGAGCCACAGATGGGTTGTTCCAACCCAGAGGCTCGTATGGCAAAGGAGTGTCAACGGTATGATTCAAGGAAAAGAACCCGGGGAAGGGCGGCTGGGGCGTTTTCAGCCTATCAGCGTCGACCCGTTCATCCGGGGGTTCGATATGCAACTGGCCCGGCCCTTGGCCCGATCCATTCGCCTGAACGGGTTCGCCACCTGTCTGCGGCTGGAACAGGTCTATTGGGATATCCTCGGTGACATGGCCGAGCTCAACCGCTGCTCCATCAGCACGTTGCTGTCCCATGTGGACAGGGAAGTGCACCTGCGCCATGGCGGGGTGCGCAATTTCAGCGGGTTGGTGCGCGTGGTCTGCGTGGTGCACAGTTTGAAGGAAACCGGGATGGATCATGGTGCGGCGTAGGCGCTGCCGGAGGCTGCGATCTTTTGATCTTGCGCTTGGGACTCAAGTGTCTGGGGCAAGATCGCAGCCTCGTTGCACTCGTCAACTCCTGCATGGCGTTCACTCGGCAATGGCTGTGCGGTCTTACGGCTGCACAGGCCGCATTTAATGGATATAATCCCGCTCTTTGCCGCAAAGCCCCGCCTTTGCGCGTGTAACCTGATCGCCGAGACAACCCCATGCCGATGTACGACTATCAATGTGCTTCCTGTGGTCATCAGATGGAAGCCATTCAAAAGATCAGCGCGGCACCGCTGGTCGACTGCCCTGCCTGCCGGGCGCCGGAACTGAAAAAGATGCTTTCCATGCCTGGTTTCCGCCTCGGCGGCACGGGCTGGTATGAAACCGACTTCAAGACCGGCGCCAAGAAAAACCTGGCCGGTGGCGACAAAGCCGATTGAGTTGAATACGCGCGAGTTCTTGCACGGGCAGGGCCTCCAACCGAATGTCGAATTACGAGAAGTGAAACCACTACCATGATGCGCAGCCATTATTGCGGCCAACTGAACGAAAGCCTGGAAGGTCAGGAAGTTACTCTTTGCGGATGGGTCCATCGTCGCCGTGACCATGGCGGGGTGATTTTCCTCGATATCCGTGATCGTGAAGGCCTGGCCCAGGTGGTGTTCGATCCGGATCGCGCTGAAACCTTCGCCACCGCCGACCGCGTGCGCAGCGAATACGTCGTCAAGATCACCGGCAAGGTGCGCCTGCGCCCGGCCGGCGCCGGCAATGCCAACATGGCGTCGGGCATGATCGAAGTGCTGGGCTACGAGTTGGAAGTGCTCAACGAGTCGGAAACCCCGCCGTTCCCGCTCAACGAATACTCCGACGTGGGCGAGGAAACCCGCCTGCGCTACCGCTTCATCGACCTGCGTCGCCCGGAAATGGCCGAGAAGCTGCGCCTGCGTTCGCGCATGACCACCAGCATCCGTCGCTACCTGGACGAAAACGGCTTCCTCGACGTCGAGACGCCGATCCTGACCCGCGCCACGCCGGAAGGCGCCCGCGACTACCTGGTGCCGAGCCGTACCCACCCCGGCAGCTTCTTCGCCCTGCCGCAGTCGCCACAGCTGTTCAAGCAACTGCTGATGGTGGCCGGGTTCGATCGCTACTACCAGATCGCCAAGTGCTTCCGCGACGAAGACCTGCGTGCCGACCGTCAGCCTGAATTCACTCAGATCGACATCGAGACCAGCTTCCTCGACGAAAAAGACATCATGGGCCTGACCGAAGGCATGATCCGCAACCTGTTCAAGGAAGTGTTGGGTCTGGAGTTCGGCGAGTTCCCGCACATGACCTTCGAAGAGGCCATGCGCCGCTACGGTTCCGACAAGCCGGACCTGCGTAACCCGCTGGAACTGGTGGACGTGGCCGATCAGCTCAAGGACGTCGAGTTCAAGGTGTTCAGCGGCCCGGCCAACGACCCGAAATGCCGTATCGCCGCCCTGCGTGTTCCAGGCGGCGCCAGCATGCCGCGCAAGCAGATCGACGATTACACCAAGTTCGTCGGTATCTACGGTGCCAAGGGCCTGGCGTACATCAAGGTCAACGAGCGCGCCGCCGGTGTCGACGGCCTGCAATCGCCCATCGTGAAAAACATCCCGGAAGCCAACCTCAATGTGATCCTCGATCGCGTGGGTGCGGTTGACGGCGACATCGTGTTCTTCGGTGCCGACAAGGCCAAGATCGTCAGCGAAGCCCTGGGCGCGCTGCGCATCAAGCTGGGCCACGACCTGAACCTGCTAACTTGCGAGTGGGCACCGATGTGGGTCGTTGACTTCCCGATGTTCGAAGAAAACGACGACGGAAGCTTCTCCGCGCTGCACCACCCGTTCACCGCGCCGAAGTGCTCGCCGCAAGAGTTGGAGGCCAACCCGGCCACCGCTCTGTCCCGCGCCTACGACATGGTCCTGAACGGTACCGAGCTGGGTGGCGGTTCGATCCGTATCCACCGCAAGGAAATGCAACAGGCGGTGTTCCGCCTGCTGGGCATCGACGAAGCCGAGCAGGAAGAGAAGTTCGGCTTCCTGCTGGACGCGCTGAAGTACGGTGCACCGCCCCACGGTGGCCTGGCTTTCGGCCTGGATCGCCTGGTGATGCTGATGACCGGCGCCCAGTCGATCCGTGAAGTGATCGCGTTCCCGAAAACCCAGAGCGCGGCCGATGTCATGACCCAGGCGCCGGGCGTGGTGGACGCCAAGGCGTTGCGCGAATTGCACATCCGTCTGCGTGAACAGCCAAAGGCTGAGTAAGGCTGGCACCTGAGAAGGCGCATCTTCGGATGCGCCTTTTCATTGGGGTCGATATTTCTGATTGCCGGCCACTGCCCACGCGCGGGGCGGGCAATGTTCCAAAGAGAAACGGAGCGAGTTATGGCAGGTCATTCCAAGTGGGCGAACATCAAGCACCGCAAAGAACGTCAGGATGCCAAGAGAGGCAAGATCTTCACCAAGTGGATCCGTGAGCTGACGGTCGCGGCCCGCCAGGGTGGCGGCGATCCGGGTTCCAACCCGCGTCTGCGCCTGGCCTTGGACAAGGCCTTGGGTGCCAACATGAGCCGCGACATCATCGACCGGGCCATCGCCCGTGGCGCGGGTGCGACCGAGGCCGACAACGTCGAGGAACTGACCTACGAAGGGTATGGCCCGGGCGGCGTGGCGGTGATGGTCGAATGCATGACCGACAACCGCAACCGTACCGCTGCCGCCGTGCGTCACGCGTTCAGCAAATGCGGTGGCAACCTGGGCACCGACGGCTCGGTGGCCTATCTGTTCGAGCGCAAAGGGCAAATCAGCTTCGCCCCGGGCCTCGATGAAGATGCCCTGACGGAAGCGGCCCTGGAGGCCGACGCCGATGACGTGGTCAGCCATGAAGACGGCTCGTTCGACGTGTTCACGTCGTTCGCCAGCTTCTATGCCGTGCGCAATGCCCTGGAGGCGGCCGGTTTCAAGCCCGCCGACGCGGAAATCGTCATGCAGCCGACCACCAGTGCCGAACTGGACCTGGAAGGCGCCGAGAAGGTGCTCAAGCTGATCGACATGCTGGAAGACCTGGATGACGTGCAGAACGTTTATTCCAACGCCGATATTCCGGAGTCGGTGGCTGAACAGCTGGGCTGATGGCGTCTATTTAAATACCAATGTGGGAGCGAGCTTGCTCGCGATAGCGATACTTCAGTCAACACTGTGCTTGCTGACCCGACGCCATCGCGAGCAAGCTCGCTCCCACAGGTCTGGTCAATCCTCTTCAAACCGCAGGCGTTATGACTTTAATCCTTGGTATCGACCCTGGTTCGCGCATCACCGGCTACGGTGTGGTTCGCGATACCGGGCGCGGCTGCGTGTACGTCGCCTCCGGTTGCATCCGCACCGGCGCGGGCGAGCTGCATGAGCGCTTGCAGATCGTTTATCGCGGCGTGCGCGAAGTCATCCAGACCTACGGCCCGGTGACCATGGGCATCGAACGGGTCTTCATGGCGCGCAACGCCGATTCGGCCCTGAAGCTGGGGCAGGCCCGGGGCGCGGCCATTGTGGCCGGTGCCGAGGAAAACCTGGAGATCGCCGAGTACACCGCGACCCAGGTCAAGCAGGCGGTCGTCGGCACAGGGGCGGCGAACAAGGAGCAGGTGCAAATGATGGTGATGCACCTGTTGAAACTGGTCAGCAAGCCGCAAATCGACGCCTCCGACGCCCTGGCCATCGCCATTTGCCATGCCCACACCCGTTCCAGCCTGTTGCCTCATGGCCTGGGGACTGCACGCAGTCGTGGCGGGCGCCTGCGTCTCTGATAGCATCAGCGCAATCTTCGTGAGCCCGAGCATCTTGCGCCTGTGTCGTCGGCCTTCCTGCCCGGGCTGTTATTCGCCAGCCCGCGGGCTGGCCAACACCCAAGGATCTGAAACGTGATTGGACGCTTGCGCGGCACCCTGGCTGAAAAACAGCCGCCGCACCTGATTCTGGATGTAAATGGCCTGGGTTATGAGCTGGAAGTGCCCATGACCACGCTGTATCGCTTGCCGTCGGTCGGCGAGCCGCTGACCCTGCACACCCATTTGGTCGTGCGCGAGGATGCGCAGTTACTCTATGGTTTCGTCGGCAAGCGCGAGCGGGATTTCTTCCGCGAGTTGATCCGTCTCAATGGTGTCGGCCCGAAACTGGCCCTGGCCTTGATGTCGAGCCTGGAAGTCGACGAACTGGTGCGCTGCGTGCAGTCCCAGGACACCTCGGCGCTGACCAAGGTGCCGGGGGTGGGCAAGAAAACCGCCGAGCGCCTGCTGGTCGAACTCAAGGACCGCTTCAAGGCCTGGGAGGCGGTGCCGGCGATGTTCGCCCTGGTGCCGAACCAGCCGGACGCGCCGGTGCCGGCGGTCAGCGCCGAAAACGATGCGGTCACCGCGTTGATCTCCCTGGGCTACAAGCCGCAGGAGGCCAGCAAGGCGATTTCCGCCATCAAGGAAAAAGGCCTGAGCACCGAAGACATGATTCGCCGTGCCCTGAAGGGAATGATTTAAGTGATTGAAGCTGATCGTCTGATCGCCGCCACGGGCGCACCCCGTGACCGCGAGGAAATCCAGGATCGCGCGATTCGTCCTGTCAGCCTGGCCGACTACATCGGCCAACCGACCGTGCGCGAGCAGATGGAGCTGTTCATCCAGGCGGCCCGTGGGCGCAGCGAGTCTTTGGACCACACCTTGATCTTCGGCCCGCCGGGCCTGGGCAAGACCACCCTGGCCAACATCATTGCCCAGGAAATGGGCGTCTCGATCAAGAGCACGTCGGGGCCGGTGCTTGAACGGCCGGGCGACCTGGCGGCGTTGCTGACCAACCTTGAGCCCCATGACGTACTCTTCATCGACGAAATCCATCGGTTGTCGCCGATCGTCGAGGAAGTGCTGTACCCGGCCATGGAAGATTTCCAGCTCGACATCATGATTGGCGAAGGACCGGCGGCGCGCTCCATCAAGCTGGACCTGCCGCCCTTCACCCTGGTGGGCGCCACCACCCGCGCCGGCATGCTGACCAACCCGCTGCGGGACCGTTTCGGTATCGTCCAGCGCCTGGAGTTCTACAACAACGCCGACCTGGCGACGATTGTCAGCCGTTCGGCGGGCATCCTCGGCTTGCCGCTGGACCCGGACGGTGCTTATGAGATCGCCCGGCGCGCCCGGGGGACGCCGCGGATCGCCAACCGCTTGTTGCGCCGGGTCCGGGATTTTGCCGAAGTCCGGGCCAAGGGCCACATCACCAAGCCGATTGCCGACCTGGCGCTGAACCTGCTGGACATCGACGAGCGTGGTTTCGACCACCAGGACCGGCGCCTGCTGCTGACCATGATCGAGAAGTTCGACGGCGGCCCGGTGGGCGTGGACAGCCTGGCGGCGGCCATCAGCGAAGAGCGCCACACCATTGAAGATGTGCTGGAACCGTACCTGATCCAGCAGGGCTATATCATGCGCACGCCTCGCGGGCGCGTGGTGACCCGCCATGCTTATCTGCACTTTGGCTTAAACATCCCGACACGAATGGGCGAGATGCCGGTGGTAGACGAATTCCTCGATGCCGTGGACGATTGAACGAGCTCTGTACGCCGACTTTTTTCCGGTTCGTGCTGTCCCAGACGAAGCCCGGAGCGTCAATGCGTTCGAGAATGAAAAAACAGTTGCCTGGCCGATTGGCAACCTGAGGAGTAAGCACTAGAGTATGCGCGCGCAAAACGGGCTGGAGTCGTTCGCACATCGCTGTCGCGTTTATTACGAGGACACCGATGCCGGCGGCATCGTCTACTACGTCAATTACCTCAAGTTTATGGAACGGGCTCGAACCGAACGGCTGCGGGAACTGGGTTTTGCCCAATCCGCGCTGGCAGGGGAGGACCTGTTATTCGTCGTGCATTCCAGCGAAGCGCGTTACCACGCGCCGGCGCGACTGGACGACGAACTGGTGGTAAGTGCCGATGTCATCGAATTGAACCGTGTCAGCCTGCGCTTCAAGCAGCAGGTCAGGCGGGCTACGGATAACGTGCTGCTCTGCGAAGGGCAGTTTTTGGTGGCCTGTGTGCGCACCCATAGTTTGAAACCCCGGGCCATTCCCGAAGCTCTACGTGCGGCCTTTGCCGGCGTGAGCGGCGCGGGTACACACTCAGAGCAGGAGATAAAGCGTGGAAGCTAACGTCGTCGACCATTCCTCCATGTGGAGCCTGGTCAGCAATGCCAGCGTCGTGGTGCAACTGGTAATGCTGACCCTGGTAGCCGCATCGGTGACCTCATGGATCATGATCTTTCAGCGCAGCAACATGCTGCGCGCCGGTCGTCGTGCCCTGGAGAGCTTCGAAGAGCGCTTCTGGTCCGGCATCGACCTGTCCAAGCTCTATCGCCAGGCCGGTAGCAACCCGGACCCGGACTCGGGCGTCGAGCAGATCTTCCGTGCCGGCTTCAAGGAGTTCTCTCGCCTGCGCCAGCAGCCGGGCGTCGACCCTGAGGCGGTGATGGAAGGTGTGGCCCGTGCCATGCGCGTCGCCATTTCCCGCGAGGAAGAAAAGCTCGAACAGGGCCTGTCGTTCCTGGCCACCGTTGGTTCGGTCAGCCCGTACATCGGTCTGTTCGGTACCGTGTGGGGGATCATGAACTCCTTCCGTGGCCTGGCTTCCGCCCAGCAAGCGACCCTCGCCACCGTGGCCCCGGGCATCGCCGAGGCACTGATCGCCACCGCCATCGGTCTGTTCGCGGCCATTCCGGCCGTGATCGCCTACAACCGCTTCGCTGCCCGCAGCGAAATGCTGACTGGCCGTTACTACACCTTCGCCGATGAATTCCAGGCGATCCTGCACCGTAAAGTGCACACCAGCGAAGAATAAGCAGGTATTTCCCAATGGCTTTAATCGCTCGAGCCCGAAAAAAGCGCAAGCCGGTCGCCGAGATGAACGTGGTGCCCTACATCGACGTGATGTTGGTGCTGCTGGTCATCTTCATGGTGACCGCGCCCATGCTCAATCAGGGCGTGAAGGTCGATCTGCCCAAGGTTTCCAGCGAAGCCTTGCCGCAGGACAACAACACCCAGGTACTGACCATTTCGATCAAAGCTGACAAGACCTACTACTGGAACCTTGGCAGTGAAGTGGACACCGAGAAGCAGCAGGACCGGGCCATGACCTTGCCGCAGATGACCGATGCGGTGACCAAGATCATTCGTGTCGGCAACGATGCCGGCAAGCGCACGCAAGTCTTCATTCGCGGCGACAAGACCGTCGACTACGGTGCCGTGATGGGCGCCATGGGCGGCCTGCAGAAAGCCGGGGTCGGTAATGTTGGCTTGATCACCGAGGCCCCCTGATGCAGCAACAGCGAGAGCCGTCCGCCTCGGAAAGCTACTTCTGGCCCAGTGTCCTGGCCATCGGCCTGCATGTGCTGGTGTTCGGCATGCTGTTCGTCAGTTTTGCCATGACCCCGGAGTTGCCGCCGGCCAAGCCGATCGTGCAGGCGACGTTGTACCAGCTCAAGTCGAAAAGCCAGGCGACGACCCAGACGAACCAGAAGCTTGCCGGTGAGGCGAAGAAATCCGCCGCGCGCCAGACTGAAGTCGAGCAGATGGAACAGAAGAAGGTCGAGCAGGAAGCGATAAAGGCCGCGGAACAAAAGAAAGAGGAAGCGGCTCAAAAGGCCGAGGAAGCCAAGAAGGCCGATGAGGCGAAGAAAGCGGACGAGGCGAAAAAGGCTGACGAAGCCAAGAAAGCCGACGATGCGAAGAAAGCCGCCGAGGCCAAAAAGGCAGAAGAGAAACAATTGGCTGATATAGCCAAGAAGAAAGCCGAAGAAGAAGCCAAGAAAGCCGCTGAAGAAGAAGCCAAGAAAGCGGCCGCTGAAGAAGCGAAGAAAAAGATCGTCGAGGACGCCAAGAAGAAAGCGGCCGAAGACGCCAAGAAAAAAGCTGAAGCTGAAGAGGCGAAAAAGAAAGTCGCCGAAGACGCGAAGAAGAAAGCCGCCGCCGACGCCGCCAAGAAAAAGGCCCAGGACGCAGCGCGTAAGTCCGCCGAAGACAAGAAGGCCCAGGCCTTGGCAGATTTGCTTTCCGACACGCCGGAGCGCCAGCAGGCCTTGGCCGATGAGCAGGGTGATGAAGTTGCCGGCAGCTACGATGATCTGATTCGGGCCCGAGCGGCAGAAGGCTGGGCTCGTCCACCTTCGGCGCGCAAAGGCATGACGGTAGTATTGCAAATCGGCATGTTGCCCGACGGTACGGTTACCTCGGTCAGCGTCGCCAAGTCCAGTGGTGATGGTCCGTTCGACGCTTCGGCGGTCGCGGCGGTCAAGAACATTGGGCGTTTGACGGAAATGCAAGGAATGAAACCGAGCGACTTTGCTCCCTATCGTTCATTCAAGATGACATTCACACCTGAGGATCTAGCCTTGTGAGAAACCTTCTTCGATCAATGCTGGTCGTTATCTGCTGCCTGGCAGGGATAGCGGTAGCAGAGGAAAAGAACATTCTGGTCACCAGCGGCAGCGACCGGGCCACCCCGATCGCCGTCGTACCGTTCGGCTGGCAGGGCGGTAACGTCCTGCCGGACGACATGGCGGAAATCATCGGCAACGACCTGCGCAACTCGGGTTACTACGCGCCGATTCCGAAGCAGAACATGATCAGCCTGCCAACCCAGGCCAGCGAAGTCATCTACCGTGACTGGAAGGCCCTGGGTGCCCAGTACATCATGGTCGGCAGCATCGTTCCGGCCGGCGGTCGCCTGCAGGTGCAGTACGCCCTGTTCAATGTCGCCACCGAGCAGCAGGTGCTGACTGGCAGCGTGTCGGGCAGCGTCGATCAGTTGCGCGACATGGCGCACTACATCGCCGACCAGTCGTTCGAGAAACTCACCGGTATCAAGGGGGCGTTCTCCACTCGCATGCTCTACGTGACGGCCGAGCGTTTCTCCGAGAACAACACCCGCTACACCCTGCAGCGTTCCGACTATGACGGCGCGCGTGCGGTGACCTTGCTGCAATCGCGCGAGCCGATCCTGTCGCCGCGCTTCGCCCCCGATGGCAAGCGCATCGCCTATGTCTCGTTCGAGCAGAAGCGTCCGCGTATTTTCGTGCAGCACATCGACACCGGTCGTCGTGAGCAGATCACCAACTTCGAAGGCCTGAACGGCGCGCCAGCCTGGTCGCCGGACGGTTCGCGCCTGGCGTTCGTGCTGTCCAAGGACGGTAACCCGGACATCTATGTGATGAACCTGGCTTCGCGCTCGATCTCCCGCGTCACCAACGGCCCGGGCATCAACACCGAACCGTTCTGGGGCAAGGATGGCTCGACCATCTACTTCACCTCCGACCGTGGCGGCAAGCCTCAGATCTACAAGACCAGCGCCGGTGGCGGTGGCGCCGAGCGCGTGACTTTCGTCGGTAACTACAATGCCAACCCTAAACTGTCGGCGGACGAAAAGACCCTGGTGATGATCCATCGCCAGGACGGTTTCACCAATTTCAAGGTGGCGGCCCAGGATTTGCAGCGCGGAAGTGTAAAAATCCTCACTGATAGCACTCTGGACGAGTCACCCACTGTTGCGCCCAACGGCACCATGGTAATCTACGCCACCCGCCAGCAGGGCCGGGGAGTCTTGATGCTCGTGTCCATTAACGGACGCGTGAGGCTCCCGCTTCCTACCGCACAAGGCGAAGTCAGAGAACCGTCCTGGTCCCCTTACCTGAACTGACGCGGCGCAATACGTTTTACTTAACACACTGGGGTTCATTAGGAGTTTCACGATGGAAATGCTGAAGTTTGGTAAATTTGCTGCGCTGGCTCTGGCCATGGCTGTAGCTGTAGGTTGCTCGTCCAAAGGCGGCGACAATGCCGGTGAAGGCGCTGTTGATCCAAACGCTGGTTACGGCGCTAACACTGGTGCCGTTGACGGCTCCCTGAGCGAAGAAGCTGCTCTGCGCGCAATCACCACCTTCTACTTCGAATACGACAGCTCGGACCTGAAGCCAGAAGCCATGCGCGCTCTGGACGTTCACGCCAAGGACCTGAAAGCGAACGGCGCTCGTGTTGTTCTGGAAGGCAACACCGACGAACGTGGTACTCGTGAGTACAACATGGCACTGGGCGAGCGTCGTGCGAAAGCCGTTCAGCGCTACCTGGTACTGCAAGGTGTTTCCCCAGCTCAGCTGGAACTGGTTTCCTACGGCGAAGAGCGTCCAGTTGCCACCGGCAACGACGAGCAGTCCTGGGCTCAAAACCGTCGCGTCGAACTGCGTAAGTAATTCGTCATGCGAACGTGCCGTCGTGCTGTAACTGTTCTGGCTCTCAGCCTCGCGCCGCTTGCGGCGTGGGCTGCGGTTCCTGTGGTCGATAACGATGCCGGCTATAACAATAGCGGGAGCAGTTATCCGCCTGCAGGTTACGGTACGAACGGCGCCTATGCCGGGGGAGGGGTTTCGGCCCCTGTCTCGGCACAGGGCCAGCTGTTCAACCAACTGCAGCAAATGCAGGATCAGATCTCGCGCCAACAGGGTGTGATCGAAGAACTGCAAAATGATATTTCGCGCATGAAGCAGGAAAACCTGGAGCGATACCAGGATCTTGATCGGCGCATAGGATCCGGCGTTGCACCTGCCGCGACTCCTGAGAATTCTCCAGCCGGTGGCGACTTGAATGCCCCCGGTGCAGCCGCAGGCGCGGGGGCAGCTGCTCCAGCAGCGCCTGCCGCCGGTGGCGAGCCGGCTGATCCGGCGAAGGAAAAGCTCTACTACGATGCTGCCTTCGACCTGATCAAGGCCAAGGATTTCGACAAGGCCAGCCAGGCCTTTGCCGCTTTCCTGCGCAAATACCCAAACAGCCAGTACGCGGGCAATGCCCAATACTGGCTGGGCGAAGTGAACCTGGCCAAGGGCGACCTGCAAGGTGCCGGCCAGGCGTTCGCCAAGGTTTCGCAACTGTATCCCAAGCATGCCAAGGTGCCGGATTCGCTGTACAAGCTGGCTGACGTGGAGCGCCGTCTCGGTCACGCCGACAAGGTGAAAGGCATTCTGCAGCAGGTGGTGGCCCAATATCCGGGTACATCCGCGGCTCAGTTGGCCCAGCGTGATCTACAACGCATGTAAGCCGGTTTGACCTGTTTTGAAGAAACCCGCGCCTGTCGCGGGTTTTTTCGTTAGAATTCACGCCCTTTTTATGAAACACGCTTTTTGGGATCTGCGCGTTGGCGGGGTTCCTTGAAGTGCCTGACGGAGGCGGACAGCCTGTTTAGCTGTTACGCCCGTGGCGACTATGCAAGACACATTGAGAATCACCGAAGTTTTTTACTCGTTGCAGGGTGAAACGCGAACGGCTGGGCTGCCCACGGTATTCGTGCGCCTTACCGGTTGTCCGTTGCGTTGCCAATACTGTGACAGCGCCTACGCCTTCAGCGGCGGCACCGTGCGAACCCTCGACGATATCCTGGAGCAAGTGGCCAGTTATCGTCCGCGTTATGTCTGTGTCACGGGCGGCGAGCCCTTGGCGCAACCCAACGCCATCCCCTTGCTCAAGCAGTTGTGTGATGCCGGTTACGAGGTTTCGCTGGAAACCAGCGGCGCCCTGGATATCTCGGCCGTCGACCCGCGCGTCAGCCGCGTCGTGGACCTGAAAACCCCAGGCTCCAAGGAAGCGCACCGCAACCGCTATGAGAATATCGAACTGCTGACGCCCAACGATCAGGTCAAGTTCGTGATCTGTTCGCGGGAGGATTACGACTGGGCCGTGTCCAAGTTGATCCAGCACGGGCTCGACCAGCGGGCCGGCGAAGTGTTGTTGTCGCCGAGTCATCACGATTTGAACGCGCGGGATCTGGCGGATTGGGTGGTGGCGGATAACTTGCCGGTGCGCCTGCAACTGCAGCTGCATAAATATCTTTGGAACGACGAGCCGGGGCGCTGAGATGACTGAACATTCGAACATGGTTGAAAAACGTGCGGTCATCCTGTTGTCCGGGGGGCTGGATTCGGCCACGGTCGTGGCCATGGCCCGTGCCGAAGGCTACCGCTGCTACACCATGAGTTTCGACTATGGCCAGCGCCACCGCGCTGAGTTGCACGCCGCGGAACGGGTTGCCCGGGATTTGGGCGTGGTGGAGCACAAGGTGATCGGCCTGAACCTCAACGGCATCGGTGGCTCGGCCCTGACCGACAGTTCCATCGACGTGCCCGAGGCGCCTAGCGAGGGCATTCCGGTGACCTATGTGCCTGCGCGTAACACGGTGTTCCTGTCCCTGGCGTTGGGGTGGGCCGAAGTGCTGGGCGCCCGTGACATTTTCATTGGCGTCAATGCCGTGGATTATTCCGGCTACCCGGATTGCCGCCCGGAGTTCGTCGAGGCGTTCGAGCGCATGGCCAACCTGGCGACCAAGGCCGGCGTGGAAGGGCAGGGTTTCCGCATCCAGGCGCCGTTGCAGAATCTGAGCAAGGCCGACATCGTCAAGGCGGGCGTGAAGCTTGGCGTGGACTACGGGCTCACCGTTTCCTGCTATCAGGCCGACGATCAGGGCCGCGCTTGCGGCAAATGCGACAGCTGCCGCCTGCGTGCGGAAGGCTTCGCCGCGGCGGGTGTGAGCGATCCCACCCGTTATTTTTGATTTATTTCAAATTAAGTGTTGAATAGTCCTTAGAAATCAGTATTATACGCGCCACCACACAGCGGGTCGTTAGCTCAGTTGGTAGAGCAGTTGGCTTTTAACCAATTGGTCGTAGGTTCGAATCCCACACGACCCACCATTTTTAGCTGTTTTAAAAGTCTGGAAGGCCCACGAAAGTGAGGATTTCCGGATTTTTTTTTGCCCGCGAAAAAGTCCACCAACCGAAGTGGCCCTCAGAGCAGGCCCTCCTCGGCGCATACTTTCATGATCTGCTCGCGAAGCCAGATGTTTGCGCTGTCCTGGCTCGCTTTCTCGCTCCACATCATGTCCAGCGTAAAGTTCGGTAGACCCGTAGGTGGCTGGCGTTCGCCGAATCGTTCTTTATCGCAAATCAATGCCTGGATGCGCCGGGGCAATGTCAGGATAAAGTCGGTTCCGGCGATCAGGTTTAACGCTGCTACGTAGCTGTTGGCTCTTGCGATTATCTTGCGGCTATAACCCTGTCGAGCGAGCCAGCCATCGATCATGTTGGTGTCAGACGTCCACGGTGTCGGAAATACGTGCTGGCGGACGGTAAACGCTTGCAGGCTGAAGTCTTCTTGCGGCGCTGGGGCATTTTTATCTAGGACGCACACCAACTCGTCTTCGAGCAGCACCTGCGAGCGCAGACCTTTGACGTCGCCATGGAAGTTCGGCCCGAAACAGACGATAAGATCGAAGCGATCGTCTCGCAGTGCATCAACTGGGATATCCCGTTTAAATTTCGTCGTGTTGATGACTACCGCAAAGCGCTTGCCAATGAAGCGTTTGATCAATTTGGGCAGGATCAGCAGTTCGAAGTATTCCGGTGCACAGAGGTTGAACGTGATTTCTTCCTGATTCGGATCGAATGTCTGGAAACCGGAATGGCATTTGTTGATAGCCTCGAGAGCCCCCAGTATCTGGCCGTACATGGCGGTGGCTTTATGAGTGGGGCTCATGCCGGAGCGGGTATTGATGAACAGATCGTCTTCGAAACTGGTGCGCAGTTTCTTCAGGCAGTAGCTCACGGTTGACTGGCTGACGCATAAGGCCTCGGAGACCTGGGTGACGCTACCCTGTTCGTACACCGCCACAAATACCATCAGGTCCTGCATGTCCAGCTTTCTGAGCAGGTTACTGACCAGCATCAGCTATTCTCGGCGTCATCCCTGCGTCTCTCTTTGTCCTGACGAAAGTCTCCATTTATACATGAGCCTGGGTTTTTTATCCTTCAAGCAGGGTGCTGGGCTCGCGGCAAGCGCTGCCTAGTCAATATGCCGCGCGTATTGCTTGGGATTGAAGCGCAGGACCATCAGGAGCATCAACGCCATGACGGCGGTGAGCGACCACCAGGCCCATTCGAAGCTGCCCAACTGATCGCGGATCATCCCGGCAATCAATGGCGAGAGCCCGGCGATCAGGTAGCCGATGCCTTGCACGAACGCGGTCAGGCCACCGGCCCGTCGCGGGTTGTCCAAGTGGTCGAGGGACACGATCAGGCTCATCGGGAACAGGCCGCCGATGCCCAGGCCCAGCAGGCAAGGCCACAACAGGCTGAAGCGTTCCGGGCTGAGGATCAGACCGCAGAAGCCGCCCATGATCAGGACCAGCAACACGGCGAGGACCACGCGCTTGTCCTGGCTGCGGTTGGCGATCGCCGGGGTGACGAGGCCGGACAGCACTTCCATGGCCGTGAGGAACCCCAGCAGCAGGCCCGCGTGTTGTTCACTCCAGCCCTTTTCCACGTAGTACGGGGCCAGCCAGGCCAGTACACAGGTGTAGGAGGCGGTGCCCAGGCCGAAGAAAATCGCCAGCAACCAAGCCCGGGAATTGCTGAAGAATGACTCTTGCTGCTGGGCAGGGGCTGCGGGTAACGGGGTCACGGCTGAGCGCTGGGCGTACCAGCAACCCAGGGCGACCAACGCCAACAGCGCCCAGATCGCCAGGCCGATGCGCCAGCTGCCGGTCTGTGCCAGGACAAACGGCGAAAACGACGCGGCAAGCGCCGCGCCGCCCATGATCGACGTGACATACAGGCCCATGAACAACGAGACGTTGTCGGCGTAGCGTGACTTGATCAGCGCCGGCATCACCGCTTGGATCAGCGCGATGCCGAGTCCGGCCAGCACTGCGCTGACGATCAGCTCGGCGGCGCTGTCCAGGTACAAGCGCGATGCGGTGGCGATACCGATGATCAACAGCGACAGGACAATGGTGCGGTGCTCACCGATGCGCAGGGCGATGCGCATGCCCAGGAACATCGCCAGGCCCATGGCCATGACCGGCAACATGGTCAGCAGCGAGGCCGTGCTGAAGCTCAGGGGGACCTCGCCGCGAATGGCTGACAGCAACGGCCCGACCGCGGCCATCGAGGGCCGTAGGTTCAGCGCCACCAACACGATGCTGACCATCAGCCAGACGGCGTGGGTGCTTGATGTTCGAACGTTTTCCATAACAGAGCCTTGGTTGACAAAGCGTCATTTAGGCTGGGGCGGCCTGTTATGGGCAAACTGAAAACTGGCGGGGGGTATTGAAAAATTAAATGCGGCGCGCAATCAGTCAAGATCCAGGGCTTTTGTGGTGAGGGAGCAAGCTCCCTCGCCACCCTGTAGTTCACAGCCTCTTATTCCATCGCCGGGCTCAGCGTGCCCAACCACGCCACCAATCCCAGGATGATCACCGCCACACAGAACTCCAGGATCATGCTGCGCCGCAGGGCCTTCACCGCACCCCCGGGCTCGCCACTCTGTCGGGCTTGTTCCAGCAGCGGGCTCAGGTGAAAACGGTTCAACGCGGCGAACACCAGCATGGCCGCGAACAAGATGAGTTTGAGCGCCAGCAACTGACCATAGGTGCTGTCCAGCAGCCCTTCGACACTCGGGCCGACGATAAACAGATAGTTCACCACCCCCGTCACGCCGATGACCAGCACGATCACCGCTCCGGCGGTTTCGAATCCGGTCAATGTCCGGGCCAGCACCGCCAACGCAGGTTCGGCCTGGCGAAGGAGCAGGGCAAACGCGGCCAAGGCACCGACCCAGCCACCCGCGGCCCACAGGTGCAGGAAGTCGGTGATGAAGTGCCAGTTGCGACGGCTGCCTTCGTCCATGGCGCCGTGACCTGCCCAAGCCAGTGTCGCCAGCGCTACGGCCCCGGTCAGTGTGACCAGGCCGAGGCTGGCGCTCGGCCAACGGTGATTGAGGGTCACGGCGAAACCGGCCAGCAGCAGCGCCGCCATGCGCAGCGTCCAACTCAAGCCGACATCGGTTTGCACGACCATCATTTCAATGTGCGGCCACAGTTCGGCCCACGCCGAAACACCGCTCATGGCCCAGGCCATGCACGCCATGGCCGCCAGGGAAAGCAAGCCTCCCAGCACCGCCGTGATCAACAGCAGCGGCGCGAAAGGCAACTGCACCCCCGAGACCCGCTCCTGGCCTCGCAGACTATAGAGGCCAAACGCGGCCAGGCCGAACAGCAACATCAAATCCAGGTACAAGGCAAAGCGCAGCGCGATGTTGATCGAGTCGCTCATCAACTCACTTCACCTTGAACGTGACGTTGCCGGTGATCGGGTGAGTGTCGGACGACACCGCGCGCCACTGGACTTGGTAAGTGCCGGTGGCAAGCGGGGCATTCGGCGTGATGACCATGGTTTTCGGGTCATCGCTGCCGGACACCTTGGCCGGCATGGGCATCGGCGAATGCGCCGCCATGCCCGGCATCGCGGTCATCATCAGCTTGGCGCCGGAAAACTGGGTCATCAGGTTTTCGGAAAAGTGCAGCTCGATCTTCGTCGGCGCCGCCCCTTCGGCGCCTTCGGCCGGGGAAGAGGACAGCAGTTTCGGGTGGGCCTGGGCCAGGCCACTGAGCAACAGGCCGGCGGACAAGGCGACGGCGGTTTTGATGAATGACATGCAAGGACTCCTACAGCTCGGTTTTTAGTTTGAGTGAAACAGGTCAGAACCACAGGCGCAGGCCCAGCACCAGGCGCGCTTCGCTGCGGTCTTCGCCGTCTTCCCGGGTGTAGTCGGCGGTGTTGCCGTAGGCCCGATTCCAGGTGACGCCAATGTAGGGCGCGAATTCGCGGCGTATTTCGTAGCGCAGCCGCAGGCCCAGCTCGGTGTCCGACAGCCCCGAGCCGACGCCACGGGCGGGATCGTTCTTGCCATAGAAGTTGGCTTCGGCGGTGGGCTGCAGGATCAGGCGGTTGGTCAGCAAGATGTCATAGTCGCCCTTCAGGCGCGCCGCGCTCTGGCCACCTTCGCCGATAAACGCGGTGGCCTCGGCTTCGAAGTTGTAGAGCGCCATGCCTTGCACACCGAAGGCGGCCCAGGTTTGCGGATCGCCTGGCTTGAAGTCCTGGCGCACGCCGGCCACCAGATCCCACCAGGGGCTGACGGCGTGGCCCCACAGGGCCTGCAATTCGGCTTCTTCGGTCTTGCCGTTGAGGCGTTCACCTTCGGAGCGCAGCCACAAACGATCGATGTCGCCGCCGATCCAGCCCGATGCATCCCAGCTCAGGGCACTACCGTCATTGGCGTCCTGCCATTCCAGTTGGTCGATGAGGAAAAACGAATTAATGGCGCTGTCATGCACCGCGTGTCCGCCATGATCCTCGTAGACGGCGGCGCGGTCGGCGGCGGTCAGTGCCGGGATCGGCGTACGGCTGCTGGTCGGCGCCGATTGCATGGGTTCCATGCCTTGCATTGAGTCCATGCCTTGCATCTGGCTGTGGTCCATTCCCGGCATCTGGCTGTGATCCATGCCGGGCATGTCGTTGCTGGCCGCCCAGGTCGGGGTGATGGTGCCGAGGGCCAGGCTGGCAATGAGTGCCGTGGAATATTGAAAAACAGTGGTCATGGTCGGCTCCTCATTCCTGCACTCGAACTTCACGGAACATGCCCATCTCCATGTGAAACAGCAGATGGCAGTGATACGCCCAGCGCCCGAGGGCATCGGCGGTGACCCGGTAGCTGCGCCTGGCACCCGGTGGCACGTCGATGGTGTGCTTGCGGACCATGAACTGGCCGTTCTCATCCTCCAGGTCGCTCCACATGCCGTGCAGGTGGATGGGGTGGGTCATCATGGTGTCGTTGATCAACACGATGCGCAGTCGCTCGCCGTACTTGAGCAGCAGCGGCGCGGCGTCGGCGAACTTCACGCCGTTGAACGACCAGACGAATTTCTCCATGTGCCCGGTCAGGTGCAGCTCGATCGTGCGGCCTGGCTCGCGGCCGTCGGGGTCGGGAAAGGTGCTGCGCAGGTCGGCGTAGGTAAGCACTTTGCGGCCGTTGTCCCGCAGCCCCATGCCCGGGTCATCGAGCTTGGGCTTGACGCTCATGGCCTGCATGTCCACCAGGGGATTGTCTTTCTCGGTGTCGGGGTGCGCGAGCGTGCTGCCCATGCCCTGCATGCCGCCGTGATCCATGCCGGCCATGTCGCCCATGCCCTGCATCTGGCTGTGATCCATGCCTTGCATCGAGCTGTCGTCCATTCCCGCCATGCCCTGCATCGAGCCGTGGTCCATGCCGCTCATTTGCCCCATGCCGCCGTGGTCCATGCCACCCATGCCCATGTCGTCCATGGTCACCAGGGGCCGAGGGTCCAGGGGCGGTACCGCTGCCGACAATCCGGCCCTGGTGGCGAGGGTGCCGCGGGCATACCCGGTGCGGTCCATGGACTGGGCGAACAGGGTGTAGGCTTCTTGGGTCGGTTCGACGATGACGTCATAGGTTTCGGCCACGGCGATCCGGAACTCATCGACGCTCACCGGTTTGACGTATTGGCCGTCGGACGCCACCACTGTCATCTTCAAGCCGGGAATGCGCACGTCGAAATAGCTCATCGACGAGCCGTTGATAAAGCGCAGGCGAAGGCGTTCGCCAGGCTTGAACAGGCCGGTCCAGTTCATGGCCGGCGACTGGCCGTTCATGAGGTAGGTGTAGGTGGCACCACTGACGTCGGCCAGGTCCGTGGGGTTCATCTTCATCTCGGCCCACATCTTGCGGTCGGCCACGGTGTTGGCCCAGCCGTTCTTGCCCACGTCCTCGATGAAGTCGCCGACGGTGCGTTTGTTGTAGTTGTAGTAGTCCGACTGTTTCTTGAGCTTGCGCAGGATGTTGGCGGGGTCTTCATCGGTCCAGTCGGTGAGCATCACCACATAGTCCCGTTCGTACTGGAAGGGCTCGGGCTCCCTGGCGTCAATCACCAGCGGGCCGTAGACCCCGGACTGTTCCTGGAAACCGGAGTGGCTGTGGTACCAGTAGGTGCCGTTCTGCCGGACCTTGAATTGATACACGTACAGGCCGCCGGGCTCGATGCCTTTGAAACTCAACCCCGGAACGCCGTCCATGTTGGCCGGCAGCAGGATCCCGTGCCAGTGGATGGAGGTGGTGTCCTGCAAGCGATTGCGCACCCGCAGGGTCACGGTGTCGCCTTCACGCCAGCGCAGCAACGGGCCGGGAATGCCGCCGTTGATGGTCTGGGCGGTGCGGGGTTTGCCGGTGAAATTGACCGGGCTTTCGCCGATGAACAGGTCGAACTCGGTGCCGCTCAGTACGTTGGGCTGGCCCGGGCCGGTGACTGCCCAGACGGGCGCGCGCCACAAACCCAGGCCGCCGAGGATGCCGCCGGCCGTCAGGCCCTTTACGAAGGTTCGGCGGGAAGTTTTTGTTTGCATGCGATGAAAGTCCGTCAGTCGATTCGCTGCGTGTATGGGGGGCGGCACCCCGTGCAGATTTGAGCGAAAGATGACACAGGCGGACGAGGCGAGTGATTACATTTCAGTCAGCTTGGCGGGGTGCGAAGTCGCCTGGCGGGGCACAGGTCAGAATGATCTTTTGCATCGGCGGGATATTCTGTAGCCTTGCCGGCTTCATGCTGTCCCGTGCCTGATTGATACCCACTTTCCCGGCGGTACCCGAGTGGTCCGGAGCCGGGTGTATACTCGACTTTCGCGCTAAACGCGCTTGCAGGTCTTGCGAACATGACGCAAATTTCCGAACGCCTTCTGGTCCAGGCCCACCTCGACGCCAAGCAGCCCAAGCCGCTGACCGCCGAGCAAGAAGCCTGGTACCGCGCCGCCATCGCCGCCGAGCTCAAGGCTCAGGACGCGGTGCTGGTCGCGCATTTCTACTGTGACCCGATCATCCAGGCCCTGGCCGAAGAGACCGGTGGCTGCGTGTCCGACTCCTTGGAAATGGCCCGCTTCGGCAATGCCCACCCGGCCAAGACCGTGGTGGTGGCCGGGGTCAAGTTCATGGGCGAGACCGCCAAGATTCTCAACCCCGAAAAACGCGTGCTGATGCCCACCCTGGAGGCCACCTGCTCCCTGGACCTGGGTTGCCCGGTGGACGAGTTCTCGGCGTTCTGCGACCAGCATCCGGAGCGCACCGTGGTGGTTTATGCCAACACCTCGGCGGCGGTCAAGGCCCGGGCTGACTGGGTGGTGACGTCCAGTTGCGCCCTGGAAATCGTCGAGAGCCTGATGGACAACGGCGAGACGATCATCTGGGGGCCGGACAAGCACCTGGGTACTTACATCCAGCGCAAGACCGGCGCCGACATGTTGCTCTGGGACGGTGCCTGCATCGTCCACGAAGAGTTCAAGTCCAAGCAGTTGGAGGACATGAAGGCGCTGTACCCGGACGCCGCGATCCTGGTGCACCCGGAGTCGCCGACGTCGGTGATCGAGCTGGCGGACGCCGTGGGCTCCACCAGCCAGTTGATCGCCGCGGCCCAGACCCTGCCGAACAAGACGCTGATCGTCGCCACCGACCGGGGCATTTTCTACAAGATGCAGCAGCTGTGCCCGGACAAGGTCTTCATCGAAGCCCCTACCGCCGGTAACGGCGCGGCGTGCCGCAGTTGCGCGCACTGCCCATGGATGGCCATGAACACCCTGGAGCGCACCCTCAAGAGCCTGCAGGAAGGTGCCAACGAGATCTTCGTCGACCCGGCGCTGATCCCCCAGGCGATTCGCCCGCTCAAGCGCATGCTGGACTTCACCCAGGCGGCGCGGATGAAGCTGGCGGGCAATGCCTAAGGGCAGCTTCGAGCTTTGATCGTTCCCACGCTCTGCGTGGGAATGCCTCTACGGACGCTCCGCGTTCGGCTTTCTGGGACGCAGAGCGTCCCGGGCTGCGTTCCCAGGCAGAGCGTGGGAACGATCAAAATGGGGAATTACTTGGTCTTCTTGGGAATCCGCACCAGCTGCGTTTCCGAGTAGATGTCATGCCAGCTGCGCTGGCGCTTGTCGAACAGCGCCCAGATGAAACCCAACCCCACCAGCAGCAGTGACGCGATCGACACCACGAACCGCAACAGCGCCTGCCACAGGCTGATGGCCGTGCCATCGGCGTTCTGTACGCGGATGCACCACACTTGCATGCCCAAGGTCTGGCCGTTGTGGGTCCAGAACTTGGCGAAGAAGCCGAACAGCACGAACAGCAGCACCGTGGACAGCAGTGGGTCGCCGTCCAGCGCACCGGCTTCGGTCAGGGCGCGCATTTTTTCTTCGCCGATGATCGCCATCTGGATCATTTTGTAGGCACCGCTGGTGACGATCAGCAGCGCTGTGCACAGCAAAAAGTCATAAAACATCGCCGCCAGGCGACGGCCCAGGCCGGCGGGGGGAAAGTCGCCCTGGGGCGTGAGCAGGTGTTTCGGCATGACGGCCTCGGCTGAAAAAAGAAGCCATTTTACGGATTTACGCCCATAAAAAAGCCCCTGATATCAATCAGGGGCTTTTTAGTGTGCGAAAGCCTCAGGCCTCGGCTTGAACCTCGTCAGCCTGCATGCCTTTCTGGCCTTGCACGGCAACGAAAGTGACTTTCTGGCCTTCTTTCAGGCTCTTGAAGCCGTTGCCCTGGATGGCGCGGAAATGCACGAACAGGTCCGGACCGCTTTCAGGCGTGATAAAACCAAAACCCTTTTCGTCGTTGAACCACTTGACGGTACCGCTCTGACGTTGAGACATTTTCTTATTTCCTTTGACGCTAAAATTGATGACAGCCTCTTTCGCATGAAAGAGTACTGGGCTGGGTTGCAGGAAAGTAAGAGACGTCGAACGGGATGTAGCGAACTTCATAAGCTACTGCCCAGGTCACGATTCCAAGCGACCCATGCAAACACAGTGACCAAACTCTACGCCAACTTCGAATAAAAAAACAACCCCCCCGGAAGGGCCCGTATTTGCTCAGCTTGCCCGCATTTACGCCGCTTGCGGAGCAGGGCTTATTCGATAGGCTAGTTCAATTGTTTACGACCGTTATAAGGTCGGTTGAATGTCTAAAGATATGCACCTTTTTATGGCGGTTGCGTGACACATTAGTGCACGTATAACGCAACCGCGTTACTTATAGAAACAACCAATCAGCCGCGGTAGTAGCGCTGTGGGACGAATGGCATTTTGCTTACAAGCAAAGGCACCTTCTTCCCACGCACGATGGCCCAGACCGGCGTATCCAGCGCCACATAGGCGCTGTCCAGGTAACCCATCGCCAACGGAGCGCCCAGGGTCGGGCCGAAACCGCCGCTGCACACAGAGCCGATGTTCTCGCCGGCTTCGTTGACGATCTCCGCGCCTTCACGCACTGGTGTGCGTTCCTGGGGCAGCAGGCCGACGCGTTTGCGCTTCACGCCGCCCTGTTGTTGGGCGAACACATTCTCGGCGCCGGGGAAACCACCGGCGCGGGTGCCATCGGCACGGCGTACTTTGGAAATGGCCCACAACAGGCTGGCTTCGATCGGCGTCGTCTCGGTGTTCATGTCGTGGCCATACAGGCACAGGCCGGCTTCCAGGCGCAGGGAGTCACGAGCACCGAGGCCGATGGCCGCGACTTCCGGCTCGGCCAGCAAGGCGCGGGCGAGTTTTTCCGCGTCGGCGGCGGGTACGGAGATTTCGAAACCGTCTTCACCGGTGTAGCCCGAACGGCTGACAAAGCAATCCACGCCCAGCAGCGTGACGCGCTGGAATTGCATGAAGGTCATCTTCGCCACGTCCGGCGCCAGGCGGGCGAGCACGGTGACGGCGGCCGGGCCTTGCAGGGCGAGCAGGGCACGGGCCTCGAACAGCGGCTCGATCATGCACTGATCGCCAATGTGCGCACGCAGGTGGGCCAGGTCCTGTTCCTTGCAGGCGGCGTTGACCACCAGGAACAGTTCGTCATTGCCCAGGTTGGCGACCATCAGGTCGTCGAGGATGCCGCCGTTCTCGTTGGTGAACATGGCGTAGCGCTGCATGCCCACCGGCAGGTCGATGATATCCACCGGCACCAGGGTTTCCAGGGCCTTGGCGGCGCCTGCGCCGCTCAGGCGGATCTGGCCCATGTGGGACACGTCGAACAGCCCGGCCTGATCGCGGGTGTGCTGGTGTTCCTTCATCACGCCCAGTGGGTACTGCACCGGCATGTCGTAGCCGGCGAACGGCACCATGCGGGCGCCGAGTTCGAGGTGCAGGGCGTGCAGCGGGGTTTTCAACAGTTGTTCGGTGGACATATCAGCTCCTGGAAAATGAGAGTGGCGCGCGTCAGCATTCGATGATGTTGACCGCCAGACCGCCGCGGGCGGTCTCCTTGTATTTGCTTTTCATGTCGGCGCCGGTCTGGCGCATGGTGCGGATGACTTTGTCGAGGGAGACGAAGTGATGCCCATCGCCGCGCATGGCCATGCGCACCGCGTTGATGGCCTTCACCGAGCCCATGGCGTTGCGTTCGATGCACGGCACCTGCACCAGCCCGCCGATCGGGTCGCAGGTCAGGCCGAGGTTGTGTTCCATGCCGATCTCGGCGGCGTTTTCCACCTGCTGCACAGTGCCGCCGAGTACTTCGCACAAGGCGCCGGCGGCCATGGAACAGGCCACGCCGACTTCACCCTGGCAACCGACTTCGGCGCCGGAGATGGAGGCGTTTTCCTTGTACAGGATGCCGATGGCGGCGGCGGTCAGCAGGAACCGCACCACGCCATCCTCGCTGGCCCCGGGGATGAAGCGCATGTAGTAATGCAGCACAGCCGGGACGATGCCCGCCGCGCCGTTGGTCGGGGCGGTGACGACGCGCCCGCCGTAGGCGTTTTCTTCATTGACGGCCAAGGCGTACAGGTTGACCCAATCCAGCACCGACAGCGGGTCACGCAGAGCGGCTTCGGGGTTCTTGCACAACTGGCGATGCAACGCCGCGGCCCGGCGCTTGACCTTCAGTCCGCCCGGCAGAATCCCTTCGTTGCGACAGCCGGCCGCCACGCAATCCTGCATCACCTGCCAGATCTTCAGCAGGCCGGCGCGGGTCTCGGCTTCGGGGCGCCAGGCGCTTTCGTTGGTCAGCATCACTTGGCTGATGGACAGGCCATAGGTGGTGCAATGGCCCAGCAGGTCCTTGGCGCTCTTGAACGGGAAGGTCAGGGGCGTGGCGTCTTCGACGATGCGGTCGGCGCCGGCGGCGTCTTCATCCACGACAAAGCCGCCACCGACCGAGTAGTACTCGCGGCTGCGCACTTGCAGCCCGGCGGCATCGAAGGCGCGGAAGATCATGCCGTTGGGGTGAAAGGCCAGCGGCTTGCGGATCATCGCCAAGTGCAGTTTTTCGTTGAATTCGATGGCGTGTTCGCCGAGCAGGTTCAGGCGACCGTTGCTGCGGATCTCCTGGAGCCGGGCGTTCACCGTTTCGGTGTCCACGGTGTCGGGATGCTCGCCCTCCAGGCCCAGCAGCACGGCCTTGTCACTGCCGTGGCCCTTGCCGGTGGCACCGAGGGAGCCGTAGAGCTCGACCTTGACGCTGGTAATGCTTTCAAGCAGGTCGTCACGGCGCAGCCCCTCGGCGAAACGGGCAGCGGCACGCATCGGGCCGACCGTATGGGAACTGGAAGGGCCGATACCGATCTTGAACAGGTCGAACACGCTTAACGACATGGTGTTTCTCCGGTTTCTTTTTATGAGGATCGACGGTTATGAAATGGGGCACAGGCTCCTTTGTGGGAGCGAGCTTGCTCGCGATAGCGGAGTGTCAGTCAACATTTCTGTCAGCTGTCACACCGCTATCGCGAGCAAGCTCGCTCCCACAGGGAGATGTGGTTTCCTTGAGAAAGTGACCTTCCACAAGGTTCGCGGTGTTGTTGAGAGGGGCGAGCAAACCGCCCCCCACAGGTCAAGCGTAGCTTTCGATCGACGGGCAGGCGCAGACCAGGTTGCGGTCGCCGAACACGTTGTCGACCCGGCCCACCGGCGGCCAGTACTTGCCGTCGATCAACGACGCCACCGGGTACACCGCCTGTTCGCGGCTGTAGGGGTGGGTCCACTCGCCGACGAGTTCCGCCGCGGTGTGCGGGGCGTTCTTCAGCGGGTTGTCGTCTTTGTCCAGGCTGCCATTTTCCACCGCGCGGATTTCTTCGCGGATGCAGATCATGGCGTCGCAGAAACGGTCCAGTTCTTCCTTGGATTCGCTTTCGGTCGGTTCGATCATCAACGTGCCGGCCACCGGGAACGACATGGTCGGCGCGTGGAAACCGAAGTCGATCAGGCGCTTGGCCACGTCATCGACACTGATGCCACTGCTGTCCTTGAGCGGACGCAAATCGAGAATGCACTCGTGGGCCACCAGGCCGTTGCTGCCGGAGTAGAGCACCGGGTAGTGCTCTTCCAGGCGACGGGCAATGTAGTTGGCGTTGAGGATGGCCAGTTGCGAGGCGCGCTTGAGGCCCGCGCCGCCCATCATGCGGATGTACATCCAGGTGATCGGCAGGATGCTCGCGCTGCCGAACGGCGCCGCGCACACCGCGCCTTCCTTGCGTGCCATGTTGGCGTGGCCTGGGAGGAACGGTGCCAGGTGCGACTTGACGCCAATCGGGCCGACGCCCGGGCCGCCACCGCCGTGGGGGATGCAGAAGGTCTTGTGCAGGTTCAGGTGCGACACGTCGCCGCCGAACTTGCCCGGGGCGCAGAGGCCGACCATGGCGTTCATGTTGGCGCCGTCGATGTACACCTGGCCGCCGTTGTCATGGATGATGCCGCAGATTTCGCGGATGCCTTCTTCGAATACGCCGTGGGTGGACGGGTAGGTGATCATCAGCGCGGCGAGGTGTTCGCGGTGCTCGATGGCCTTGGCCCGCAGGTCTTCGATGTCGACGTTGCCACGGGCATCGCAGGCGGTCACGACCACGCGCATGCCGGCCATGTTGGCGGTGGCCGGGTTGGTGCCGTGGGCCGAGGACGGGATCAGGCAGATGTCGCGACGGTCTTCGCCACGGCTCCGGTGATAGGCGCGGATCGCCAGCAGGCCGGCGTATTCGCCCTGGGAACCGGCGTTGGGTTGCAACGACACCGCGTCATAGCCGGTGGCGGCGCAGAGCATGGCTTCCAGCTCGTCGGTCAGTTGCTGGTAGCCAGCGCTTTGCTCGGCCGGAGCGAACGGGTGCAGGGCGCCGAACTCGGCCCAGGTCACCGGGATCATTTCGCTGGCGGCGTTGAGTTTCATGGTGCAGGAACCCAGCGGGATCATGGTGCGATCCAGGGCCAGGTCCTTGTCGGCGAGCTTGCGCAGGTAGCGCATCAGCTCGGTTTCGGAGTGGTAGCGGTTGAACACCGGGTGGCTGAGGATCGCCGATTGGCGCACCAGCTCGGCCGGGATGCGGCTTTGCACGGTGGCGGCCAGCGCCGTGAAGTCCGGCAGGGCCTTGCCGTCGGCCAGTAGGCTCCACAGGGCCTCGACGTCAGCTTGGCTGGTGGTCTCGTCCAGGGACAGGCCCAGGCGTTCCGTGTCCACCACGCGCAGGTTGATGCGTTGGGCGCGGGCCTTGTCGTGCAGGGCGGCGGTTTGCGCGCCGGTGTGCAGGGTCAGGGTGTCGAAGAAGCTCTCTTGCTCGACGCTCAGGCCCAGCGTGCCCAGGCCCTTGGCGAGGATCGCGGTCAGGTGATGGATGCGATTGGCAATTTGCACCAGGCCCTTGGGGCCGTGGTACACGGCGTACATGCTGGCGATGTTGGCCAGCAGCACCTGGGCGGTGCAGATGTTGCTCGTGGCTTTCTCGCGGCGGATGTGTTGCTCGCGGGTCTGCATCGCCAGGCGCAGGGCCGGCTTGCCGAAACGGTCCACGGAAACACCGACCAGGCGGCCCGGCATGTCGCGCTTGAAAGCGTCCTTGGTGGAGAAGTACGCCGCGTGTGGGCCGCCGAAACCCAGCGGCACGCCAAAGCGCTGGGCGCTGCCGATGGCCACATCGGCACCGAACTCACCCGGCGGGGTCAGCAAGGTCAGGGCCAGCAGGTCCGCGGCAACGGCCACCAGGGCGTTGGCGGCGTGGAAGCGTTCGGTCAGTTCGCGGTAGTCGAACAGGTCGCCGTTGCTGGCGGGGTATTGCAGCAGCGCGCCAAAGAAACCGCTGACGTCGCTCAGTTCGCGCTCATCGCCCACCACCACGTCGATGCCCAGGGGCTCGGCACGGGTGCGCAGCACGTCGAGGGTTTGCGGGTGGCTGTGCACGGAGGCGAAGAAGGCCTTGCTGCCCTTGTTCTTGCTCAGGCGCTTGCAGAAGGTCATGGCTTCGGCGGCGGCGGTGGCTTCGTCGAGCAACGAGGCGTTAGCGATCGGCAGGCCGGTGAGGTCGCTGATCAGGGTCTGGAAGTTCAACAGCGCTTCGAGACGGCCCTGGGAAATCTCTGGCTGATACGGGGTGTAGGCGGTGTACCAGGCCGGGTTTTCCAGCAGGTTGCGCAGGATCGGTGCTGGCGTGTGGCAGTTGTAGTAGCCCTGGCCGATGTAGGTCTTGAACAGTTGGTTCTTGCTGGCGATGGCCTTGATCGAGGCCAGTGCGTCGGCTTCGCTCTGGCCGTCGCCCATGTCCAGCACGCTGGTGCCCTTGATGCTTTCCGGGATGACGCTGGCGCTCAACGCTTCCAGGGAGTCGTAACCCAGGCGCTCGAGCATGGCTTGCTTGTCGCTGGAACGCGGGCCGATGTGGCGGGCGATGAATTCGTTGGCGGTGCCGAGATTAACGGTCATGGTGCGCTCCTCAGGCTTCGGCGTTGGCTTTGATCAGGCGATCGTAGGCGTCTTGATCCAACAGCTTAGCCACTGCATCGGCGTCGGTCGGTTTAAAGCGGAAGAACCAGCCTTCGCCCATCGGATCTTCGTTGACCAGTTCCGGGCTGGCGTCGAGTTTGTCGTTCACTTCGAGTACTTCACCGTCCAGGGGCATGTACACGCCGCTGGCGGCCTTGACCGATTCCACGGTAGAGGCCTCGGCGCCTTTGTCATAGGCCTGCAATTCAGGCAGTTGCACAAAAACCACGTCGCCCAATGCGTTTTGCGCGAAAGCGGTAATGCCTACGGTGACGCTGCCGTCGGCTTCGGTGCGCAGCCATTCGTGATCTTCAGTGAAACGCAACTCGCTCATGGAAACTCCTGGGGCCAGACTCGTCTGGTGGACGCGAAGAAAGGCGCGGGGCTTGGCCCGGCCGAATGGCTATACCCATAGCAAGAACGCGGCCAATGTTTATAAGTGCTTATAAATCAACGGATTGATTGATTTTATCGAGACTCGATTCAACTCGACTGTAGCGAAATCGCTACAGTCGTACGCCTGGATAAAATCGTTGTGGGATCAAAGCCTTGTACAGTGCCGGTTAGCGGTAAGTGTATCGATATCGTTCCGCTGTAGCGCTTTCAGTACAGGTGGAGGTCGTTTTTGGCTTGATTCTGAACGCAACGCCGGCCCCATGTGGGAGCGAGCTTGCTCGCGATCGGGGACTGCCAGTCACCTCAGTGCAAACTGAACCACCGCTATCGCGAGCAAGCTCGCTCCCACAAGGGGCCTACGGCTTTCCGGAAATCCCGTACTTGCGCAACCGATGGGCAATCGCGGTGTGGGAGGTTTGCAGGCGGCTGGCGAGCTGGCGGGTGGAGGGGTAGTTGGCGTAGAGGCTTTCGAGCAGGTGCTTCTCGAAGGTTTCCACGGCCTGTTCCAGGCTTTCGACTTCCACGTCGCCCTGGCGCGCCACGGAGGTGCCGGCGATGTCCAGGTCACCGATGTCCACCAGGCTGCTTTCGCAGATGGCGGCGGCGCGGAAGATCACGTTCTGCAATTGCCGTACGTTGCCCGGCCAGCGGTTGCCCAGCAGCGCCGGATACGTGCCGGGAGCCAGGCGGCAGACCGGGCGCTGGATCTGCGCGCAGGCCTGCTGCATGAAGTAGCGCGCCAGCAGCAGGATGTCCTGGCCGCGTTCACGCAACGGTGGGACTTCGACGTTGAGCACGTTCAGGCGATAGAACAGGTCCTCGCGGAACGAGCCTTCGTTGACCATTTTCTCCAGGTTGCGGTGGGTGGCGCTGAGGATCCGCACGTTGACCTTGACTTCCCGGTCGCCGCCCACCCGGCGGAAGCTGCCATCGTTCAGGAAACGCAGGAGCTTGGCTTGCAGGTACGGCGACATCTCGCCGATTTCATCGAGGAATACCGTGCCTTGGTTCGCCAACTCCATCAGCCCTGGCTTGCCGCCCCGTTGCGCCCCGGTGAAGGCGCCGGGGGCGTAGCCGAACAGCTCGCTTTCCGCCAGGTTCTCCGGCAACGCGGCGCAGTTCAGGGCCAGGAACGGCGCGCTGTGACGGGCGCTGATGGCGTGACAGGCCCGGGCCACCAGTTCCTTGCCGGTGCCGGTTTCGCCTTGGATCAGCAGCGGTGCATCCAGGGCCGCGACCCGCTGGGCCCGGGCCTTGAGGGTGCGGATCGCCGGGGATTCGCCCAGCAGCGCGTCGAAACCTTCGGCGTGGTCGTGGTGCAGGGCTGACAGACGCTCGCCGATGCGATTGGGCTGATAGAGCGTCAGCAGCGCGCCGGCGTCGGTGATGGGGGTGGCGTCCAGTAGCAAGGTCTGGCCATTGAGGGTGACCTCCCGCAATGGCAGGCGGAAACCATTTTCCAGCAGGGCGCCGAGCAATGCCTCGTCACTGAACAGCTCGGCCACGCTTTCCCCGGCCGGTTCACGACCATACAGGGCGATCAGCGCCGGGTTGGCCAGCAACACCTTGCCGACGCTGTCCAAGGCCAGCACGGGGTCGGTCATGGCGGCGAGCAAGGCATCGAGCTGCAGGTGCCGACGCTGGCCTGGCAAGATGTCCACCACGGTGACCGCCTGCACGCCGCGCACGCTGAACAACGCCTCGCGCAGCTCGTCGAGCACTTGCGGGCTGAGGGTCGGGGCATCGATGTAGACGTTGGGCGGCACCATTTCCACCGCATCCAGGTTGAGATTGCGCCCACCGAGCAAGGCCAGGACTTCCTGGGTGATGCCGACGCGGTCGATGAAACTGACGTGGATACGCATGGGGCGGTTTTGGGTTCTGGGTTGCGGAGGGTGGCCAGTATGCCTTGGGGCGGGCTGTTGGTGAAATCCTGGGACGGTACTTGAGAAAACTACCTTGGCCCTTGTGGGAGCGAGCTTGCTCGCGATAGCTGAATGTCAGTCAACATCTCTACTGGCTGTCACACCGCTATCGCGAGCAAGCTCGCTCCCACAAGGGGGACAGTGGTGAGGCGAATGTTTTCTACAACCCCACATCCCACTCCGGCGTCTCGGGAAACTTCAGCACCAGAAAATCCAGCAGGCTGCGCAGCGCCGAGGGCATGTGCTTGCGTGAGGCGTACACCGCGTACATGTTCATCCGGCGCGGTTCGGCATGGGGCAGCAGGCGGATCAGTTCGCCGTTCTTGAGGTGGGCGCCGGCCTGGTAGCTGGGCAGCATCGCCACGCCTGCGCCGGCTATCGTGGCTTGAAGCAATGTGCTGGCTTCGTTGGCGCTGATGTTGCCTTGCACCGGCACCGAGACCTGCTCGCCGTCCTGCTCGAAATGCCACAGGCTCTTGCCGACGTAGGAGTGGGTGAGGCAGTTGTGCCGGCTCAGGTCTTCCACGCGCAGCGGTGTCGAATGCTCACGCAGATACCGCGGCGAAGCGCAGATCACCGAACGGCAGACCGTCAGGCGGCGGGCGATCAGGTTCGGGTCCAGGTCGTTGCTCATACGGATCGCCAGGTCGATGCGCTCGTCCACCAGGTTCACGGTGCGGTCGAGCATCTGCAGGTCGACGCTCACCCCTGGGTAGCGCTTGACGTAGTCGGCCATGGCGCTCGCCAGTTGAGCCTGGCCGAACGAGGTGCTGGCGCTGATGCGCAACAGGCCCCGTGGCGCATCGTCCGGGGCGCCGACGGCGGCTTGCATGTCGCCGGACAGCTCCAGCATCTGCCGACAGCGCGGCAGGATCTCGGAACCTGCGGCCGTCAGGCTCAGCTTGCGGGTGGTGCGGTGCATCAGCCGGGCACCGACCCAATCTTCCAGCTCCGCCAGGTAGCGCGATACCACTGGCCGCGACAGGTCCAGATGCTCGGCCGCCGCCGACTGGCTGCCCAGGTCGACCACCGTGACGAACACCCGCATTGCTTGTAGACGATCCATGATTTGCCCGATTTCAGAAACAAACTATGTTTCAGCATCGCATTTTTTGTAACGAGTCAGGTAACTAAGCTCCGTCTCATTCCCCTGGCGGGTTTTTCGATAACGGAGCACACATGACCGGCTTTATCCCACTCAAGCGCCTGCTGCTGGCAACTGCCGCCCTGGCTTTCACTGCCCAGAGCTGGGCCGCCGGCTTGACGCTGGATGTCTACAACCCTGGCGCGGCGGCGGTTTTCCCGGTGACTTCGGTGTTGGTCAGCGGTGAAAAAGAGGCGATTCTGGTGGACGCCCAATTCGGCAAATCCCAGGCCGCCGAGGTGGTGGAAAAAATCCGCGCCAGTGGCAAGCGATTGACCACGATCTACATCAGCCATGGCGACCCAGACTACTATTTTGGTCTGGAGACCCTCACCGCCGCGTTCCCTGAGGCCAAGGTGCTGGCGTCGGCGCCGACCGTCGAGCACATCAAGCACACCATGGACGGCAAACTGAAATACTGGGGGCCGATCCTGAAGACCGATGCGCCGGCCAAAGCCATCGTGCCCCAGGTGCTCAAGGGCGACAGCCTGACCCTGGAAGGCCAGCGCTTGCAGGTCGTCGGCCTCGATGGTCCGCAGCCGGACCGCAGTTTCGTGTGGATTCCATCGATCAAGGCGGTGGTTGGCGGTGTCGTGGTGGCCGAGAACCTTCATGTGTGGATGGCCGATACCCAGACGCCGCAGTCTCACAAGGATTGGCTGGCGACGCTGGACACTATCGAAAAGCTGCAACCGGCCACTGTGATCCCCGGCCATTACCTGGGCGAAAGCGCCCGTTCCCTGGCCCCGGTGCGTTTCACCGCCGGTTACATCAAGGCTTTCGACGAAGAAACCGCCAAGGCCAAGGATTCCGCCGCGCTGATCCGTGCCATGAAACTACGCTATCCGGACCTGGGTGAAGACAGCTCCCTGGAGCTCAGTGCCAAGGTAGCGAAGGGCGAGATGAAGTGGTGAATACCGATCTTTGATCAGAGCACAAACGCATGTATTTCAACATCGCTAATCACTGGAGAACACCATGAGCAAAATCGCAATCATCGGCGCCACCGGGCGTGCGGGTAGCCAACTGTTGGAAGAGGCCTTGCGCCGTGGTCACAGCGTGACGGCCATTGCCCGCAACACCGCGAAAATCGGCGAAAGGGCCGGGGTGGTCAGCAAGCAGTTGGACGTATTGGACAGCGAGGCGCTGATCGCCGCCATCGCCGGGCATGACGTGGTGATCAGTGCCACGCACTTTGCCAGCGTGCCGGCCGACAAGGTCATCGCACCGGTGAAAGCCGCCGGGGTCAAGCGCTTGCTGGTGGTCGGCGGGGCCGGTTCGTTGCTGCTGCCGGATAACAGTCGGGTGATCGACAGCGACGGCTTCCCGGAGGAATACCTGGCCGAAGCCAGCGCCGGTGCATTGTTCCTGGATGTGCTGCGCAAGGAACAGGACCTGGACTGGACGTTCCTCTCGCCTTCGGCGGAGTTCGTGGAAACCGAGCGCACGGGCCAGTTCCGTGTCGGTAAGGATCACCTGCTGTTCGACGCCAACGGGCGTAGCTGGATCAGCTTCGCCGACTACGCCATTGCGATGATCGATGAAGTGGAAGCGCCGCAGTTTTCGCGGACGCGGTTTACCGTCGGTTATTGAGCCGTAGGTTTTTACAGGGATCAGCCGTGAACCCGCACCCAGACGGTGACCAGCACCGTCGCTGCCATCAGCCAGGCGACGGCCGCCACGGCCAATGAGGCTTCGAGGCGCAGGCGGTCGACCATGACGTACAGCGTTGCGAGATAGACGAAGTACGGAATGATCGACCACATGCCAAACACGATGGTGGTCTTCAGATCGTCCACCGAGCGGCCTTTGCCAACGATGTAGTGGGCGATCAGGGCGAAGGTGGGGAACAGCGGCACCAGCCCGGCGATGTAGTAATTCCTGGTCTTGGCCAGCATCGCCAGGATGACCACCACGGCTGCACCCAGCGCCGCCTTGAAAATCAGGTCCACACGTTCACCATTCGGTTAGTGGCTCAGGCCATATTTTTTGACTTTGTCGAACAGCGTGGTCTTGGCCATGCCCAGCTCCTGGCTGGCTTGGGTCAGGTTGCCGCCGCTGCGTTGCAGGGCGTCCACCAGCAGGTTGCGCTCGAACGCTTCCACCGCTTCGGCGAAGGCCAGGCCCTGGCTGCCGCTGCTGGCACCAGACCGCTTGAACGCCGGCAGGCCGAGGGCGTAGCGCTCGGCGACGTTGCGCAGTTCGCGCACATTGCCCGGCCAGTCGTGGCTCATCAGGTTCGACAGGGTCTGGTTGTCCAGCTCCGGCACCGTGCGGTCGAAGCGCAGGGACGACTGCTGGAGAAAATGCTCGAACAATTGCAGGATGTCTTCGCGTCGCTCGCGCAGGGGCGGCAGTTCCAGGGTCACCACGTTGAGGCGGTAATACAGGTCGCTGCGGAATTGCCCGGACCGGCCCATTTCGTCCAGGTCGGACTTGGTGGCGGCGATCACCCGGCAATCCACCGCCACGCTCTGGTTCGAGCCCAGGCGTTCGAGGGTGCGTTCCTGCAACACGCGCAGCAACTTGATCTGCAAGGGCAGGGGCATGCTTTCCACTTCATCGAGAAACAGCGTGCCGCCATCGGCGTGCTCGATCTTGCCGATCCGGCGTTTGCCGGCCCCGGTGAAGGCGTTGGCCTCGTGGCCGAAAATCTCGCTTTCGAACAGATTCTCCGGCAGGCCGCCGCAGTTCAGCGCGACGAACTGCTTGTCGTGGCGTCGGCTGAAATCATGCAGGCAGCGGGCGACCAGTTCCTTGCCGGTGCCGGTTTCGCCTTCGATCAGGACGTTGGCCGAGGTGTCGGCGACGTTGGCGATCAGTGCGCGCAGATGCTGCATGGCCGGCGAGCGGCCAATGATCCGGCCTTCCAGGGAGTCGCGTTCGGCCAGTTGCCGACGCAGCGATGACACTTCCCGGGCCAGGCTGCGCTGTTCCAGGGCGCGACGGGCGACGTCCACCAGGCGCTCAGGGGAGAAGGGTTTCTCCATGAAGTCATAGGCGCCTTTTTGCATGGCCCCGACGGCCATGGAAATGTCGCCGTGGCCGGTGATCAGCACCACCGGCAGGCTGCGGTCCCGCGCCTTGAGACGCGTCAGCAGTTCCAGGCCGTCGATGCCCGGCAGCCGAATATCGCTGATGACGATGCCGGCAAAGTCATCGTCGACTCGCTCCAGGGCCTCTTCGGCACTGCCCACGCCGATGCAGGGAATGTCTTCCAGGCTCAGGGCCTGCTGGCAGCCCAGCAGGACGTGGGGGTCGTCTTCGACGATCAGTACGCTCAGGTCGTGGTTCATAGCGGCTCGGCAGGTGAAAGGCTGACCAACGGTAGATTGAGGACAAACGTAGTGCCACGCTCGAGTGGGTACTCGACGCCCAGGTGCCCACCCGCGGCGGCGGCCAGGCTCGCCGAGAGCGTCAGGCCCAGGCCCAGGCCCTGTTCGCCAGGCTTGGTGGTGAAGAACGGTTCGAACAAATGCTTGCGGGCTTCAGGATCGATGCCGTGACCATTGTCCCGCACCCGAAGGCGATATTTGCCATCGGCGGCCTGGCCGTCGAGCCACAGTTTCGGCTCGGGTTGCGTTTGCATGGCGTCCAGGGCGTTGCCGATCAGGTTCACCAGGATCTGTTCGAGGCGGGTCTGGTCGATTTGCAATTGGACGTCATCGAAACCGCTGTGGACCTGGATGTCCAGGTTTTCCAGGCGCCCACCCAGCAATTGCAATGCGGCCTCGACGGCCTTGCCCAGGCTCGCCCGGCCCTGGTCGTCGCCGCGCCGGGCGAAGGCGCGCAGGCTGGCGGTGATCCGGCCCATGCGGTCGATCAATTCGTTGATGGTCTTGAGGTTGGTGCTGGCGATGTCCAGCTGGCCGCGCTCCAGGAAGCGCACGGTATTGCCGGACAAGGTGCGCAGTGCCGCCAGCGGCTGGTTGAGCTCATGGGCGATGCTGGTGGACATCTGGCCGATGGCCGCCAGTTTACCGGCCTGGACCAGTTCGTCCTGGGCCCGGCGCAAGGTCTCTTCGGCCTGGCGCCGCTCGCGGATCTGGCCCTTGAGTCGTTCGTTGCTGGCGCGCAGGTCGGTGGTGCGTTCGGTAATCCGACGCTCGAGCTGGTTGTTGGCTTCCTGCAAGGCTTCCCGGGCCGCCAGGCGGGTGGCGATGACCTTGCGTCGTTCGTTCCAGGCGATCAGCAGGAACGCCACCAGGGCGAAGGCCACGGCCACCAGGATGCCTTGGTTGATCGCCTGGCGACGCAGGTCTTCAAGGGGCGTCAGCAGGGTGAAATTCCACGGGGTATCGCTCAAGGGTCGAGTCTGCGACAGGTAGCTGATGGCGCGATCGTCGGACACCAGTTCGGTGTTGGCCGGGAAGGTCAGCTTCTCCATGCCTTCGGCCAGGCGTTCCCGGGCCAGGGGCACCAATTCATTGAGCGGGAACCAATAATATTGCAGGCTGCGGGCCAGGCGTTCCTTGGTCTCGTCGCTCAGGGGCCGCACCGACTTGAGCCGTCGCGCCGGGTCGCTGGAGAGGATGATGATGCCGTTCTCATCACTGACGAACGCCTCCAGCCGCGCTCGCTGCCAGCGCTCTTCCATGGCTTCGAGGCGCACCTTGACCACCGCCACGCCAATGATCTTGCCCTGTTGCTCCAGGCCATGGGCCAGGTAGTAACCGGGTTCGCCATTGGTGCTGCCGATGCCGTAGAACCGTCCCGGCTGGCCGCGTACGGCGTTCTGGAAATAGGCGCGGAAGGACAGGTCTTCGCCCAGGTAACTGTCGACATCGCGCCAGTTGCTGGTGGCCAGCACCCGACCGGTGGTGTCCATTACGTAGATGGCCCGGCTGCGGCTGCGGCGATTCAGGCCTTCGAGGTATTCGTTGACGGTCTTGCGATGCTCGGGCGTGGGGTCGTCGAGCAGTTGCGAGACACTCGATTCAAGCTCCAGCAGGCTGGGCAGGTAGGTGTATTTGCTGATCTCGCTCTCGACCGCGCGGGCGTGCAGCTCCAACTGGCGCTCGCCATTCTCGGCGAGGCCACGTACGCCATAGTGCTCGCTGATCCAGAAGCCGAGGTAACCCAGGCCGATCATCAGCGCAATGACCAGCGGCGGTAGGAACAGATGGCGGATCAGGCGGGGTTTCACGGCGAGTGATGGCGGCGCGGCGCGATAAAGGGTGGGGTCGCATTTCATCACAGAAGCCTTGGGTCAACCACAACACAATCGACAAGCCAACACTGGATCCTTGTGGGAGCGAGCTTGCTCGCGATGACTGCTTACCAGCCGACAATTAATGTTGACTGACAGTCTGCTATCGCGAGCAAGCTCGCTCCCACAGGATTGGAACGGTGCTGTTTAGTGCTGCAGGATTTTCTCGAGGAAATGCTGCGCGCGTTCGGAGCGGGCACTGATGTCGCCGAAGAACTCTTCTTTCTTGCAGTCTTCGATGATCTGGCCCTGGTCCATGAAAATCACCCGGTTCGCCACTTTGCGGGCGAAGCCCATTTCGTGGGTCACGCACATCATGGTCATGCCTTCATGGGCCAGTTGCACCATCACGTCGAGCACTTCGTTGACCATTTCCGGGTCAAGGGCCGAGGTCGGTTCGTCGAACAGCATCACCACCGGGTCCATCGCCAGGGCACGGGCAATCGCCACGCGTTGCTGCTGGCCGCCGGAGAGCTGGCCCGGGTGCTTGTGGGCGTGGGCCGAGAGGCCGACCCGCTCGAGCAGTTGCAGGCCTTTCTTGGTGGCTTCTTCCTTGCTGCGGCCTAGCACCTTGATCTGCGCGATGGTCAGGTTTTCGGTGATGGTCAGGTGCGGGAACAGCTCGAAATGCTGGAACACCATGCCCACCCGCGAACGCAGTTTCGGCAGGTTGGTCTTTGGGTCGGCGATGGAGGTGCCATCGACCACGATGTCGCCTTTCTGGAACGGCTCCAGGGCGTTCACGCATTTGATCAGCGTGGATTTGCCCGAACCCGATGGCCCGCACACCACCACAACCTCACCCTTGCTGACCTCGGTGCTGCAATTGGTCAGTACCTGGAAGTCCCCATACCACTTGTTGATGTTCTTGATAGAGATCATACGGCGAACCTTTTTTGCAGACGCTTGACCAGCAGCGAGGCGGCAAAGCTGATTGTGAAGTACACGAGACCTGCGATGATCAGGAACTCATTGGAGCGGCCGATGATGTCGCCATTGGCTCGCGAAGCATTGAGGAAGTCCACCAGGCCGACCGTGTAGACCAGCGAGGTGTCCTGAAACAGGATGATGCTCTGTTGCAGCAGCAGCGGGGTCATCTTGCGAAACGCCTGGGGCAGGATGATCAGGCGCATGGTCTGGCCGTAGTTCATGCCCAGCGCCTGGGCCGCGCCCATCTGGCCCTTGGGGATCGACTGCACGCCGGCCCGCACGATTTCGCAGAAGTACGCGGCCTCGAACATCATGAACGCCACGACGCAGGAGCCGAACGCACCGATCGGGGTGTCCTCGCCGGTGATCCAGCGCAGCACGAACGGCACCGCCAGGTAGAACCAGGTGATGACCAGCAGCAGCGGAATCGAACGGAAATAGTTGACGTAGGCGCCCGCGATATTGGACACCAGCTTGTTGTGGGACAGGCGCATCAGCGCCAGGATCGTCCCCAGGATGATCCCGCCGACGACACCCAGGGCCATCAGCTTGAGGGTCATGACCATGCCGTTCCACAAGCCGGGAATGGCCGGTATGACGCCAGTGAAGTCGAATTCCATCATTTACCCCCCACGGAGATCAGGCCGGGCACCGCGACCTTCTTCTCGACCATGCGCATGAGCAGCATCAGGCTCATGTTCAGGGTGAAGTAGATCAGCGTCGCCAGGGTGAAGGCTTCGAACAGGTTGGCGGAGAACTCGGCGGTCTGCTTGGTCTGCGCGAGCAGCTCCATCAGGCCGATCAGCGACGCCACGGAGGAGTTCTTGAAGACGTTGAGGAATTCCGAGGTAAGCGGCGGAATGATGATCCGGTAGGCCTGGGGCAGCAGCACGTTCCAGTAGATCTGCGGCAGCTTGAAACCCATGGCCCGGGCGGCGGATTCCTGGCCGCGCGGCAGCGCCTGGATGCCGGTGCGCACCTGTTCGCAGACCCGGGCGGCGGTGAACAGGCCCAGGCACACCACGACGCTCAGGTAGGCCGAGGTGGTCGGGTTCAGGTCCTGCTTGTACCACTCCTGCATATCGGCGGGCAGCAGGTCCGGCACCAGGAAGTACCAGATGAACAGCTGAACCAGCAGCGGCACATTACGGAAGAGTTCCACGTAGCAGGTGGCGATCCCCGACACCAGCCGGTTCGGCACGGTGCGCATCACGCCGAGCACCGAGCCCAGCAGCAGGGCGATGATCCAGGCCACGACGGCGATAGCGATGGTCCAGCCCAGGCCGGCAACGTACCAGTCGAGATAGGTCTCGCTGCCCACGCCGGTGGACTTGAAGAACACGCCCCAGTCCCAGTTGTAATTCATTAGGGTCTCCCCTCAGATCGTTCGATATACAAGTGCCCGCCTGGGGAAACTCCGTTCCCGCCCGGCTTGGAGGCCAGGCACACGCGATCGGCTCGACAGCCACCGGTTCGAGTGTTTCCAGATTTGCCAGCAGGGAGTGACCATCCCCTGAAAGGGCCGGGCCCCTTCAGGAGATAAGGTTAGTCAGAAATCAGGATTTCTTGTCGTCAGCCGCTTTATCGGTCGGCTTGGCGATCAGTGCCTTGAGTTCGTCGCTCATCGGGAAGTTCAGGTTCAGGCCTTTTGGCGGGATAGGCTGCATGAACCATTTTTCGTAGATCTTGTTGATCTCGCCCGAAGCGTAGGTGGCCTTGATGGCGTCATCCACAGCCTTTTTGAACGGCTCGTCGCCCTTGCGCATCATGCAGCCGTAGATTTCGTAGGACTGTGGTGTACCGGTCACGGTCCAGTCGTCGGCTTTCTTGGCCTTGGCGGCTTCGCCGGCCAGCAGGGCATCGTCCATCATGAAAGCGACGGCACGGCCGCCTTCGAGCATCTGGAAGGACTCGCCATGGTCCTTGGCGGAGATGACGTTCATGCCCATTTGCTTGTCGGCGTTCATGGACTTGAGGAGGCGCTCGGACGTGGTGCCGGCGGTGGTCACGACGTTCTTGCCCTTGAGGTCGTCGAAATCCTTGTACTTGGAATCTTTCTTGGTCAGCAGCCGAGTGCCGATCTCGAAGATGCCAACGGAGAAGTCAACCTGCTGCTGACGCTCGACGTTGTTGGTGGTGGAGCCGCATTCCAGGTCCACGGTGCCGTTCTGCACCAGCGGTATACGGGTTTGCGAGGTGACCAGGTTGTACTTGACCTGCAGGTTGGGCAGGTCCAGGTCTTTCTTGATCGCTTCGACGACTTTCAGCTGGATGTCGTGGGAGTAGCCGACCGGCTTGCCGGAAGCGTCCGCGATGTAGGAGAACGGAATGGAAGCGTCGCGATGCCCAAGCGTAATGACGCCGGACTCTTTGATCTTTTTCAGTGTGCCGGTCAGTTCGGCTGCGAAAACCGGAGTGCTGATCAGAGCGGCAGCAATGGCTGCGCCCAGGAGATGGGGAACGATACGCATCGATGTTTCCTCGACATTGTTTTTTTTATTTCGGCCGGTTCGTCGGCCCTGAGTACTTCGAGATGCCTGGCAGCTCCTGGTGTGTTGGCGTGCAGGCATTCGTCTCCAGAAGTGTAGAGCATGACTCGTGCCAGGCCAGGCCAGCCTGTTTAACGTGTTGTTTTAGATGGTTATTCATGTGTTGTTTCAGGCTTTATGCCGGCTGCTTTATCCGGTTAGCCGAACTGACTGGCGAGTCGTGTTCGGAAAACCGAATGGCTTGGGCCTACCTCGATCCATTGTGGGAGCGAGCTTGCTCGCGATCGCGGTGTGTCAGCTCCATGGATGTTGAATGTGCCGGCCTCATCGCGAGCAAGCTCGCTCCCACAGGGGGCAGCGGTGGACGCCAGATAGCAAAAAGCCCCTGAATCGCTGGATCCAGGGGCTTTGGGGGTTGCGGGGTATTGGTCAGGCCGCTTCGATCTTGCGACGGTTGTGCTCGACTTTATCCAGGTACTGCCGCAGCTTCTCCTGCTCGGCCGGGGTGGTGAACAGGCCCAGCTTGCTGCGGCGCCACAAGACGTCCTGGGCATCGACGGCCCACTCGTCGCTGCACAGATAATCGACTTCGCGGGTATAGAGGCCGGCGCCAAGGTGTTCGCCCAGGCCGCCAAGGTCATGCACGCCTTCGAGCATGCGCCAGGTACGGCTGCCATAGGTGGTGGCCCAGCGGCGGGCGATGTCGGTCGGCAGCCAGTCGAACTTGTCACGCAACGCCGAGCACAGCGCTTGCGGGGTGGTCATGTTTTCGCCGCCGGGAAGGGCCTCTACGGCAGTCCAGCTTCCGCGCATCTGCGTGAAGTAGGGCGCCAGTTGCGCCATGGCCGATTCGGCCAATTTGCGATAAGTGGTGAGTTTGCCGCCGAACACCGACAGCAAGGGCGCTTCTTCGCCGCCACCGGAAAGCGCCAGGGTGTAGTCCCGGGTGACGGCCGACGGGTTGTCGGATTCGTCGTTGCACAGCGGCCGTACGCCGGAATAACTGTGCAGGATATCGTCACGGCTGATCTGCTTCTTGAAGTGGGCGTTGACCACCTTCAGCAGGTAATCGGTTTCACCTTCGGTAATCGCCACGTTGGCCGGGTCGCCAGTGTATTCGCGGTCCGTCGTACCGATCAGGGTGAACTGGTTCAGGTACGGAATGGTGAACACGATGCGCTGATCTTCGTTTTGCAGAATGTGCGCATGCTCGCCTTCGTAGAGTTTCGGCACGATCAGGTGGCTGCCCTGGATCAGTCGAATGCCGTAGGGCGATTCCAGCTTCAGGTCATCGCGAATGAACTTGGCGACCCACGGGCCGGCGGCATTGACCAGCGCCTTGGCGCGGATCGAAAACAGGCTGCCGTCGGCACGTTCCAGATGCAAGTGCCACAGGCCTTTGCTGCGGCGGGCGTTCACACAGCGGGTGCGGGTGTGGATATGTGCGCCTTTTTCCCGGGCGGCCATGGCGTTGAGTACCACCAGTCGCGCATCGTCGACCCAGCAGTCGGAATATTCGAAACCTTTGGTGATTTCGCTTTTCAGTGGGCTGTCGGCACCGAATTTCAGGCTTTTGGAGCCTGCGAGCAGTTCACGTTTGCCCAGGTGATCGTAGAGGAACAGGCCGGCGCGAATCATCCAGGCCGGGCGTAGGTGCGGGCGGTGGGGCAGCACAAAGCGCATCTGCTTGACGATGTGCGGGGCCTTGGTCAGCAGCACTTCGCGTTCGGCCAGTGCTTCACGCACCAGGCGGAATTCATAATGTTCAAGGTAGCGCAGGCCGCCATGGATCAGCTTGCTGCTGGCCGACGAGGTATGACTGGCCAGGTCGTCCTTTTCGCAAAGGAACACCGAAAGGCCGCGACCGGCAGCGTCCGCGGCAATCCCCACGCCATTGATACCGCCGCCAATGACGGCGACGTCATAGATCTCGGCGAGAGGGGGCGTAGGCAAGGTAGAAGTGGGCATCGGCTGGCCTCGGGTTCTTTTCGTAATATTTGAATTCGAACATAAATGTTCATTTGCGAAAATACTAGCCCATAAATACAGCCACAGCCAGTCGTCTTCAATTGAAAATACTGATCAAAGGAAAGCGAAAGGAAAATTTTCGAAGAAAAGAGGGGTGGGAGGGAAGCTGGCACCGGCGACACGGATAGCGCATCGCCGGCGCTTGCTTGGTATCAACTGCGGCTCACTTGTAGGACGGCGGGAAGCGAATGTATGAGAACGTTTTGATCATTACCCGTGTAGTAGGTAATGCGTACTTCTCCGCCATCCTCGGTCAGGTCCAGGACAGAGCGAACAATGACTACGGAGAGATCGGGGCCTACCCCAAAGCGCTCCATATAGATCACTCTGCCGTCGCGTCCATAGCTTGTCCATCGAGCGTCAATAACCACAGGTCGGGGGAAGAGAACAGTGAGTCCGGGGCCGGCGATCTGGTCCGGGTCCAGCAGGCCATCAGCTGCCGCGGGCACCGTAGGAGGGAGGTTCGACGGGGTTGATGCCCAGGAGACTACAAAATACAGTCCCGTAATCGCCGAGTCCTTCTTCGGACCACCGGAAGCCGGAAAAACTTCGTAGCTGACCTGGGGCCGCGCTAAATCATCTCCTGGAGGCGTGCCTGGGTCTGCCAGTAGAACGCTCTTGGGCACAATGAAATCCAGAAAGCGCTCCGTGTCTCTTACGGATAACTTCGTGTAGTAACTGCTCGCTTCATGACTGCCTCGCCATAACAGCTGGACTGTGTCGTTTTTTGCCATTTCCGGATAGACCGCTACGCGGACCACAACCCCTGAGTCAGGAGTCGCGGGCAAATCCAGCACCCCTGACTCTGGAGGGACGTCCATGACCATCGGACGATCGAGGATGTTGGCAATTGAAAGAGGGCGTAGATCTTTCATGGAATCGGTCATGTCAGCTCCGTACACGTAATAGTCGCGGCAGCTACTACGTGCCGTAGTCATTTGAGGAACTCCTCGACCCAGCAATCGAGCGGGCGGGCAGGTCGGCGCGGCCGCATGCGATTCTGGGAATGAGTTCAGAGACTCAATCGGCGACGCTGCAAGCGCGTCGTCGGGGCTTGAACAGCTATCAATCGCGCGTGACTTTCAGCACGGCTGGAAGAGATGTCCCCAGGATATTTTCATCATCGCCCGTGTAATAGACGATGCGTACCTCGCCACCATCCTCGGTCAGGTTCAGGACAGGGCGAAAAATGACCACAGAGAGGTCATCGCCTACCCCAAAGCGTTCCATATAGATCACCCTGCCGTCGCGTCCGTAGCTTGTCCACCTAGCCCAAAGGGCAACGAATCGGGGAAAAATAACAGTGAGTCCTGGATCGGGGATTTTGTCAGGATCGAATTGGCCTCCGATGGCAGCTGGCACCTCGGCTGGCGGGTTCGATAAGCGTTCGTTTCGATGGAAAGACAGGGCGTTGACGGCTGATTCCTTGTTTTCCCCAGAGGCTGGAAAAACCTGATAGCTGACATGAGGACGGGCGTAATACCCTCCCGGAGGTGACCCAGGGTCTGCGCGCAGAACGTTCTTTGGTACAACGAAATCGAGAAACCGCTCGGGATCCCGTACCGACGACTTTGCGTAATAGCTGCTCGCCTCATCCCCGCCCAGCCATGAAAGCTGGACAGTATCGTTTGTAGTCATGCCTGGATAGACCGCTATGCGGACGACGGCTCCTGACTCGGCAACCGCCGTCAAATCAAGACTTCCACTCTCCGGCGAAAGCTCCATGACCATCGGAAGATCCAGTACGTCGGCACCAGGAAGGTAATACAGGTCTTTTGGCAAATCGGTCATGGTAGTAACTCCATACACTCAAGTTATGGCAGCTACTACGTGCCGTGGTCATTTGGTTAACGCCCGCTCGACTGGTGCGCAGCGGATCCCCAAACGAACGCAGGATTGAGAAGGCACAAACCCAATGTCAGGGTCTGTCAGCAAATCTGGTATTCGACAGCTTGGCTAAATTTCAAGCTAGCAGAGTTTTCAAGCCCGTAACGCTGGGCGGATGGATGGCAGTCAGACCACCTCCAGCCGAATCTTGTGCTGGCTCAACAGCTGCGCCAGGGCCGGCACCGGTTGCTGGTCGGTCACCAGGCAATCGATCAGGCTGATGGGGCCCAGGCGGACCATGGCATTGCGTCCGAACTTGCTGGAGTCCGCTGCCAACAGCACTTGCCGGGCGTTGGCGATGATGGCTTGGGACACCCGCACTTCCTGGTAGTCGAAGTCCAACAGGCTGCCGTCTTCGTCGATACCGCTGATGCCCACCAGGGCGAAGTCGACCTTGAACTGGTTGATGAAGTCGACGCTGGCCTGGCCCACCACGCCGCCGTCACGCCGTACGTTGCCGCCGGCGATCAGGACTTCGAAGTCGTCCTTGGCGCTGAGGATCGAAGCCACGTGCAGGTTGTTGGTGATGACCTTCAGGTGGTTGTGATTGAGCAGGGCCCGGGCGATGGATTCGGTGGTGGTGCCGATGTTGATGAACAGCGAGGCGTGATCGGGGATCTGGGCGGCGATGGCTTCGGCGATGCGTTGCTTTTCGTCGCGCATCTGATCGGCGCGCATGGCGTAGGCGGTGTTTTCCACGCTTGAATCGTAGGCGGCGCCGCCGTGGTAGCGGCGCAGCAGGTTCACTTCCGCCAGTTGGTTGATGTCGCGGCGGATGGTTTGCGGGGTGACGACGAATAACTGCGCCATTTCCTCGATGCTGACATAGCCGCGTTCGCGGACCAGTTCGAGGATTTGCTGCTGGCGGGGAGGCAGATTCATGGGGCTTCCTTTGGGCTGCCGTACAAAATTTGCCCATGATGCCGCAGGAATCCGATCCCGACCAGTTTCAGAACCTTATCAGGCTTATTCAGCGTCTTCGTGGGGCTCCCAATCGCGGGTGCGGCTGACCGCTTTCTGCCAGCCGGCATAGAGTTTTTCTTTCGCCGCCTCGTCCAGTTGCGGTTCGAATTCGCGCTCGATCACCGCTTTGCCGCGCAGCTCTTCCAGGCTGCCCCAGAAGCCGCACGCCAGGCCGGCCAGGTATGCCGCACCCAGGGCTGTGGTTTCACGCATTTTCGGCCGCTCGACCTGGGTGCCGAGGATGTCGGCCTGGAACTGCATCAGGAAGTTGTTCGCCACCGCGCCACCGTCGACCCGCAGGGCCCTGAGGCGTTCGCCCGAATCCTGTTGCATGGCGTCGAGCACGTCGCGGGTCTGGTAGGCGATCGACTCCAGTGCTGCGCGAATGATGTGATCGACCCGTACGCCGCGGGTCAGGCCAAACAGTGCGCCACGGGCATAGGGGTCCCAGTACGGCGCGCCCAGGCCGGTGAAGGCGGGCACCAGGTACACACCGTTGCTGTCCTTGACCTTGTTGGCAAAGTATTCGGTATCCAGGGCGTCGTTGATGATCTTCAGTTCATCACGCAGCCATTGGACAGTGGAGCCGCCGTTGAATACAGCGCCCTCCAGGGCGTAGGCCACTTCGCCACGGGGGCCGCAGGCGATGGTGGTGAGCATGCCATGATTGGATTTCACGGCCTTTTTCCCGGTGTTCATCAGCAGGAAGCAGCCGGTGCCGTAGGTGTTTTTCGCCTGCCCCGGCTCCACGCACATCTGCCCGAACAGGGCTGCCTGCTGGTCGCCGGCGATGCCGCCGATGGCGATACCGCTTTTGGTACGGCCATAGATTTCCGAGGACGACTTCACTTCCGGGAGCATTTCCCGGGGGATGTCGAGGATCTCGAGCATCTTCGCATCCCATTCCAACGAGTGAATGTTGAAGAGCAGGGTGCGCGAGGCGTTGGTGTAGTCGGTGACATGGACCTTGCCACCGGTGAATTTCCAGATCAGCCAGCTATCGACCGTGCCGAACAACAGCTCACCGTTGCGCGCACGCTCGCGGCTGCCTTCGACGTTGTCCAGGATCCACTTGAGCTTGGTGCCGGAAAAGTACGGGTCGGTGACCAGGCCGGTGGTCTGGCTGATGTATTGCTCGTGGCCGTCGCGCTTGAGCTGTTGGCAGATCTCGGTGCTGCGGCGGCACTGCCAGACGATGGCGTTGTAGATCGGACGGCCGGTGGTCTTGTCCCAGACCACGGTGGTTTCCCGTTGGTTGGTGATGCCGATGGCGGCCACCTGGTCATGGTGCAGGCCGGCCTGGGCCAGGGCTTCGACCATGACCGCGCTCTGGGTGGCGAAGATTTCCATCGGGTCGTGTTCGACCCAGCCGGCCTGCGGGTAGTGCTGGGCGAATTCGCGTTGGGCGGTGCAGACCACATTGGCATCACGGTCGAAGATGATCGCGCGGGAGCTGGTCGTACCCTGGTCGAGGGCAATGATGTAGTTCTTGTTCTGGATATCGGTCATTTCGATTGCCTCGGGTCTTTCATAAAGGGAGACGTAAGAAGAAGCCACGGCGCAGGCTTCGAATGGCAGGGCCTGCGCCGACTGTTTCAGGATGTTCTGGGCTTGCCGTCAATGGCCGGTTCTGCATCCTTTGTCGCTGTCATGGCGCTGGGCAGGTGGCGGGCAATCAACCCGCGATAGGCCGCAGCACCGAGGCATGCACCCACGATCGGCGCAAAAATCGGAATCAGGAAGTACGGGATGTCGCGTCCACCCGTGAGGGAAATTTCACCCCAGCCTGCGAAGAAAGTCATCAGTTTAGGACCGAAGTCCCGCGCCGGGTTCATCGCAAAGCCCGTCAACGGCCCCATGGAGCTGCCGATCACGGCAATCAGCAGGCCGATCAGCAACGGCGCCAGTGGGCCACGGGGCAAGCCGTTGTTGTCATCGGTCAAGGACATGATCACCCCCATCAGGATGGCGGTGATGATCGCTTCCACGAGGAAGGCTTGGCCAGTGGAGAGTGCCGCGTGCGGGTAGGTGGAGAACACCGAAGCCAGTTCGAGGCTCATTTCGGTGCCGCGAACCATGTGCCGGGACTGTTCGAAATCGAAGAATAGATTGCTGTACAGCGTGTAGACCAGAAGGGCGCCGCAGAAAGCGCCGGCCACTTGGGAAATTATATAGAAGGGCAGCTTGCGCTTTTCGAAGTCGGTGAACATGCACAGGGCGATGCTCACGGCGGGGTTGAGGTGGGCGCCGGAAATGCCCGCGCTCAGATAGATTGCCATGCTGACACCGACGCCCCAGATGAGGCTGATTTCCCACAAACCGAAACTCGCACCCGCGACCTTGAGCGCTGCGACGCAGCCGGTGCCGAAAAAGATCAGCAGGCCAGTTCCCAGGAATTCGGCCAGGCATTGGCTGGCCAGGGACGGCTGTTGTAAAGCAGTTGTCATTCAAACCTCGGTTTTTTGTTGTTCTGCAGCGCATTCGATACAGCACGATTGCGCGATTTCCACCGAGGCAGGATCCCCATCCTGATCTCGGGTTGCTGCTTGAGACATGCAATGTGGCTTTCAGTTTCGAAAAAATATAGACAAGAAACGCTGGTGTCAAAGGTCGAAAGTGAACCACTGGTCACATTTCAACTATTCGTGCTGTGAATGACTCCGACCCAAGAGAGGCAGCAGCGGTATGGGCCGTGCAGCCGCAAAGCCTTTTCGCAGACGATGGCTTAGAATCCGCTCACTCTTTTTTGATTTCCTTATCAGGAGCGGTCATGACACCCGCGTTGGATCTGCTTAAGAAAGTGCGCGCCGAACATCGTATCCACAGTTATGAACACGATCCCAAGGCTGCGTCCTATGGCTTGGAGGCGGCGGAAAAGCTCGGGCTGGATCCGGCCCAAGTGTTCAAGACGTTGTTGGCGGCCAGTGAAAAAGGCGAGCTGTTGGTGGCGGTAGTGCCCGTGGCCGGGAGCCTGGATTTGAAAGGCCTGGCCCACGCCGCTGGCGTGAAGAAGGTCGAGATGGCCGACCCGGCCGCCGCACAGCGTTCGACCGGTTATTTGCTCGGCGGTATCAGCCCGCTGGGACAGAAGAAGCGTTTGCGCACGTTTATCGACAATTCCGCACAGCCACTCGCCAGTATGTTCGTCAGTGCGGGGCGGCGTGGGTTGGAAGTCGAGTTGGCGCCTTCGGTATTGAAGGAGCACACCGGGGCGGTGTTTGCTGATATCGGGCGTGCTTGATAGAGCAGGGTGGCCGCTGCGCAGCCTGTAGGGTGAAAATTCTGCTGATCTGTCACTGGATAATCCGTGCCGCTACACCCCATGCTGGGCATCAGAAAAATAAGGAGAAGTGCCATGCAGCTTGCGTTTCATCAGGTCGATGCGTTCAGTGACCGGCCGTTCGGTGGTAATCCGGCGATGGTCTATCGGCTCGACGGCTGGCTTGCCGACGAGCTGATGCAGAAGATCGCCGCCGAGCATAACCTGGCTGAAACCGCGTTCCTGGTGCGTGAGGGGCAGCATTGGCATATCCGCTGGTTCACCCCCACCACCGAAGTCCCGCTGTGTGGCCACGCCACGTTGGCCAGCGCTTATGTGCTGTTCGAGGTCTATCACGAAACTGTCGAGCGCCTGGATTTCATCTGCCGGTCCGGTTCGTTGGGCGTGACGCGCGAGGGTGATCGGCTGTGGTTGGATTTTCCGGCCGTCGTGCCTGCCGAGTTGGGCGTGTCCCTGGCCGTGCAGAGTGCCTTGGGCGTCGAAGCGGTGGATGTGCTGAGTTCCAACGAGTTGTTCGTGGTGCTGGAGTCGGAGCAAGCGGTGCTCGATTGCAAGCCGGACATGGTGGCCCTGGCGAAACTGCCCTGGCCCGGCGCTATCGTCACCGCGCCGGGGAGCAAGCATGATTTTGTCTCGCGCTATTTTGCCCCGGCGATCGGCATCAACGAAGACCCTGTGACCGGCTCGACCCATTGCAGCCTGATTCCCTATTGGTCCAAGCGCCTGGGCAAGCACGGACTGACGGCTTATCAGTGTTCGGCCAGGGGCGGGGCGTTGTTTTGCCGGTTGGAGGGAGAGCGGGTGAAGATCGGCGGGAATGCGACGTTGGTGGCCAGTGGGACGTTGATGCTGCACTCAAGCCAATGACATCAAATGTGGGAGGTTGCTCGCGATAGCGATGGTTCAGCCTGCACTGGTGCTGAATGTGGCTATGTCATCGCGAGCAAGCTCGCTCCCACAGGATGTGTGGATGACAGTCGATTTGTGCCTGTTGCAATTTCCCATGTGGGAGCGAGCTTGCTCGCGATAGCGGTGGTTCAGCCTGCATCGATGCCGAATGTGTCCGCTCCCACAGTGATTAGCTGGCCGCGCTGTAGCGTCGCACGCCGCTGTCCACGGATGGGATATGCGCCGCGGTGCTGCCCGAGGCCTGGAACAGCACCAGGTGTTCAGCCGCTACGCGGATGCCGACGGCTGCTCCGACCTGATGGTCGGCATGGCTAGGGAAGATCGATTCCAGTTGCGCCCCTGTGGGCAATTGCAGGCGATACAAGGTTGAAGCGCCCAGGAAGGTCTTGCCAACGATTCTGGCAGTAAGCGGGCTGTCCGGGGCGTAGACGATATCGTCTGGCCGCAGCAACACATCCACCGCGCCGCCGATGGGCCAGGTATAGGCCCGGTTGCCGCGCAGCAGGCCCAGCTCGGTCTGTACCGATTCCGGGCTGTCGAGCTGGCCGCGAATGAAGTAGCCCTGGCCAACGAAACTGGCGACGAATGGCGTCAGTGGTTCGTGATACAGGTTGTAGGGCGTGTCCCACTGTTCCAGGCGACCCTCCCTGAATACGCCGACATGGTCACTCACGGCGAAGGCTTCTTCCTGGTCGTGGGTGACCAGGATCGCGCTGGTGCCGCGGGCCTTGAGAATGTCCCGCACTTCATGGCTGAGCTTGCGGCGCAGCTCGCCATCGAGGTTGGAGAACGGTTCATCGAGCAACAGCAACTGCGGTTCCGGCGCCAGCGCACGGGCCAGGGCCACGCGCTGCTGTTGTCCGCCGGACAGTTCATGGGGAAAACGGCTGCCCAGGTGTTTCAGGTTGACCAGTTCCAGCAACTCTTCGACGACGCGGTCCTTGTTCGGATGCTTGCGAATGCCAAAGGCAATGTTCTGGGCCACGCTCAGGTGGGGGAACAGGGCGTAGTCCTGGAACACCATGCCGATGCGGCGTTTTTCCGGGGCGAGGGTGAAGCCGGCGCGTGAGATGGTTTCCCCGGCCAACTGGATTTCACCCTCGTGCACCGGTTCGAAGCCGGCAATGGCACGCAAGGTCGTGGTCTTGCCGCACCCGGACGAACCGAGCAGGCAACCGATATCACCGGCATTGAGGTGCAGGTTGAGGTTCTGCACGACCCGCTGGTCCTGATAACCGCAGGCCAGGTTGTGCAAGTTCAGCAGCAGGGCATGGCTCATGCGTGGTGATACGCCGGCTCGACCAGGAACTCGAGCAAGGCCTTTTGCGCATGCAGGCGATTCTCGGCCTGGTCCCAGGCTACCGAACGCGGGTCATCCAACAGGTCCATGCTGATCTCCTCGCCACGGTGGGCCGGCAGGCAGTGCATGAACAACACGTCGGCATCCGCCAAGTCGAGCAGAGCCCGGTTGACCTGCAATGGCGCGAACAACTCCAGGCGCCTGGCGGTTTCTTCCTCCTGGCCCATGGAGGTCCAGACGTCGGTGCTCACCAGGTGCGCACCGGTCACGGCCTGTTTCGGATCACGGACGATGGACACCCGGTCCCCGGCCTTGGCCAGCAACTCGGCATTGGGGTCAAAACCTTCGGGGCAGGCGATGCGCAGTTGGAAGTCGAATTGCATCGCCGCTTCTATATAGCTGTTGCACATGTTGTTGCCATCGCCGATCCAGGCCACGGTCTTGCCCTGGATCGAGCCACGGTGCTCGAGGAAGGTCTGCATGTCGGCCAGCAACTGGCAAGGGTGCAGGTCGTCGGACAGGCCGTTGATCACCGGTACGCGGGAATGGGCCGCGAACTCGGTCAGGGTGCTGTGGGCAAAGGTACGGATCATCACCGCGTCCAGCATGCTCGACATGACGATGGCGCAATCGCCGATGGGTTCGCCACGGCCCAGTTGGGTGTCGCGGGGCGACAGGAAAATCGCCTGGCCGCCCAGTTGGATCATGCCGGCTTCGAAAGAGATGCGGGTGCGGGTCGATGATTTCTCGAAGATCATCCCCAGCACGCGGTTTTTCAAGGGCTCGAACAGTACGCCGCGATTACGCAGGTCCTTGAGCTCCACGCCTCGACGGATCACGCCGAGTAACTCATCGGGCGTGAAATCCATCAGGGAGAGAAAGTGCCTTGCGCTCATGATTGACTACCTTTTTGTAACTGACCGCAGATGCTCAAAGCCTTGTTTAATGAAAAAACGGGCGAGACCTGCGGCAAAAGCCGCACGGGGCGACGAAATAGGGGAAGGCGCGATCTTATAATTAAATGTCGCGTCTTACCAATAGGGCTACGGTTTTTGGGGATTTCAGCGAAGCCATCACGCGGATGCGATGGCGTATTTGAAGCCGGTTTCCTGACTGCAGCGGCCCATTTGTACACTGGCGCTGCTCGGCTTGGCAATCAAGCGCGGCGGGCGCGCCATGGATGGGGGCGGTCTTGTGCCGTGTCCTCCGATTCTTGCGCCTGTCTGCTGGTGGTTGTGAAACATTTCCTAATGCAAAGGCCTGGGTTATAAATGAGCCTCAGCGGCACAGGAGCCCGAAATGGATTCGAAAGAGCAACAATTGATGGAATTGCTGGGGCTGACCGCACGCTCGCTGACCCACCTGACGGCATCGGTGACGTCCATGTCATTCGAATTGCTGCGCAGCGATGATGAAGTGACCAAGGCCGCCGGCCGCCGGATGATCGATCGCATGGCCACGATCAGCAGCGGCCTTGACGAGCATTGGCGATTGATTGGCGAACTGACTGGCGTACCCATCGCCCAGGAGGAAGTGGAAACCGTCGAGGAAATCCAACTCCTGGCACCGCCTCCCGAGGGCCCTTGATGGCACTTCATCGGCGGGCCTGATGCCCGGCAATTCACAGGACGAACGTCGCTGGTGCCGCCGGGAAGCACGGGCCATAGTTTTGTTCCCGCGGCCGAAAGTGCCCGCCACGAACAAAACAGAGACTGGCCATGACCAAGACTCTCCACCACCGTGCGTGCCATCTGTGTGAAGCCATCTGTGGCTTGACCCTCGAAACCACCGAAACCGACGGCCAGGGCCTGGCGATCACCTCGATCAAGGGCGATGCGCTGGACACCTTCAGTCGTGGTCACATCTGCCCCAAGGCAGTGGCCCTGCAAGATATCCAGAACGATCCGGACCGCCTGCGCCAACCCATGCAGCGCATCGGCAACGAATGGCACCCCATCGCCTGGGACGATGCCTTCGCGTTGGTGGCCGCGCGCCTGGCGGATATCCAGGCACGCCACGGCCAGAACGCGGTGGCGGTCTACCAGGGCAACCCCAGCGTGCATAACTATGGGTTGATGACCCACAGCAACTATTTCCTGGGCCTGTTGAAGACCCGCAGCCGCTTCTCGGCAACCTCGGTGGACCAGTTGCCCCATCACCTGACCAGCCACCTGATGTATGGCCACGGCTTGCTACTGCCGATTCCGGACATCGATCACACCGATTTCATGCTGATCCTGGGCGGCAACCCACTGGCCTCCAACGGTAGCATCATGACCGTGCCGGACGTGGAGAAGCGCCTCAAGGCGATCCAGGCCCGTGGCGGCAAAGTGGTGGTGGTCGATCCGCGCCGCAGCGAAACGGCGGCCATTGCCGACCAGCATGTCTTCGTGCGTCCCGGGGGCGATGCCGCGCTGCTGTTTGGCTTGCTCAATACCCTGTTCAGCGAAGGCCTGACCCGTGACAGCCACCTGCCGGTGGACGGCCTGGACGAGGTACGCGCGGCCGTTGCTTCTTTCACGGCCGAAGCGATGAGCCCGCTCTGTGCGGTGCCGGCAGCGCAGATCCGGCAATTGGCCCGGGACTTCGCCGCCGCCCCAACAGCGGTGTGCTACGGGCGGATGGGGGTGTCGACCCAGGCGTTCGGTACGCTGTGCCACTGGCTGATCCAGGTGATCAACCTGGTGACCGGCAATCTGGACCGGGTGGGCGGTGCACTGTGTACCGAGCCTGCGGTGGACCTGGTGGCGACCACCTCGGGCGGGCATTTCAATCGTTGGCAGAGCCGGGTCTCCGGACGTCCCGAGTACGCAGGGGAGCTGCCGGTGTCGGCCCTGGCCGAGGAGATGCTGACCGAAGGCGAAGGCCAGATTCGGGCGCTGGTCACCGTGGCCGGCAACCCGGTGTTGTCTACACCCAACGGGCGGCAGCTCGAGCAGGCCCTGGATGGGTTGGAGTTCATGGTCAGTGTCGATCTCTACATCAACGAAACCACCCGTTACGCCGACCTGATCCTGCCCTCGACCTCGGCCCTGGAAAACGATCATTACGACACCACCTTCAACCTGTTCGCGGTGCGCAACGTGACCCGTTTCAACCGGGCGATCCTGCCCAAGCCCGAGGGGGCGCTGCACGACTGGGAAATCTTTGTCGGCCTGGCCAAGGCCTTCGCTGCCCGGACCGGCAAAGAACTCAAGCCGACCATGCCGCCGGCGCAGATGATCGATCTTGGCCTGCGCAGCGGGGCGTATGGCGACGCCTCGCCGCACAAACTGTCTCTGGCGACCTTGTTCGACCATCCCCATGGCATCGACCTTGGCGCACTCAAGCCCAACCTGGCCCCACGCTTGAAAACCGAAAACCAACGGGTGCAGACCGCGCCGGCGGTGATTCTCGCCGACCTTGCGCGCTTTGCCGCGTTGCAGGCGCCAGAACCGGATGAGTTGCTGATGATTGGCCGCCGCCATGTGCGCAGCAACAACTCCTGGATGCATAACTTCCATCGACTGGTGAAGGGCAAGCCGCGTCATCAATTGCTGATGCACCCGGATGACCTCGCCTCCCGCGGCCTTGCCGACGGGCAGCGCGTGACGGTCAGTTCGCGGGTAGGGGCCATCGAAGTCGAGGTATTGGGCAGCCTGGACATGATGAAAGGCGTGGTCAGCCTGCCCCACGGTTGGGGCCATGCCCGGCCGGGCGTGCAGATGACCATTGCCAGCGGACAGCCGGGCTCCAGCGCCAATGACCTGACCGATGATTGCCAGCTCGATGAGTTGTCCGGCAACGCGGCGCTCAACGGTGTACCGGTGAAGGTGGCGGCTGCGTAGAATTGTCTCTGAGCAGCACGTTCTGCTTTCCGTTACAATGCGCCACCGTGTCGACAACTGACGTCGCAAAGTTTAAGCCGAGGTGCTCCGTGGATATCATCGAAACGATTAAAGACCAGATTGCCAACAACACCATCCTGCTTTACATGAAAGGCTCGCCGAACGCGCCACAGTGCGGTTTCTCGGCCAAGGCTGCTCAGGCGGTGATGGCGTGTGGCGAGAAGTTTGCCTACGTGGACATCCTGCAGAACCCGGAAATCCGCGCCAACCTGCCCAAGTACGCCAACTGGCCAACCTTCCCGCAATTGTGGGTGGGCGGTGAGCTGATCGGTGGCAGCGACATCATGACCGAGATGGCCGCCGACGGTTCTTTGCAGACCACGATCAAGGCAGCGGTAGAAAAAGCGGCGAACAAGACCGAAGCCTGATCCATGGAAGCCTGTTCACCACACTGGTTGTGGTGAACGGGAAACCTTGTGGGAGCGAGCTTGCTCGCGATAGCGGTGTGTCAGTCAGCATTTTTATATCTGATCCACCGCCATCGCGAGCAAGCTCGCTCCCACAGTGGTTTTGAGTAGGGCCTGGGAATCCAGGCAATAAAAAGCCCCGCCTCTCGAAAGAGGGCGGGGCTTTTTAGTGGCTGTCTGCCGGGGAAGGTTACTCTTCGCCCATCTGCGATTGCAGGTAGTTCTCAAGACCGACTTTGTCGATCAGGCCCAGTTGGGTTTCCAGCCAGTCGATGTGCTCTTCCTCGGATTCGAGGATGTCTTCCAGCAGTTCACGGCTACCGAAGTCGCCAACGCTTTCGCAATGGGCAATGGCGGCCTTCAGGTCGGCGTGGCCGGTGCGCTCGATGCGCAGGTCGCACTCGAGCATTTCCCGGGTGTGTTCGCCGATGTGCAGCTTGCCCAGGTCCTGGACGTTCGGCAGGCCTTCGAGAAACAGGATGCGCTTGATCAGTTTGTCCGCGTGTTTCATCTCGTCGATGGACTCGTGGTACTCGTGCTTGCCCAGCTTGTTCAGGCCCCAATCCTCGTACATGCGCGCATGCAGGAAGTATTGGTTGATCGCGACCAGCTCATTGGCAAGGATCTTGTTGAGATGCTGGATGACTGTAATGTCGCCTTTCATGATGAGGCCTGCCCTGTAATAGCTGTGTATAGGGCGGAGTTTGAGCCGCGCATTTATCAGTGTCAAACCTAAGTTGTTGAATAATAAATGAAAATTAATCGGAATAAGAATGTTTGTGTTCCGCGTCTGGACGCTAAGCATTTGATTTACAGGCATAAAAAAACCGGACATCGAGTCCGGTTCCTTGAAAAGCTGTCTTTATGCGGCAGTAAATTCTACCGGGTAGGGGATCGAGGCCTGTGCCGTTTGCACCTTGGCGAGGGTTTCACGCACCACTTCCTTGGCCAGGCAGGCACATTTGCCGCATTGGCTGGCTACGCCGGTGGCCTGGCGGACTTCGCGATAGCTGCAGCAACCTTCATAGATCGCTTCGCGGATTTGTCCGTCGGTGACGCCAGTGCAGAGGCATACATACATAAGTGAGAACCGTCGCTGGTTGTGACTCAATTGAGACGGATCTTAATGTTAACGAGAATGATTGTCAAAGTGGTTTATCAAGGACTTGCGCCAGAGCGATGCCAGGCTGACGAACGGTTTTTTCCTTGGGCAACAAAGGCGGCACGCAGCGGGGCGGCGATTTTTCGATACCACCGAAAAACCCTTGAAGACAGTCCAAATGCGCGGTGTATGATGGTCGGCCCTTGCAAGCGGGTTCGTGTCACAGGGCTGTCGCCTGAGGGTGGCAGGCTGGCCCGGACTCTGTTTTCACGCTAATTACATCAGGAGATATCCAATGAGCGTACTCGTAGGCAAACAAGCCCCTGACTTCACCGTGCCAGCCGTGCTTGGCAACGGCGAAATCGTCGACAGCTTCACCCTGTCCTCGGCCATCAAAGGCAAATACGGCCTAGTGTTCTTCTATCCACTGGACTTCACCTTCGTCTGCCCGTCCGAGCTGATCGCACTGGATCACCGCATGGATGACTTCAAGGCACGCAACGTTGAAGTGATCGCTGTTTCGATCGACTCGCACTTCACTCACAACGCCTGGCGCAACACCCCGATCAACAATGGCGGTATCGGTCAGGTGAAATACACCATGGCTGCCGACATGAAGCACGAAATCGCCAAGGCCTACGACGTTGAGTCCGAAGGCGGCGTGGCCTTCCGTGGCGCCTTCCTGATCGACGACAAGGGCGTTGTCCGTTCGCAGATCGTCAACGACCTGCCGCTGGGCCGTAACATGGAAGAGCTGATCCGTCTGGTTGACGCGCTGCAATTCCACGAAGAGCACGGCGAAGTCTGCCCGGCCAACTGGAAAAAAGGCGACAAGGGCATGACCGCATCGCCTGAAGGCGTTGCCGCTTACCTGGGCGAGCACGGCGATAAGCTGTAAGCGCATTCAGGCATAAAAAAACCGGCCTTCGATGGGCCGGTTTTTTATGGGGATTTCAACCAAATCATCGGCTGAAACATAGCGCTTTGTGGCGAGGGGATTTACCTGTGGGAGCAAGGCTTGCCCGCGATGGCAGCGATGCGGTCTTCCAAAAAACGAGTCGCCTGTGTCGCGAGCAAGCTTTGCTCCCACGGAGTGGCACCGCCACAATGGCTCTGCTCTTTAGTCGTCGAAATCCTGCCAGCCACCCATCTCTTTCCACCGGTTGACGATGCCGCAGAACAGCTCGGCGGTCTTCTCGGTGTCGTAGCGGGCCGAGTGCGCCTCACGGCCATCGAAATCGATGTCGGCGGCCTGGCACGCCTTGGCCAGGACGGTCTGGCCATACGCCAAGCCTGCCAGGGTCGCGGTGTCGAAGCTGGAGAACGGGTGGAACGGGTTGCGCTTCATGTCCAGGCGCGCGACGGCGGCGTTGAGGAAGCCCAGGTCGAAGCTGCTGTTGTGCCCGACCAGGATCGCGCGCTTGCAACCGTTGGCCTTGAGCGCCTTGCGCACACCACGGAAGATGTCGGTCAGGGCCGTTTCTTCGCTGACCGCCATGCGCAACGGGTGATCGAGCTTGATCCCGGTGAACTCCAACGCCGCCGCTTCGACGTTGGCGCCTTCGAACGGTTCGACCCGGAAGAAATAGGTGTGGTCAGGGAACACAAAGCCTTTTTCGTCCATGCCGATGGTGGTCGCGGCGATTTCCAGCAAGGCGTCGGTGGCGGAATTGAAACCACCGGTTTCTACATCGACGACGACCGGCAGATAACCACGGAACCGCGCGGCCATGGGGTGACGGGCGCCGCCCGAACCACCGTTGCCGTCCAGTTCGTCGTCGAAATGATCTTCACTCACGCGTTTTCCTCCAGCAGGCGCCAGCGCAGTTTTTCACCGGCGCGCAGCGGGATGACGGTCTGCTCGCCAAAGGGCAGGCTGACGGGGGCGGTCCATTCGTCACGGACCAGGGTAATACGGTCGGTGTTCACCGGCAGGCCATAGAAGCGTGGGCCATGCAGGCTGGCGAAGCCTTCGAGTTTTTCCAGCGCATTGCGCTGTTCGAACGCCTCGGCGTACATCTCGATGGCGGCATAGGCGGTGTAGCAGCCGGCGCAACCGCAGGCCGCTTCCTTGGCGTGACGGGCGTGGGGCGCCGAGTCGGTGCCGAGGAAAAACTTGGCGCTGCCGCTGGTGGCGGCATCCAGCAAGGCTTCCTGGTGGGTATTGCGCTTGAGGATCGGCAGGCAGTAGAAGTGCGGCCGGATCCCGCCTACCAGCATGTGGTTGCGGTTGTACAGCAGGTGGTGGGCGGTAATGGTCGCGCCGACGTTGGCCGGGGCCTCGTTGACGAACTGCACGGCATCGCCGGTGGTGATGTGTTCGAACACCACCTTGAGGGTCGGGAAGCGCTCCACGACGCGGCGCATGTGCTCGTCGATGAAGATCTTCTCGCGGTCGAACACATCGACGTCGCCCCGGGTAACCTCACCATGGATCAACAACGGCATGCCGACTTCGGCCATGGCCTCCAGCGCCGGGAATATCTTGTCGATGCTGGTGACACCGGAATCGGAGTTGGTCGTCGCGCCGGCGGGATACAGCTTGGCGGCATGGACAAAACCGCTGGCCTTGGCGTCACGAATCTCTTCGGGCTGGGTGCGGTCGGTGAGGTAAAGCACCATCAGCGGTTCGAAGCGGCTGCCAGCCGGGCGGGCGGCGAGGATACGCTGGCGATAGCCATCGGCCTCGGCGGCGTTGCGCACGGGCGGAACCAGGTTAGGCATGATGATTGCGCGCCCGAAGGTGCGCGCGACATCGGCGACGGTATGGGTCAACACAGCACCATCGCGAAGATGAATATGCCAGTCGTCGGGACGCAGCAGGGTCAGGCGGTCGGACATTGGGGGGCTTCCAGGCGGGTCAAACTCTGGGGAATGCTACCGGAAAAGACCGATTCAGGCACCCGCTATCAAGTTCTGCCACAACTTACCGATAGCTCCTACAGGTGTGCCACGAATCCGTGCAGTGCCCCGGACAGGCGTCATGCCCCCAAGCATGCGTCGATCTTTGTATAAAAGTCAGTGGAGCCTCCCGTGCGCCAGCGTTATCTAGCCTTGCTCAGTGTGTTTGCCAGCCTTCCCGCCATGGCGCTCACTTTCCAGACCCGTCTGGAGAGCATCGAGTGGACGGTCGAAGGCGACAAGTTCGAGTGCCGGCTGAGCCAGCCGATCACCGATTTCGGCACTGGCGAATTCGTGCGCCGGGCGGGCGAGCAGGCCACGTTCCGCCTCAAGAGCTATAACCCGATGCTGGGCGGCGGTTCGGCCACCTTGCTGGCGGCCGCCGCACCGTGGCAGCCGGGGCGCGGCGATATCAACCTGGGCTCGGTCAGCATTGGCAGTGGCGATGTATTGTTCAACAGCTCCCAGGTCCAGGCCGGGCGCTTGATCAGTGGGCTGATGGACGGTCGCAGCCCGGTGGTTCGGCGCAACACCGAGGACGGTCGAGTGTCGGAAGTCCGGTTGCTGCCGGTGCGTTTCAACAAAGCCTTCAGTGATTATCAGAGCTGTGTGGCCAAGTTGTTGCCGAAGAATTTCGAGCAGATAAAGCAGACCCAGATCGGCTTCCCCGGCGAAGAGGTCGAACTCGATGCCCGGGCCAAGGCCCAGTTGCAGGTGATGCTCGACTTCATCAAGGCCGACCCGAGCGTCAATCATATCGAGCTTGACGGTCATTCCGACAACAGCGGCAATCGCCTGACCAACCGCGAGCTGTCGCGCCGCCGGGCCCTGGCGGTCCAGGACTTCTTCAAGGCCAATGGTTTCCAGGAGTCGCAGATTACCCTGCGCTTCCACGGCGAGCGTTATCCCTTGGTGCCCAACACCAACGCCGCCAACCGGGCCAAGAACCGTCGGGTGGCCGTGCGCCTCGAGCGCGTGGCGGCTAGCGAAGCACCGGCACCCCAGGCCCCCGCCGCGCAGCCTGCACCCGCTGCGGCCCCTGCCAAGGTGCCGGCGCCCACCGCGGCGCCGGCCAAGACCCCGACACCCACGCCCGCCGGGACGACCGCGCGGACCTCCTGATTCGATTTTGACCGTCGCGCGTTCGACATAATCTGTCGCTTCGTCGTCATAAGCTGTCGCGCCCCTGTAAATTATCCGCGCTGGACGTTAGACTTCACGGCTTTCCGTACAACCCGTGGAGTGATGGCATGGCGGACGTAAACAAGGTCGTTCTGGCGTATTCCGGCGGCCTGGACACTTCGGTGATCCTGAAGTGGCTGCAGGACACTTATAACTGCGAAGTGGTGACCTTCACCGCTGACCTGGGGCAGGGCGAAGAGGTCGAGCCTGCACGCGCCAAGGCCCAGGCCATGGGCGTCAAAGAGATCTACATCGATGACCTGCGCGAAGAGTTCGTCCGCGACTTCGTGTTCCCGATGTTCCGCGCCAACACCGTTTACGAAGGCGAGTACCTGCTGGGTACGTCCATCGCCCGTCCGTTGATTGCCAAGCGCCTGATCGAAATCGCCAACGAAACCGGCGCCGATGCCATTTCCCACGGCGCTACCGGCAAAGGCAACGACCAGGTGCGTTTCGAGCTGGGCGCCTATGCCCTCAAGCCAGGCGTGAAAGTCATTGCCCCGTGGCGTGAATGGGACTTGCTGTCCCGTGAAAAACTGATGGACTACGCCGAGAAGCACGCGATTCCAATCGAGCGTCACGGCAAGAAGAAATCCCCGTACTCGATGGATGCCAACCTGCTGCACATCTCCTATGAAGGCGGCGTGCTGGAAGACACCTGGACCGAGCACGAAGAAGACATGTGGCGCTGGACCGTCTCCCCTGAGAAGGCCCCGGATACCCCGCAATACCTGGAGCTGACCTATCGCAATGGCGATATCGTCGCCCTGGACGGCGTGGAAATGAGCCCGGCCACCGTGCTGGCGACCCTGAACCGCATCGGCGGCGAACATGGCATCGGTCGTCTGGACATCGTCGAGAACCGCTATGTCGGCATGAAGTCCCGCGGCTGCTACGAAACCCCGGGTGGCACCATCATGCTGCGCGCTCACCGGGCGATCGAATCGATCACCCTGGACCGCGAAGTGGCTCACCTCAAGGACGAGCTGATGCCCAAGTACGCCAGCCTGATCTACACCGGCTACTGGTGGAGCCCTGAGCGTCTGATGCTGCAGCAGATGATCGACGCCTCCCAGGCTCACGTGAATGGCGTGGTACGCCTGAAACTGTACAAGGGCAACGTGATCGTCACCGGGCGTAAGTCCGACGAGTCGCTGTTCGACGCCAACATCGCGACCTTCGAAGAAGACGGCGGTGCCTACAACCAGGCCGACGCGGCCGGCTTCATCAAGCTCAACGCCCTGCGCATGCGCATCGCGGCGAACAAGGGTCGCAAGTTGTTCTGACCCTGGCGATAAAAAAACGGCCTGCCTTGAGCAGGCCGTTTTTTTGCCCTCTGTTTTGCGCGCGCAGCCTGTTTGCTGCAGCGCTGTCTCCTGATAGCTCATTCATCCTGTCCGCGGGTTGCAGGGCCTGCGTGGTGGTAAATGACGTACACAACGATGCCGGCGTGTTTCAAATGCTCCGGTCGGCAAGTCTCGATCAGGCGGCGGGATTGGCGGCATAGGATGCAAAGGGTGTCCGGCGGTTCATGCCTGGGGCGATGAAGGCTTATCCGTCGCCGCCGCTGGTCCTTGGCCGTCCGGCGTAGCATTCGTTTGCGCCGACAGGTCGCGTCATCCATGGTCTTTATGAAGTGTTTGCTCTTGCGAAAATCCGAAGGCGAATACAAGGAACGATAATTGAAGTTGAGGGTGATGAAAAAAAGCAGCAATAAATAAAAGGGAAAGCTGATCAGGAACCAGAGATAATACTCACGGTCCTGATCATCCAGAAAAGGCAGGGAAACAGCCGCGGACGTTTCGGATAAAGTTGCGAATATGGCGATAAGGGTCATGGGGTTGGTGATGGTCTTCAAAGGTTTGTTCATGGTTAATGCTCATGGAATATTCATGCTCGTGAGTGGGTTGGAAAAATAATATCGGTGACTAATAAGGTGTCGCTAAAACAATCAGGGCCGTCGATGTTTTATATCGGCTGCCTGAACGTCTCTTATATAGGAAATTCCGCTGCTGAAGTGAGGGGCGCCAGTTTTAACAGTAAATAATTCAGTTACTCTTTATGAGTGAAGTGCCTTCCGATGACCGGTCCGCAGGCAGGCATGGCGGTGAAAGAGCGCATTATTCATAGGGGTACCGGATGCTCAAGGGCGGTCGGTCCTTCTCTGTAAAAAATTGAGGACACATTTTTCCCGGCGGGATTTGTAGGAGTTTTCTGTATAGCTTGTAGGATCTGTCTCTCGGTGCGAGCGGTCAGGGGGGGGCGGCATGCCAAGGTAGAAATGACTAGGCTATTGTGCGTGCTCTAAAAATTCGAACAGCGAAGTTGGATTTGCCCATGAATAAAGTGCTGATCGTGGATGATCATCCCGTCATTCGTCTTGCTGTACGTTTGCTGATGGAGCGTCATGGTTATGAGGTCGTTGCCGAAACCGACAACGGCGTCGATGCGTTACAACTTGCTCGTGAACTTATGCCCGATATCGTCATTCTCGATATCGGTATTCCGAAACTGGACGGGTTGGAGGTCATTGCCCGTTTGACGGCCATACCTTCGTCAATGAAGGTATTGGTACTGACTTCCCAGGCGCCTGGGCATTTTTCAATGCGCTGCATGCAGACAGGGGCGGCCGGGTATGTCTGCAAGCAACAGGACCTTACCGAATTATTAAGTGCAATCAAGGCAGTGCTGTCCGGCTACAGTTACTTTCCCAACCAGGCATTGCATACGGTGCGATCGAGCCTGGGTAATGCCAGTGAGTCCGATATGGTCGATCGGTTGTCGGGGCGGGAGATGATGGTCTTGCAGCAACTGGCGCGCGGCAAGACCAACAAGGAAATCGCCGATGGAATGTTCTTGAGCAACAAGACCGTCAGTACTTACAAGACCCGTCTGTTATTGAAGCTCAATGCCCGTTCGCTGGTCGACCTGATCGAGCTGGCGCAGCGCAATGGGTTGGTGTGAGGCTGCTTCACGCGTACTCAGTAAAAAGCCTCCGTCGGGGAGGCTTTTACGTGTCAGAGGTCAAAGTCGTAATCGGCCAGTTGCTTCTGTAAACGACGCTCTTCCAGCAGGTTATCGATGGTGCGGCGCTTGCTCAGGTTGGTTTTCGCTACTTCCGGCACGACCGCAGGTTCACCGTCGTCGGCCTCAACGGCGATGAATTCGTCTTCTACATCCAGTTGTTCTTTGCCAGCACTCATGGGTTCGACTCCAGGCTAAGACTGCCATTGGCGCTCCTTATATCGATAAACCACGGGCTGGTAAAAAAGATTTTTTCAATCGATAGATCGATAAAAGCAATAGCGCCTCAATCGTCCGAGGTCTTGTGCTTGTATTCGCACAAGTCTTCGATTCGGCAGCTGCCGCAGCGGGGCTTGCGCGCCAGGCAGACGTAGCGTCCATGGAGAATGAGCCAGTGATGGGAGTCCAGCAGGTATTCCTTGGGCACAAACTTCATCAGCTTCTTCTCCACCTCCACCACGTTTTTGCCGGGGGCCAGCCCGGTACGGTTGCTGACGCGGAAAATGTGGGTGTCGACCGCCATGGTCAACTGCCGAAACGCGGTATTGAGCACGACGTTGGCGGTTTTGCGGCCGACGCCTGGAAGGGCTTCCAGCGCTTCACGGGTCTGCGGCACTTCGCTGCCGTGGCGCTCGATCAGCAGGCGGCAGGTTTCGATCACGTTTTTGGCCTTGCTGTTGAACAGGCCGATGGTCTTGATGTACTCGGACAACCCTTCGACGCCCAGGGCGTAGATCGCCTCCGGGGTGTTGGCGACCGGGAACAGTTTAGCCGTGGCCTTGTTGACGCCGACGTCGGTGGACTGGGCCGACAGGATGACCGCGATCAGCAATTCGAACGGCGAGGAATAGGCCAGTTCGGTTTTCGGTTCCGGGTTGTCCTCGTGAAAGCGACGGAATATTTCCAGGCGTTTTGCGGCGTTCATGGGCGCGGCGTTTCCTCGGTGGTTGAAGGGGATTTGGCTGCCGTCCAGGCCTGTCGGGCCGCCAGCAGCAGCCCGAGCAGAATGAACCCGCCCGGGGCGAGCAAGGCCAGGGGGAGGCCGCTGCCGATCAGCTCACGCAGGGCGCCCAGGCTGACCATCAAGAGACCGAACACCCCAGCCAGCCTGAGGCGTCCAGGCAAGCGAGACTCGACGAAGAAGCCCGCATGCTCCAGCGCCACGCAGCTCAAGGCGATCCAGCCCAAGTAAAGACTCAGCGGTCGATACAGTTCCAATGCCCAGGCCTGGACGACAAAACCTATGCAGGTGGTCAAGGTAGCGGCCAGCACGATGGCGGCGAGCAGTTGTTGCGTGGTTGTCAGGTGTTGTCGGACAAACCCCATCGCCAAGCCCTGGCAGAAGAACATCAAGGCCCAGGCCAGCCATAGCACCAGTGCGGCCATCAGCGAGTCGCTGGCGCCGACCAGCGGGACGAGCAACAGGCCGTGTGTCAGGCCCCATGGCTTATTCATTGGCAGGCACTCCCAACCGAGCCTTGTGCTCGTCGAAGTAACGCAACGCGTCGTGAACCGCTTGGAGCACCGCCCGGGACGTCACCGTTGCGCCGGCCAGTTGATCGAACTGTCCCTGGTCCTTCTTCAGGGCCCAGCCGCTGTCGTCAGGCGCCTGGCGTGATTTGCCGGTGAAGACCTGCATCCAGGCGTTCGGCCAGCCGGCAATCGCCGCGCCCAACCCGGGTGTTTCGGCTTGGCGCAGCGTCTTGACGCCCAGCAGCCGGCCCTGTGGATCGATGGCGACCAGCAATTCGATGCTGCCTTCATAGCCCGGCGCCTGGCTGAGCAGTAGCACAGCGCTGGGCTGGCCATTGCGGGTCGCCAGATAACCGCCCAGCAGCGTGCTATGGGCCAAGGTCACCGAGGCGGTGAAAACGGGGTGCGCCAATGGCTGATTGTCGTAGAGGTCAGTGGGCAGTACCTCAAGCAAGGTCCTGTTCGCCAACGCTTGCCGCTGGGCCTCGATGCGCCCAGCGGTGCCGAGGTGCGTGAGGTACGTGGCACTGCTACCGAGGCCGATCAACAGGATCAGGATTGCCACGCCGCCAGGATTCTTCATGGCAGTGGCCGCCGTTGTCGCGCCTCGGCAAACCGGTCCAGTGCCGGCACGCCGAGGTTCATCAGCAACACCGCGAACGCAACGCCATCCGGGTAGCCGCCCCAGGTGCGGATCAGGTAGACCAGCAGCCCCATGCCCGCCCCGAACAGCAGGCGGGCGAGAGGAGTCTTGGCGCCCGAGACCGGTTCGGTCGCGATAAAAAACGCGCCGAGCATGGTCGCGCCGCTGAACAGATGAAACAGCGGTGAGCCATGGGAATCGGAGCCCGACCCGTTCCAGCACAGCAGGCTGACGATAAACAGGCTCGCCAGCAGGCCCACCGGCGCATGCCAGCTGAACACCCGTTGTTGCAACAGAAACAGACCGCCCGCCAGGAAGGCCAGATTGACCCATTCGGCACCGTGGCCACCGAAACGCCCGAACGCCGGATCGCTGGCGAACAGTTCATCGATGGTCAGGCTCGTATTGGTCCGCAGGCTGTCCAGCGCGGTGGCCCCGGCCCAGGCGTCGGGCGCCGGATGAGTGCCGAACACCTGTTGCAAGCCTTCAAACAGGCCCAAACCGTGGGACGCGGGACTCATATAGGCGGGAAACGCCACCAGCACCAGGGCATACCCGAGCATCGCCGGGTTGAACGGGTTGCTGCCGACGCCGCCCCACAGGTGCTTGCCGAACAGCAAGGCGCAGGCGGCCGCGGTGACGGTCAGCCACCAGGGGCAATACGCCGGCAAGGCCAGGGCCAACAGCGTGGCACTGACCAGTGCGCTGCCATCGTTCAGCTCGGGTTTGAGCGGCCGTCGACGCAAACGCAGCATCAACGCTTCGACTGCCAGCGCGGTGAGGCCGGACAACAGCAGGTTGAGTGCCACGCCCCAGCCCTGGAACCACAGCAACGCCAGCACGCCGGGCAGTGTCGCCAGCAACACCCGCGTCATCGCTGGCCGCAGCCGTTCGTCCACGGGCTCAGGAAGCGGCATGGATGTCCACCTGGCGCTCGGCATCCTTCACCGCTTGCTCCAACGCCTGCAGTTGTTCATCCGATGCCGCTGCCGTACGGGCTTTGCTGAGTTCGGCGCGGCGCATCGCCAGTTGGATCTTGGCCCGCTTCAGTTCGGCGCTTTGTGCCGGAGCCGGGGCTGGGGTGGTCGCTGGCGCGGCGTTTTCCAGTTGGCTCAGGGCTTGCTCGGCCGCTTCGAACTGGCGTTGCAGCAGGATCAGTTGCGACTGCTGCTCGAAGGTTGGCGGATGGCCGAACGCTTTCAAGGATTTGTTCAACTGCGCCCGGCTCATGGCCAGGTCAACCTTGGCTTTTTTCAAGGCGGCATCGGCGGTGGCGGCTTTTTGCGCGCGCACGCGTTCCAGTGCGGCTTGTACGGGATCGAGCGGCTGTTCCTGTTCCTTGGCCTGGGCCGTGCGCTGGGTACGGGCCAAGCGCTCTGCCTGACGCTGTTCTTCTTCGCGGCGCAGGCGCGCATTGCGTTGTTCGAAGCGGCGCCGGGCGTGGTTGCGCTTGGCTGTTCGCGCCTGTTGCTCGGCGGCGCTGAAGGCCAGGCCGCCGACAATCGGCAATACGCTTGCCGTCGGCAGGGGCCGCATTTCGATGCAGTCGACCGGGCAGGGCGCCACGCACAGGTCGCAGCCGGTGCATTCGTCGATGAGGACGGTGTGCATCAGCTTGGCCGCGCCGACAATCGCGTCCACCGGACAGGCCTGGATGCACTTGGTGCAACCGATGCATTCGGCTTCGCGGATAAAGGCGATTTGCGCCGGAGCCACGCCGCGACTGGTGTCCAGTTCCAGCACCGGTATTTTCATCAGCTCGGCCAGGGCCGCGATGGTTTCGCGCCCGCCCGGCGGGCATTTATTGATCGGCTCGCCCTGGGCGATGCCTTCGGCGTAGGGCTTGCACCCGGGGTGGCCGCACTTGCCACATTGGGTCTGCGGCAACAGGGCGTCGATACGTTGAATCAGGCTCATGTTTTGACCAGCCCGCGCAATCCGAGAAAGGCCACCGCCATCAGCCCGGCGCTGATCAACTGAATCGGCAGTCCCCGAAAGGGCAAGGCAATAGCGTGATCGAAGGTGCGCTGGCGCAGGTCGTCGAACAGGCCCAGCACCAGCCAGAAGCCCAGCCCGGCACCCAGGCTCAGGGCCATGGCGTGGCCCAGGCCTCGGTCTTCCTGACCGTTGAGCAGCGTGACGCCCAGGATGCCGGCATTGCCGAGCAGCAGCGGCCACAATCCATCGAACGGCATTGCTGGCAGCCAGCGTGTCAGCAAGCGCAGCAAGGGTCCGATCAGCAAGATGCTCAAGGACAGCCAGACCAACAGGCGCAGGAATGTCAGATTGGTTGGCACGAGCACCCCATGGTCGACCAGATAACCCAGGGTGCCGACGATCAGCATCAGGCACGCCGTTGCCAGGCCCAGAGCGTGCACCTGCCTTCTGCCGTTGGCCGCCAGCAGCGGATCGACGCCCAGCGGCCAATGCAACACCAGGTTGTTGATCAGGGCAGCGCTGAACAGCGTGAGGACGATTTCGGTCATGGGCGTAGGGGCGACAAAGGGCCTGTTACAAGATTAGGCATTATCCGGCACGCCGGAAATGCGGGCCAGATATGAAAATCCCACAGCCACCTGCAAGGCGACTGTGGGATCGATGCAGCACGCGGTCGCGTTACTTGATCCGCTGGCCCGGCTTGGCGCCGCTGTCAGGGCTCAACAGGTAGATTTCCTCGCCGCCGGGGCCCGCCGCCATCACCATGCCTTCGGAGATGCCGAAGCGCATTTTGCGCGGCTTGAGGTTGGCGATCATCATCGTCAACCGGCCTTCGAGCTTGGCCGGGTCCGGGTAGGCACTCTTGATGCCGGAGAACACGTTACGTTGCTCATCGCCGATGTCCAGGGTCAGGCGCAGCAGCTTGTCGGCCCCTTCGACGGCCTCGGCCTTGACGATCAGTGCCACGCGCAGGTCAATGGCGGCGAAAGCGTCGAAGTCGATTTCCGGCGACAACGGGTCCTTGGTCAATTCACCGTTGCCGGTCGGGCCGCCGGTGTCGGTCTGGCTGGCGGCCAGGTCTTCCTTGGAGGCGTCGATCATGGCTTGGACCTTGGTGGCATCGATACGGGTCATCAACGGCTTGAACGCATTCAGTTGATGGTTGCTCAGCAGTGTCTGGTGGTCGTTCCAGGTCAGCGGCGCGACGTTCAGGAACGCTTCGGCATCAGCGGCCAGCAACGGCAGCACCGGCTTGAGGAAGATCACCAACTGGCGGAACAGGTTGATGCCCAAGGCGCAGATGGCCTGGACTTCGTCCTGCTTGCCTTCCTGCTTGGCCAGCGACCACGGGGCCTTGTCGGCGATCCAGGCATTGGCGCGGTCGGCCAGGGCCATGATTTCGCGCATGGCGCGGGCAAAGTCGCGGCTCTCGTAGGCATCGGCGATGCTGGGCGCCGCCGCCAGGAAAGCGTCGGTCAGTTCCGGCGCGGCGTTACCGGCGACCAGGACCCCGGCGTTGCCCTTGTGGATGAACCCGGCGCAACGGCTGGCAATGTTGACGACCTTGCCCACCAGGTCGGAGTTGACCTTCTGCACGAAGTCTTCGAGGTTCAGGTCCAGGTCGTCGACGCCGCGGCCGAGCTTGGCCGCGTAGTAGTAGCGCAGGTATTCCGGCGACAGGTGGTCCAGGTAGGTCCGGGCCTTGATGAAGGTGCCGCGGGACTTGGACATCTTCTGGCCATTGACGGTCAGGTAGCCGTGGACGTTGATGCCGGTCGGCTTGCGGAAACCGGCGCCTTCGAGCATGGCGGGCCAGAACAGCGCGTGGAAGTTGACGATGTCCTTGCCGATGAAGTGATACACCTCGGCCGTGGAGTCCTTGCCCCAGAACGCGTCGAAGTCCAGCCCAGGCGTGCGGTCGCAAAGGTTCTTGAAGCTCGCCATGTAGCCGATGGGCGCATCCAGCCACACGTAGAAATACTTGCCGGGCTCGCCGGGGATTTCGAAGCCGAAGTATGGCGCATCGCGGGAAATGTCCCACTCCTGCAGGCCGGCGTCGAGCCATTCGGCGAGCTTGTTGGCCACCGCGTCGTGCAACGTGCCGCTGCGGGTCCAGGCTTGCAGCATCTCCTGGAAGTCCGGCAGCTTGAAGAAGAAATGCTGGGAGTCCCTGAGCACCGGGGTGGCGCCGGAAATCGCCGATTTCGGGTCCTTCAGGTCGGTCGGTGCGTAGGTGGCGCCGCATTTTTCGCAGTTGTCGCCGTACTGGTCTTCGGTGCCGCATTTCGGGCAGGTGCCCTTGATGAAGCGGTCGGCCAGGAACATGTTTTTTTCCGGGTCGAAATACTGGGTGACCGAACGGGTGGCGATGTGCCCGGCGTCACGCAGCTTCAGGTAGATCTGGCTCGACAGCTCACGGTTTTCTTCGGCGTGAGTGGAGTGGAAGTTGTCGAAGTCCACCAGGAACTCGGCAAAGTCGGCGCTGTGTTCGGCCTGGACGTTGGCGATCAGTTGTTCCGGGGTGATGCCTTCCTTTTCCGCGCGCAGCATGATGGCCGAACCGTGGGCGTCGTCGGCGCAGACATAGATGCACTGGTTGCCGCGATGTTTCTGGAAGCGCGTCCACATATCGGTCTGGATGTATTCCAGCATATGGCCGAGGTGAATCGAACCATTGGCATAGGGCAGGGCGCTGGTGACGAGAATCTTGCGTGGCTCGGACATGGGGCTCGGCTACTTGATGAAACGGAGGTCGGCCACTATAAAGCGCCGGGAAATATATTTCACCCCACCGGCCTGTTTCCGCATGCATCGGTGGGGGGCCTGAGCCAGGCACAATCTGTGGCGAGGGGATTTATCCCCGCTGGGTTGCGAAGCAACCCCAAAACCTGGCACCTCGGTGAGTCAGGCTGATCAGGTTCGAATGTTTTGGGACTGCTGCGCAGTCCAGCGGGGATAAATCCCCTCGCCACAAAGGTGTTCGCCCTGCTGTAATCGGGTCGCCACGCGGGAGCGCTCGGCGTAGGATAGCGGCCTGTTTTTCAAGTCTTGCTATCGGAGTTGCCCATGAGCGCTGTCAACCGCGCAGCGGTGGAAACCGTCCTTCGCCAGTACACCGACCCCTACCTGAACCAGGATCCGGTCAGCGCCGGATGCGTGCGCGCCATCGACATCCAGGGCGATCGCGTCAGTGTCCAGCTGGAAATCGGCTACGCCGCCGACCTGTTCAAGAGCGGCTGGGCACAGATGCTGCAAATGGCGATCGAAGGCCTGGACGGCGTGACAGCCGCGACGGTCCAGATCACCAGCGTGATCGCTGCGCATAAGGCCCAGGCGCAGGTGCCGGGGCTGGCCAACGTCAAGAACGTGATCGCCGTGGCCTCGGGCAAGGGCGGCGTGGGCAAGTCCACCACCGCCGCCAACCTGGCCCTGGCCCTGGCCCGTGAAGGGGCGAAGGTCGGGATTCTCGACGCGGACATCTACGGTCCGAGCCAGGGCATCATGTTCGGGATCGCCGAGGGCACCCGGCCCCAGATCAAGGACCAGAAGTGGTTCGTGCCGCTGCAATCCCATGGGGTGGAAGTCATGTCCATGGCCTTCCTGACCGACGACAACACGCCGATGGTCTGGCGCGGACCGATGGTTTCCGGGGCCTTGCTGCAACTGGTCACGCAAACCGCGTGGGGCGACCTGGATTACCTGGTGATCGACATGCCGCCGGGCACCGGCGATATCCAGCTGACCCTGGCGCAGAAAGTCCCGGTGGCCGGTGCGGTGATCGTCACTACCCCCCAGGATCTGGCCCTGCTGGACGCGCGCAAGGGCGTGGAGATGTTCCGCAAGGTGAACATCCCTGTGCTGGGCGTGGTAGAGAACATGGCCGTGCACATCTGCTCCAACTGCGGACATGCCGAGCACCTGTTCGGCGAAGGTGGCGGGGAAAAACTGGCGACCCAGTACGGCGTCGAATTGCTGGCTTCGCTGCCGCTGTCGATGGTGATCCGCGAACAGGCCGACGGCGGCAAGCCGACGGTCATCGCCGAACCGGACAGCCAGATCGCCATGGTCTATCAGGAACTGGCCCGCCACGTGGGCGCGCGGATCGTGTTGCAGGAGGCCGCTTCACCGGCGATGCCGAACATCACCGTCAGCGACGATTGATCGACTGAAACCCTATCCACTGTGGGAGCGAGCTTGCTCGCGATAGCGGCGTATCAGTCGCATCAAGGCTGACTGAACTGATGCTATCGCGAGCAAGCTCGCTCCCACATTTGGTTTGCGGTGACCTTAGATGCGCAACCCGCCATCCATCTCCAGAATCCGACCGGTGTAGTAGTCATTTTCGAAGATATACGCCGCCGAATGGGCGATCTCCTCGGGCTTGCCCATGCGCTTGAGCGGAATCCCCGAGGTCATTTTCTCCAGGGCTTCGGGTTTCATGCCCAGGGTCATCTCGGTTTCGATGAAGCCCGGTGCGATGCCGGCGACACGGATGCCGTAGCGCGCCAGTTCCTTCGCCCAGGTCACGGTGGCGGCGGCCACACCGGCCTTGGCGGCCGAATAGTTGGTCTGGCCGACATTGCCGGCGCGGGAAATCGACGAGATATTGATGATGGCGCCGCTGTTCTTCAGCTCGACCATTTTCGCCGCCACTTCACGGGTGCACAGGAACACGCCGGTGAGATTGACGTCGATCACGGCCTGCCACTGGGCCAGGCTCATCTTGGTCATTTCGCCATCCTTGACCTTGAGCAGCAGGCCGTCGCGCAGGATCCCGGCGTTGTTGATCAAGCCGTGGATCGCGCCGAAGTCCTCGGCCACCCGGGCAACCATGTCGATGACCTGATCTTCATTGGCGACATTGCACAGGTAGGCACGGGCCTCGACGCCCTTGGCTGCGCAGGCGGCCACCGCCTGGTCGAGTTTTTCCTGGTTGAGGTCCACCAGCGCCAGCTTTGCGCCTTTACCGGCGAAATACTTGGCCATGGAGCGACCCAGGCCCTGGCAACCGCCAGTGATAATGATTACTTTGTCAGTGAGTTGCATTCTCATGTCCAGGTGGCGCAGCGGTTTGGGGGGAGCTGTTGGGTGGCCTCTCGATTTGCGACGGTTAGCCCGACTGCACACGAGAACTGTCCCCCAGGTGTATCGGAACATTACTCCAGTCGCCTGACCGTTTTCTAGACGGATTTTATAGAAGGAGTCATAAATTGAGCGTTGAAGCTGCCAAGCATGCCCGGGAACTGCTGCTCAAGGAGTACCGTGGAATGCTCTCCACTCATTCCAAATCCATGCCCGGCTTTCCGTTCGGCTCCGTCGTCCCGTATTGCCTGGACGCGCAGGGCTGGCCGCTGATCCTGATCAGCCGCATTGCCCAGCACACTCACAATCTGCAAAAAGACCCCAAGTGTTCGATGCTGGTGGGCGAGCGCGGTGCCGAGGATGTGCAGGCCGTGGGGCGCCTGACCTATCTGGCCGAAGCCCGGAAGCTCGAAGACAGCGCCGTCATCGAAGCGGCCGCCGAGCGTTATTACCGCTATTTCCCTGACTCGCAGAACTACCACAAGGCCCATGATTTCGATTTCTGGGTGCTCGAGCCGGTGCGCCATCGCTACATCGGCGGCTTTGGCGCCATTCACTGGGTCGACCGACTCACCCTGGCCAACCCCTTCGCCGGCAAAGCCGAAGCCAGCATGATCGAGCACATGAACGCCGATCACGCCAAAGCCATCGCCCATTACGTGGAGCTGGCCGGCCTGCCGAAAAGCGAGCCGGCGCAACTGGTGGGCATCGACAGCGAAGGCATGCACCTGCGCATTGGCCAGGGCCTGCACTGGCTGGCGTTTGCGACACCTTGCAACACCCCGACACAAGTGCGCGAAGCCTTGGTTTACTTGGCTCACGCCGAGCAATGGCCAAAAAATGCCGAGGCCGACGCTTGAATTCACGAAAGGGCGACGTCATTTAGGGTTTCATAGCAAGGCATTCTTGCGTTGAGGAACCATTTGATGCGCCCTTTTTTGTTGCTCTTTCTGCTGTTTCCGGTGTTGGAGCTGTTCGTATTCGTCAAAGTCAGCGGTGCGATCGGGTTTTTCCCGGCGCTGTTGCTGGTCATTCTCGGCTCGATGCTCGGCGTGTTCGTGCTGCGCATCGCCGGCCTCGCCACGGCATTGCGTGCCCGGGAAAGCCTGAACCGTGGCGAGCTGCCTGCCCAGACCATGCTCGAAGGCCTGATGCTGGCATTGGGTGGCGGCCTGTTGATCCTGCCAGGGTTTATCAGCGACGTGCTGGGCCTGGTCATGCTGTTGCCATTCACCCGTCGGCTGCTGGCCAATAAAATGCGCCAGCGCGCCGAAGAGCAGGCGATGCGCCAGCGGGCCTTCGCCGATGACCTGCAGCCCCGTGGCGGGCCGGCTCCGCGAGAACCCCTGGGCCGTGAGCCCAACGTGATCGAGGGCGAATTCGAACATCGCGACCCCAAGTAAAAAACCGCGACACGGCACCTTCGGGTGCCGTGTTCGTTTTTGGCTCCGAGAAGTAAAAAATTTCATACCCTGCCCTTGTAATCGCCTTGTGCGCCCTTATGTATGGGTCACCGCAAGGTTTCCGGTGGCAACACCGGACAGACTTCCGCGGTTCGCTTGACGAACCGCACCCGGCAAAGCCGGATTCGTTAAACCCGCCGGGACTACACCGGCCGATGAAAACCACAATTAGGAGAGATCGACAATGAAGCTTCGTCCTCTGCATGACCGCGTCGTCGTCCGTCGCAGCGAAGAAGAAAAGAAAACCGCTGGCGGTATCGTCCTGCCAGGTTCGGCTGCTGAAAAGCCAAACCAGGGTGAAGTCCTCGCTGTAGGCCCAGGCAAGGCACTGGAAAACGGTGAAGTACGTGCGCTGTCCGTGAAAGTGGGTGACAAGGTTGTGTTCGGCCCTTACTCCGGTAGCAACACTGTGAAAGTTGATGGCGAAGACCTGCTGGTTATCGGCGAGAGCGAAATTCTCGCTGTTGTCGAAGGCTGATTTCCCCGCTCATTTTTCCGCGACTACAAAGTATTTAAGGAATATCGATCATGGCTGCTAAAGAAGTTAAATTCGGCGATTCCGCCCGCAAGAAAATGCTCGCCGGTGTCAACGTCCTGGCTGACGCAGTAAAAGCGACCCTGGGCCCGAAAGGCCGTAACGTGATCATCGAGAAGAGCTTCGGCGCTCCGACCATCACCAAGGACGGCGTTTCCGTAGCCAAGGAAATCGAGCTGAAGGACCGCTTCGAAAACATGGGCGCGCAGCTGGTCAAAGACGTTGCCTCCCGTGCCAACGATGACGCCGGTGACGGCACCACCACCGCGACCGTACTGGCTCAGTCAATCGTCAACGAAGGCCTGAAAGCCGTCGCTGCCGGCATGAACCCGATGGACCTCAAGCGCGGTATCGACAAGGCGACCATCGCCATTGTCAAGGAACTGAAGGGTCTGGCCAAGCCTTGCGCTGACTCCAAGGCGATCGCCCAGGTCGGCACCATCTCCGCCAACTCCGACAGCTCCATCGGCGACATCATTGCCGAAGCCATGGAAAAAGTCGGTAAAGAAGGCGTGATCACCGTCGAAGAAGGCTCGGGCCTGGAAAACGAACTGTCGGTCGTAGAAGGCATGCAGTTCGACCGTGGCTACCTGTCCCCATACTTCGTCAACAAGCCAGACACCATGACCGCCGAGCTGGACAGCCCGCTGATCCTGCTGGTGGACAAGAAGATCTCCAACATCCGCGAAATGCTGCCCGTGCTGGAAGCCGTTGCCAAAGCCGGCCGCCCACTGCTGATCGTGGCTGAAGACGTCGAAGGCGAAGCCCTGGCGACCCTGGTTGTGAACAACATGCGCGGTATCGTCAAAGTCGCAGCCGTCAAGGCTCCAGGCTTCGGCGACCGTCGCAAGGCCATGCTGCAGGACATCGCCGTACTGACCGGCGGTACCGTGATCTCCGAAGAGATCGGCCTGAGCCTGGAAAGCACCACCCTGGAGCACCTGGGTAACGCCAAGCGCGTGATCCTGTCCAAGGAAAACACCACCGTGATCGACGGTGCCGGCGTCGAGACTGACATCCAGGCTCGCGTGACCCAGATCCGCGCACAAGTGGCCGAGACTTCGTCCGACTACGACCGTGAAAAACTGCAAGAGCGCCTGGCTAAGCTGTCCGGCGGTGTTGCAGTGATCAAGGTCGGCGCCGGTTCCGAAGTTGAAATGAAAGAGAAGAAAGCCCGCGTTGAAGATGCCCTGCACGCTACCCGCGCAGCCGTCGAAGAAGGCGTGGTACCTGGCGGCGGCGTGGCACTGGTTCGTGCCCTGCAAGCCATCAGCGAACTCAAAGGCGACAACGATGACCAGAACGTGGGCATCCAGTTGCTGCGTCGCGCTGTAGAAGCACCGCTGCGCCAGATCGTTGCCAACTCCGGCGACGAGCCAAGCGTTGTGGTCGACAAGGTCAAGCAGGGTTCGGGTAACTACGGTTACAACGCTGCTACCGGCGAATACGGCGACATGATCGAAATGGGTATCCTGGACCCGGCCAAAGTGACTCGTTCGGCTCTGCAAGCGGCTTCGTCGATTGCCAGCCTGATGATCACCACCGAGGCGATGATCGCTGAAATCAAGGAAGACGCTCCAGCTGGCGGCGGCATGCCAGACATGGGCGGCATGGGTGGCATGGGCGGCATGATGTAAGCCAGCCTTACCCCTGTAGCGAAAAACCCCGCCTGCGAAAGCAAGCGGGGTTTTTTATTGCCTTGGATTTATGAACGACGCCAATCCCCTGTGGGAGCGAACTTGCTCGCGATAGCAGAGTGTCAGCTCATATATCCGGCACTGACCCACCGCTATCGCGAGCAAGCTCGCTCCCACATTGGGATGCGGTTCAGTTCAGGCATTGGCGGGACGGGTTACAGCTACGCGATCAGCCGTGGCGGCCGGTCGGTACAGGATGTAGTAGTAACACCCCAGGCAAATCAGCCAACAGAACACCGCCGTCCACACGTTATGGGAAAAGAAGTGCGCCCCTTGCATCATCCGCCCCAGGGAAAACACCGTGCCCAGGGTGAAGGCCAGTACCAAGGCCCGGCGGGCCAGGCGCGGGCGGCGGTCGCGCAGGACGAAGAACAGCGCAAACAATGTGAACCCGGTGGCGGCATGACCGCCGGGCCAGCAGCGGCCGGGCTTGTCGGTGGCCGGGCGCGGGCTGAGCAGTTCACTGTAGGTTTCCTTGCCGCCGAATTCCTTCAGGCTCCAGGGGCATTGCACAGCCGTCACGGCTTTCATCGGGGTGACGAAAGACGTCGCCAGTGCCAGGGACAGCACCAGGCAACCCAGCTCGCGTTTGAATGGTTTGAGCCGGGTGATGAAAAACGTGCCAATGAACCCGAGGATCGCCAGCACGGAGAACGCGATCACCACCTCCTTGGCTCGATCGTGCAGGATGTCCTCCAGAAAAAAACTGTGCCGACCGATAAAATCACCCGCCATCGGGTCGTAAAACAGCTTGGCCACGTCCATGTCCAGGGTGGTCAGTTCCAGCAGTACCAGAATGGCTGCGACAACGGCAGGCAGGCCCAAGGCAACCCGGAAATTCAGCGGCCTGGAAGCGGGGCGGTTGGCGGTGGAGACCATGGCAATACCTTTGATGGGAGTTTTCGTAAGCAGCGCGTTGCGCAGTCTGGCTTGCGCTGCGTTGGGGCGGTGTGAATGTTGGGTGAAAAACTTGTCAATGATCGCGCAGTCCTGTTCCTGAGTGCATTTGATCTTTGTGGGGGCGAGCTTGTTCACGAAGCGTCGACACATTCAACATGGATGGTGGCTGATCCACCACATTCGCGGGCAAGCTCGCTCCCACAGGGGGACCCGCGCTGCTACGGCGGATACAATCCTAGCCGTGAGCCACGCTTGGCCGTAAGCTGCGCGGGCCAAGCCAGCCGTTAACTGTGTACGCAGAGGTGCCCATGCGAATTCTATTGGTCGAAGACAACCGTGACATCCTGGCCAACCTGGCCGATTACCTGGGACTCAAGGGCTACACCGTCGATTGCGCCCAGGACGGTTTGTCGGGGTTGCACCTGGCGGCGACCGAACATTACGACCTGATCGTGCTCGATATCATGCTGCCAGGCATCGACGGCTACACCTTGTGCAAGCGCCTGCGCGAAGACGCCCGGCGCGATACGCCGGTCATCATGCTCACCGCCCGGGATCAGTTGGACGATCGCTTGCAGGGCTTCAAGTCCGGTGCCGATGACTACCTGATCAAACCGTTCGCCTTGTCGGAACTGGCGGCGCGAATCGAAGCCGTCATGCGTCGTGCCCAGGGCGGTGGCCGGCGGGCCTTGCAGGTCGGCGACCTGAGCTACGACCTCGATACCCTCGAAGTGACACGCGAAGGCAAGCTGCTCAAGCTCAACCCCGTCGGCCTGAAGCTGTTGGCGGTGCTGATGCAGAAAAGTCCCCATGTGCTGCGCCGCGAAATCCTCGAGGAAGCGTTGTGGGGCGACGATTGCCCGGACAGCGACAGCTTGCGCAGCCATGTCCATCAACTGCGCCAGGTGATCGACAAACCGTTCGAAAAGCCGTTGTTGCATACCGTGCACGGCGTCGGCTATCGCCTGGCCGAGGGCCGCGATGGAGTTTAAGCAAAGTCTCGCCCAACGGATCATCATCGCGTTTGCGCTGATGAGCGCATTGGTGGCCGGTGCGTTCGCCATGGGCATCGTGGCGACGGTCCATCTGGTTGAAGAGAAACTGATCTCCGCCGGGCTTGGCGGTGATTTGCAACGCCTGCTGTTGATGGACAGTGTCTCGGACTGGAACCATCGGCCGGAACCCGACCAGTTGTTTTATTTCAGCGGCGGCCCGGGGGATTTCGAGTTGCCCAAGGATCTGCGCCATCTGGAGCGCGGTTTCCACGAGGTGTTTCGCGAGCAGTTGTCCTATCACGCCATGGTCGAGATCGTTGACGGCCGGCACTACGTGTTGCTGCAAGACCAGAGCGACTTCGAAGAGCGCGAACGGGTGCTGTTCGCCGTGGTGCTGGTGGGGTTCGTACTCAGCCTGGCGCTGGCGGTATTTCTGGGCTGGGTCCTGGCACGCCGGGTGATGGCGCCCGTGGTTCGCCTGGCCCGGCAAGTGCGTCATCGCGACCAGCTTCTGGGGCTCGCGCCGCCGCTGGCCCCGGATTATGCCGCCGATGAGGTGGGAGAACTGGCGGTGGCGTTCGATGCCACACTGGGGCGTTTGCGCCAGGCCTTGACCCGCGAGCGGTTGTTTACCAGCGACGTGAGCCACGAGTTGCGCACACCGTTGATGGTCCTGGCGACTTCTTGTGAGTTGCTGTTGGAAAACCCGGCGCTGGACCCGCGCGGTCGTACCCAGGTCGAGCGCATCAATCGGGCCAGTGAAGAGATGCGCGAGCTGGTGCAGACTTTCCTGATGCTCGCCAGGGCCGAGCGGGAGGACAGCGGCATGTCGCCTCGGCTGACCCTGGGGCAGGTGGCCGAGAACCTCCTTGGCGTATGGCGTGCACCCATCGAATCCAAAGGCCTGACGCTGATCTTCGAACCCGGGCAAACCGTCGACACCCTGTATAACGCCACGTTCCTGACGGCCGTGATGGGCAATCTGTTGCGTAATGCCTTGCACTACACCGACCAGGGATTTATCCGTCTCACGTTGACCGCGACTGGATTTTTGGTCGAGGACAGTGGTGTGGGCATCCCGGAGGAGAAGCGTGAGGCGATGTTCGAACCATTCGTGCGCGGTAATGAACAGCGCGGCGAGGGACTGGGTCTGGGGCTTTCCTTGGTGCAACGGATTTGCGAAAACCAGGGCTGGACGGTGAGTCTCAGCACGATGGAGCCCAACGGTTGTCATTTTGAAGTCGAGCTGAATCCCAAGGGATAGAGGTTGGGGCTGGAAAAGTCTTGTAACTATTGGGTAGGCTGCATAACTTTTTTTTCACAAAGCGATGACAAGTGGATTCATAAGGTGGGGGCGATCAGTTATTGAGGCCCCCAACAATGTCCAAACCCATCAAGCTTGATTTTTCCGAAAAGTACGACGAGCAGCATGCTCGAAGGTATTTCCACAAGCATCGAAGCGGCTTGAGTCGCCGTCTGTCCAACCTGCGAGACCAACAACTGGCCCGTCGCGCATTGACGCTTGCGGGCGACCCCAGCCTGGTCCTGGACCTGCCGTGCGGGGCAGGGCGTTTCTGGTCGCTGTTGGCCGAAAAACCGAATCGGGTGATCATCGGTGCGGACAACTCCGAGGCCATGATCAAGACCGCAGTCGAGGCCCAACCGACCGATGTCGTGAAACGGGTACAACCCTTGCACACTTCTGCGTTCGACATCGCCTTGCCTGATAACGCCGTCGACAGCATTTTTTGCATGCGCCTGGTGCACCACATCGGTGAACCCGCGCATCGACTGGCGATTCTGAAGGAATTCGAGCGTGTCAGCCGTGACAGCGTGATCGTTTCCTTGTGGGTTGATGGCAATTTCAAGGCCTGGAAACGCAAGCGCCAGGAACGAATTCGTGGGCAGAAAAGCTACCAGAATCGATTTGTGTTACCGGTTGCTACAGTAGAGGAGGAGTTTCGGCAGGCCGGGTTCCGTATTCAGGAACGACTGGATTTTCTACCGCTCTATGCCATGTGGCGAGTTTATGTATTACGCAAGAGGTAAGGGCATGGGTGTACAGGCAGCAGAAGCATCAATGATTTCTCCCAATGACTTCGATTACTTCTGGAGTCAGCAGGGCGAATGGGTGGAAGAACCCAATGTTCGTCGTGGCGGTGAAAGCGGTGTGCAGCGGATTAAAGGCAAAGACGGCGAGGTGCTGTATACCAAGCGTCAGACCGGACACATTTATCGCGGCTGGCTGCACCCGCTCGGTCGACCGACCGTACTGCGTGAGCAGGATGCGCTCTTGGCGTTGACTCGGCTTGGTGTCCGCGTGCCTCAGCTCGTGTTCTGCGGTGCCCAACGGGACCCGGTCCATAAGTGGCGTGCGCTGCTGGTAACGAAGTCGCTCGACGGCTTTGAAGAAATCGAGCACTGGTATGCCGGTGGTGGGCGCGAGCGTCATGGCGAAGCGGTGCATGATCAAATCCTCCTGGCGCTGGCTGAAAACCTGGCCCACATGCACAAGGGACGCTGGCAGCATGGCTGCATCTATATCAAGCATGTCTTTGTGCGCGTGACCGGGGAGGGCGAGGCGGCTAAGGCCGAAGTAGCCCTGCTGGATTTTGAGAAGTGTCGCCAGCGTCTGACCGCCCGGCGTGCGGCCTCCCATGACCTGAAGCAACTGCGGCGCCATTCGTCGTTCAGCGATGCCGACTGGAAAAAACTCGTCTACTTTTATGAGACGGCGTTTGGCAGCGCTATCAAAGGTTTATAGCGATGAAACTAGAAATTGCTAGAGGTTTGTTTTTAGTCGGAGCCCTGGCAGTTACGTCGATGGCGGTGGCTGTGTGGGAACAGCCACGCTCGCAGATCCTCAGTGCCTCCAGTGCGGGTGCGCATTGTCCCCTGCCGCGTGTGGCAAAGGCGAGCGAGGCGATCCGACCGGACGATGATCTGCTGCTGTTCATGTTCAGCCTGTCCCAAGGGATGAGGCCTCAGAGTTGAACATCACGAAGCCAAAAAGGCCTCGCCTGTGCGAGGCCTTTTTTTTCCTGCCGCAATCTCCAGTCGAACACTAAAACCTGTGGAGAGGGAGCTTGCTCCCTCGCCACAAAAACCATCCAGTTCCCTTCTGGCCGCCTTCAGGGTTTATCGGGCCTGGCCAGCAGTGTGTAGACGCAGGGCAGCACAAACAGGGTGAACAAGGTGCCAATCGACATGCCCGTGGCGATCACCGTGCCGATGTCGAAGCGGCTCACTGCCCCGGCGCCTGTGGCGAAGATGAGCGGCACCATGCCGAACACCATCGCCGCGGTGGTCATCAGCACCGGTCGCAGACGAATCGACGCGGCTTGTTCCACGGCTTCGCGCGGCGACAGGTTCTGTTCCCTGCGCAACTGGTTGGCGAACTCGACAATCAGGATCCCGTGCTTGCTGATCAGGCCGATCAGCGTCACCAGGCCCACCTGGGTATAGATGTTCATGCTCGACCAGCCGAGGAACAGCGGAATCAGGGCACCGCAGATGGACAACGGCACGGTCACCAGGATCACCAGCGGGTCCCGGAAGCTTTCGAACTGCGCGGCCAGCACCAGGAAGATAATCGCCAGGGCCAGGGCAAAGGTCACCCACAACGCACTGCCTTCTTGTACGAACTGGCGTGAAGCCCCGGCGTAATCGAAGGCGAACCCCACCGGCGCTTCCTCCCGGGCGATCTGGCGGACGGTCTCGATGGCCTCGCCCATGCTCACGATGGGGAAGCCTGAAATCGTCACCGCATTGAGCTGCTGGAACTGGTTCAGTTGCCGCGGTCGCGCCCGGTCGCTGACCTTGATCAGGGTCGATAGCGGTAGCGATTCACCCTTGGCATTTTTCACGTAGTAATTGTTCAGCCAGTCCGGGTTGTCCCGGAACGGTCGTTCGACCTGGGCGATGACCTTGTAGCTGCGGCCTTCGAGGGTGAAGCGATTGATTTCTGACTCCCCCAGCAGCGTCGCCAGGGTGCCGCCCAGGTCCTGCATGGAAACGCCCATCTGGGCGGCCTTGGCGCGATCGATATCCACCACGACTTCTGGCTTGTCGAACGCAAGGTCAATGTCCATGAACGCGAACTTGCCGGAATCCAATGCGCGCTTTTTGACCCGGTCGGCAACCTCCAGCAGCGTTGCGTAGTCCTTCGGGGAGTTGATGACGAACGCGAACGGCAAGCCTTCGCCGGTGCCCGGCAGCGAGGGCAGGTTGAAGCCGAAGATCTGCAAGCCAGGCACGCTTTCCAGCTTGGCCTGGACCTCGGGCAGGATTTCCATCTGGGTGCGGTCGCGTTCGTTCCAGGGTTTGAGCAGGAAGCCACCGATGCCCGACTGCACGCCGTTATAGCCATTGATCTGGAACGAGGAGTAGTACTCCGGGAACTCCTTGAATATGGTAATGAACTGATCGGTATAGGTGTTCAGGTAGTCGAGGTTGGTGGGCTGCGGGGCGTTGGCCATCATGAAGATGATGCCCTGGTCCTCGTCGGGGGCCAGCTCGGACTTGCTGAACATGACCAGCACCGGGATCAGCAGCAGTACGATCACCGCGAACACCAGCACCACCGGCCGGGTGTTGAGCGTGCCATGGAGCATGCGCTGGTAACGGCTCTTCAAGCGTTCGAAGAGCATGTCCAGCCGATGGGCCAGCCCCGAGGGGTTTTCATCGTGGCGCAGGAGCAGGGCGCACATCATGGGCGACAGGGTCAGGGCGACGATCCCGGAGATCACCACCGCCCCGGCCAGGGTCAAGGCGAACTCCTTGAACAAGGCGCCCGTCAGGCCCTCGAGCAGGCCGATCGGTGCATACACCGCCGCCAGTGTGATGGTCATCGAGACCACCGGCATGGCGATTTCCCGGGCACCTTCTATCGCGGCGTCGAACGGGGTCTTGCCTTCCTCGATGTGCCGGTGAATGTTCTCCACCACCACGATGGCGTCGTCCACCACCAGGCCGATGGCGAGCACCATGGCCAGCAGCGTCAGCAGGTTCATCGAGTAGCCCATCAACTGCATGAAGAACATCACGCCGATCATCGACAGCGGGATGGTCACCACCGGGATGATCACCGAACGCAGGGCGCCGAGGAACAGGAACACCACGACGATGACGATCAGCACCGCCTCGAACAGGGTTTTCACCACCTCGTCGAGGGACGCCTGGATGAACAGGGTGGCGTCGTAGGCGATCTCGGCCTTGAGGTTGGTCGGGAGTTGCGCCTCCATCTCCGGCATGATCTTGCGCACTTCCTTGATCACATCCAGCGGGTTCGCACCCGGCGTGGCCTTGATCCCGATGTACACCGAGGGCGTGCCGCCGAACGAACTGATGGTGTCGTAGTTCTCGGCGCCCATCTCCACGCGGGCCACGTCCCGCAGCAACACGCGGCTGTCGCCGTCGGTCTTGAGCGGGATCGCGGCGAAGGCCTCGGCGGACTTGAGTTCGGTGTTGGCGTTGATGCTGGTGACGACGTATTCGCCTTTCACTTCACCGGCGGCGGAGAGGAAGTTGTGCTGGCGCACGGCATTGGTCACGTCGGCGGCGGTCAGGCCGAAGCCGGCGAGCTTGACCGGGTCCAGCCACAGGCGCATGGCGAAGACCTGGTTGCCGAGGATCTCCGCCTCGGCCATGCCGGGCAGTGTCGCCAGCTTGGGCTGGATCACCCGTGACAGGTAGTCGGTGATCTGCGGGTTGTTCAGTTCCTTACTGAAGAAGCTGATGTACATCAGCGCCGAGGCATCGGCGGCCTCGCGGCTGAGGACCGGGTCCTCGGCATCCTGGGGCAACTGGTTCTTGACCTCGTTGGCCTTGGCCAGCAGTTCGGTAAAGAGCCGGTCGCTGTTGGAGCCGATGCGGGCATAAACCGAAATCACCGAGAAATTCTGGCGACTGACCGAGGTCATGTAGTCGATGCCCTCGGCACTGGCCAGGCTCTGCTGCATCGGTTGGGTGATGTAGCCCTGGATGGTCTCGGCGTTGGCCCCGGGGTAGGCGGTGGTCACCGTGATCAGGGCGTTTTCCATTTGTGGATACTGACGCAGGGGCAGCTTGCTCCAGGCCTGGAAGCCCAGCAGTACGATCAACAGGCTGACCACGGTGGCGAGCACCGGGCGGCGGATGAACGGATCGGTAAAAGCCATGGGGGTTCCTTGATCAGTCCGCGCGCGGCGGGCTGTTCTGTTCGGTCAGGGTCTTGTCGTCGCTGATGGCGATCGGCGTACCGTTATCGAGCTTGATCTGGCCGGCGATCACGACTTGTTCGCCGCTCTGCACGCCTTCGGAAACCAGCACCTGCCCGTCGCGTCGCTCGCCGGTTTCAACGAAACGCCGTTCGGCGATCAGCACCGGCTGGCCCTTGCCGTCTTTCTCGACTGTGCCGTCGGCGGCTTTCTTTTGCGTCACCACGTACATGGAGTTGCCGTAGAGGGTGTAGGTCACGGCGCTTTCCGGCACGACGATTCCGGCGGCCACGTCCGGCAGGACCACCTGCAGGTTGGCGAACATGCCGGGCAGCAGCTTGCCGTCGGGGTTGGCCAGGGTGGCGCGTACCAGGACGTTGCGGGTGCTGTCCTCGACCTTGGGGTTGATCGCGCTGATGGTGCCGACGAAGGTCTGCCCGGGATAGGCCGAGACGCTGACGTTGACCGATTGGGCAACAGCGAGCCGGGGCACGTTTTGCTCGGGCACGTAGAAGTCCACGTACAGGCTGCTGAGGTCTTGCAGGGTGGCGATCACCGTGCCACTGGCCAGGTAGTCGCCGACATCCACCTGGCGAATGCCGATGGTGCCGCTGAACGGCGCCAGGATGTGTTTCTTGGCCAGCGACGCCTTGAGCTGGTTGACCGTGGCCTGGTTCTTCTTCAGTTGCGCCGAGAGCCGGTCGAATTCGCCCTTGGAGATCGCCTGGCTGCCCACCAGTTGTCGGCCGCGACCAAAATCCACTTGCGACAGGCCCAGGTCGGCCTCGGCGGTTTCCAGCAGGGCGCTTTCGACTTCGCTGTCCAGTTGCAGGAGCGGCTGACCGGCCTTGACCTTTTGCCCGGACTGGAACTGCACCTTCTGCACGGTCCCGGCGATTTCCAGGCTCAGGTCCACTCCTTGCAGCGCCTTCAGGCTGCCGACGGTGGGCAGGCGAGCCTGCCAGGGTTGCTGGGTGGCCGTGGCCACGGCGACGCTGACCGGAGGTTTCGGCTTGGAGAACGACTGGATCTGCTGGTAAACGGAGAAGGCCTTGTAGCCAGCGAGCAATAGCACTACCAGCAGGACAACACCCAACATGATCAGCATGCGGCGTCGCAGCATGTTCCACTTCCTTGGAAAGAGCTGAGAGAAAATACAGATAGGCGGGCACATTACTCTGAGTGTGCGGGCTATTCCAGATGCTGGCGGGCCCGTGGCGCGTGGGACTTTTCCGAAAAAACAGGGAGCTTGGCGCCGATAGCGCTTCGCTCCCTTGCTCAGGCCAGATGTAAATGGTTGTCCCAGAGACCTGCCGGCAGATCCAGGGGGTTTGCAACCAGTTGTGTCTGACGGCAATCGTAATAGCGGCAACGTCCTTGGCCCGACGTCACGACAAAACCGTCGGTCACCGCGCCGACACCGGCACAGTCCGGCAAGGGGGCATCCAGGCGGACCTCGCCACTGTCCAGGTCCCAGATGAAGAAGCGGTTGCCGCGTGGGGCGGTCAGGGCCACCAGGCGCAGGTCGCTGTGCACAGCGACGCTGGCGGTGTAGTGCCCCATGGCCTGCAATTGTTCTTCGGGCACCGGGAATGCCTGGAACGGCTGCCCTGGCCGCTTGATCGCCACCAGTTCCGACGATTCGTGGGCAGCGCCCATGAACTGCTGGCCGGAAACGATGGTGCCGTCACTGGCGATGCCGAGGTGGCGCACGCTGTTCATCGATTGGGCGAGGGTTTCCTTGCTCAGCAGAGTGCCATCGCGTTGCATCAGCACCAGGCTTGGCTCCATGGCGTCGAGGTTCATTTCGACCCGGCTTTCGGCCTCGGTGCGAATGCCACCGTTGGCCACCACCAGCGTCTCGCCATCGGGCATCCAGGACACCTGGTGAGGACCAATGCCATGGGTGGACATCTCGCCGCTGTGCACCAGCCGCTCGCCTTCGAAACGGTACACGCCCAATAGGCCGCGCCCCGGGTCGGTGGTGTCGTTCTCGGTGGCGTACAGCCATTCGCCGCTGTTATGGATGACCGCGTGGCCGTAGAAATGCCGGTTCGGCAACGAGGCGATGGTTTGCAGCAGCGCCCCGTCGCGCAGGTCGATCAAGTAGCTTTCGGTGCCTGGACGACGGGCGACGAACAGCGCAATCGGTTGCGTCGGGTGATGGATGATGTCATGGCAGCGTTGGCCGACCTGGGTGGCGAACACCCGCGTGCCGTCCAGTCGATAGCCGACGGCGTAATGCTTGCCGTCGCTATCGTCCCGTGCCGAAAGCAAGAGTGGGTGCTTGTCCTTTTGCTTGAACAGCGTCCAGCCGCCCAGGGTGACGGCGCCGAGCAGCAAGCTGCCCAGTGCCAGGACCTGACGTCGAAACATGATCAGTCACCGTCGTTGGCATTGAAGCCCAGTTGAATGCCCAGCGCCTTGGCCAGTTCGCCTTCGTGCAGGCGATGGACGACGTTGAGGCTGTCGTACAAATCGTTGAGTTGCTGGCGCCCGGCATCGTCGTTGAGCATTTCGGTCAACGAGCGCTGGCTGCTGGCGAACAGTTTCAAGGAGGCATCGTAGGCGGCGTCGATCTTGTCCGCCAACGGTTTCTGGTCGCTTGGCAGCAGGCCGCGCAGGCCCTTGTTGTCCACGCCGGCCCAGACGGTCCTGGCCGCGCTCAGGCTGGCTTCCAGCCCTTGCAACGACGACTGGCTGCGCCAGGCATCGGCCTGGAATGGCTGAGGTACGCCCTTGCTCTGGCGGCCCATCGGCGTGCCGAGTTTTTTCTTCAGCGTGTCCAGGGCCGTGACCTGCACGCGCAGCAGATCGGCGATCGCCTCATGGGAGTCGGCGTAGCGCTGGTTGGGGAACTTGCTCATCTGGGCGAGCATGCCGTCGTTGGCGTTCCAGCCCGACAGGATCTCTTCGGCCAGTTGTTTCTGGCGTTCGCCGATGGCGGTGAGCAGCGGGCAGTACTTGGCTTTCTGGGCGCTGTCGGCCATGTCGATTTTCGCGTCGAACAGCAGGTATTCGTAGGCCGAGAGCCCTTGTACGACCACGCTGGACTTGGCCAGGCCGGCGGCGTCGATCTGTGGCTGGCTGTTGACCAGTTGCTCGACCTGACGGCCCACCAGATTTTTCTTGTCCGGCCAGAACTGCACCTGCCAGGCGCGGTTGCCCTCGGCCAGCGGGCCGATCAACAGGGGTTGCAACTCGGCCCAGGCTTTTTGCGCCTTGAGGAAGTCGGCGCGGGCGGTGTCCAGGGTTTCCTTGCCTTGGCAGAACGCCAGGGCGCTGGTCGCCAGTTGCCGGTCGGCCTCGACCCAGCGACTGTAGGTCGGCAGGATCACTTGCTTGGCGATGGCGGCCGAGGTGACGGCTTGCGGGTCCTGGGGCGAGCAGGCACCGAGGGCGAGGGCGGCGAGGCTGGTGAACAACAGCTTGGGACGGAACATGTCAGGCTCCCATTTCTGGAAAAGGCATTTAAAGGGAATTCAGAAAGGCCAGCAACGCAGCGCGTTGCTCGGCATTGAACGCTAAAACCTGGCGTTGCGCCGCTTGTGCTTCGCCGCCATGCCACAGCACGGCTTCGAGCAGGTTGCGGGCACGACCGTCATGCAGGAACTGAGTGTGGCCATTGACGGTTTCGGTCAGGCCAATGCCCCACAACGGTGGGGTTCGCCAATCACGGCCGCTGGCCTTGAATTCGCTGCGATTGTCGGCCAGGCCTTCGCCCATGTCGTGCAGCAACAGGTCGGTGTAGGGGCGGATGACCTGGTTCGCCAGCTCCGGTTCGGCAGCATGGACGGACGTGGTGTATTTCGGTGTGTGGCAAGACTGGCAACCGGCCTGGAAAAACAGATTCTTGCCCGCCAGTACCTGGGGAGAATTCACCTCGCGGCGGGCCGGCACGGCGAGGTTGCGGCTGTAGAACAGCACCAGTCGCAGGATGTTGTCGCTGACTTCCGGCTCGCCGTCCGGGCCGTTGCCGCTGGGGGCGCGCTTGCAATCGACTTGGGTTTCGGTGCAGTCGTCGAAGGGCCGCAGGCTCGTCGTCAGCCCCATGTCACCGGAGAACGCATGGACGTTCTGTTGGTTGAGGTTGGGCTGCCCGGCTTTCCAGCCAAACCGTCCAAGTACGGTTTTCTGTTGGGCATCGTCCCAGACCTGGTTGGGGCGACCGGCGATGCCGTTGTTTTCCCGCGCCTGGGCTTGGGCGTTGGCCAGAATGGCTTCGTCGGGGATCGCCTCCAGCAACCCCAGGCCGATCATGGGCGGAGCGACACGGGCGGAAAAACGCGTGTCCGGGTGCATCGGCCCATAGGCCAATTGGGTGATGTGCAGGTTTGGCTTGCGCAGTTCCACGACGGTGCCGTCCTTGAAGCGCACCGGGACGGGGCTGTAATCGACCCGGACTTTACCTTCGGGAGCGACACCGGGGACGGACATGTCCTGCAACTGCCCACCGTAAACCGGCTCCGGCACCACCCCCAGTTGTTCGATGACCTTGGCGTAGGGCGGGGCATCGGGAATCGACAGGCGTACCAGCATCGACACCGCGCTGGCGGCGTCCGGCGCTGGCGGATGACCGCGACCGTCCTTGATGTGGCAGTTCTGGCAGGCGTTGGTGTTGAACAACGGGCCGAGGCCGTCCCGGGCGGTGGTGGTCGAGGGGGCGATCACCCACGGGCTGCGGAAGAAACTGTTGCCGACGCTGAAATCCACGCGCCGCGAAGGTGGCAGGTTGGCCGAGGGCAGGGAAAAGGCGTTCTGATCGCTCTTGCGAACCGTCGCGGCGCCACCGGAGCGGGCTTCACCCGGTTCGGCCTGGGTAAAACGCGGGGCGTCATCGCAGGCACTCAGGCCCAAGGCCATGAACAGTGCACATAAACGAAGAGGCAACGACGGCATCGGGCGACCTGGGAGAGAGGTGAAAAGAGGGCGCAAAGTCTAACAGGGCCGGGGAGTTTGAATAAGAGGAATTATCGTTTGGTTTGAGGCATAGTTTGATCCATTGTGGCGAGGGGATTTATCCCCGTTGGGGCGCGCAGCGCCCCCAAAAATGTGACGGTCCCCACGTCCTATCAGGCAGCTCAGGGGCCGCTTCGCAGCCCAGCGGGGATAAATCCCCTCGCCACAGATCTACCATGTGCCCGGTCCTACCAGTTAGATGAAGATTACGGTTGGACAACAGCCCCCGGCACCAGCGGCAGTTCCAGGGTCGCGACGAACCCACCGTCAGGATGGTTGCCCAGCACCAGCGCACCGCCATGGCGCTCGGCGGCACGACGCGCAATCGCCAGGCCCAGGCCATGGCCGGCGGCGGTCTGGCCGGGGGCGCGGTAGAACGGCTCGCCCAATTGCCCCAAGTGTTCGGCCTCCACGCCAGGCCCGTGGTCGCGCACGCTGATCAGGATCCGTTCGCCCTGGCGCGCCGCGCGCATCTCGATGGGTTGCCCGGTCGGATTGAAGCGCTGGGCGTTACGCAGCAGGTTGTCCACCGCTCGCTCGATCATGGTCGGCCAGCCCTTGAGGGTCAGGTCTGCCTCGGTTTCAAACTGCACGGTTTGCTCCGGTGACGCCAGTTGCGCATCTTTTTGCAGGGTGAACAGCAAACCGTTGAGGTCCATCTCTTCGGCGCTGGCGTTGTCGGCGTCGACCCGGGCCAGGACCAGGATTTCGCTGATCAACGCTTCCAGGCGATCGCATTCGCGGGTCAGGCGTGGCCAGAGTTTTTCACGTTCCTCGGGGCTGGCCCGTTCAGCCAATGCCAGGGCAATGCGCAGCCGGGCCAGGGGCGAGCGCAGTTCGTGGGACACGTCGCGCAGCAGTTGGCGCTGGCTGGCGATCAAGCTTTGCAGGCGTGCGCCCATGCGGTTGAAGTCGGTGGCCAGCACGCCGAACTCGTCTCGCCGGTTGGCCAGCTTGGCGAGGCTGTTCTGCTGATAGGCCGCCTGGCCCAGGTCATGCACCGCGCCGCGCAGTCGATTCAGTGGACGAGTGATGGAAAGCGTCACCAACAGGCTGAACAAGGTCAGCACCACCAGCGCGATGCCCAGTGCACTGAGGGGCCAGAGCAGGCTGCCGCGGTGCCAGGCGTCCAGTTCGGGATGGGGAATGCGGTAGATGAACAGGTACGTGTCGCCACTTTTGGCGCTGGTGAACTCGTCGGTCAGCCGCCGCCAGGGCAGGCGTCGGTCGTCGTTGTTCTGCCGGGCCTCGAAGGCCGCGGCACGATGGGGGAAGGTGCCGCGTACCACCGGGTCGCCGCTTTCGTTGAACACCTGGACGTCGATGTGATACTGGCGCTTGCGCTGTTGCAGGATCTCCTGGGCGGCATCCTCGCCCTGGGTTTCGTAGGTTTGCGTCCACTCTTCGGGCAGGGTATTGAGGCCCGGGTGACGGCTGAGGATCCAGGCGTCCTGGTTCAGCATATGGCCCATCAGGATGGAAAGCCCTGCAACCAGGGCGATGGCCAGCCAGAAACTGGCCAGGATGCGCCAGAACAATGAACGCACGATAAATCCTCGAAAACAAAGAAAGCCCAACGGTGATTGGCCGTTGGGCTGGGCAAGCCTCAGTGCATTATTGCGCTTTTTGCGGTTGTTGCGCTTTCCAGGCTTTGAACTCAGCCCACTCGGCGCGACGTTCGGCCTGTTTCTTCTGGATCGCGTCGAATTCCTTCTGCTGCTCAGGCTTCAACAGTCCGCGGATCTGGGCATCGACCTTCTGATGCCGGGCCTGCATTTCGTCCTGCATGGCTTTCTGGTCGGCTGGCGACAGCTTGGCCAGGTACTTGTCGATCAGTTCCCGTTGTTCGTGGCGCTGCTCGCCCATGATCCGGCGAATCTGCTGGCGTTGTTCGGGGCTCAGGTCCAGTTGGCCGTAGGGGCCTCTGTCGTGCATCTGGCCGCCGTGACGCGGGCCGTCCATCGGCCCCATCGGACCCATCGGGCCGGGGCCTTCGGGCATGGCCATGGCGACGGTCGGCAGGGCGGCAGCGAACATCAGAGCGATAAGGGTCTTGCGCATGGTGTGTCTCCTTGTCTCATTCCCGGTCAGTTCCGGATGTGTGCAGATTACGGAGATCAAGGTCAGCGGCGGTCAGGGGGGCGTAAAGCTTGGGTAAAGACGGTTTGATGACGAGCTTACAAAACAGTGGACGCAGAAAATGCGGCGAGGAGATTATTTGTGGCGAGGGGATTTATCCCCGCTGGGCCGCGCAGCGGCCCTCATGGTTTTATCTGATGCACCGCGGTGGCAGACACATCTGGGGGCGCTTCGCACCCCAGCGGGGATAAATCCCCTCGCCACAGGGGGATCATTTCCCCCGGTCCAAGCACGGAATCGGGGCAGTGTTCAAAGGCTGTAGTAATAACCCCGGCTACGCAGCGCCACGATGCGCGGGCGACCGTCGGGGTGGGGGCCGATTTTCTTGCGCAGGTTGCTCACGTGCATGTCGAGGCTGCGGTCGTACAGGGTCAGCTTGCGGCCCAGGGCGATCTGCGCCAGTTCCTGCTTGTCCAGCGGCTCGCCCGGTTGCTTGAGCAGTGCTTCGAGCAGGCGGCTTTCGGAAACGGTAAGGGTCTGTTCCTGTTCGTCGATGCTGACTACGCCACGCACCGGGCTGAAAGTCAGGTCACCCAGTTCGATCTGGCTGGACACCGCCGCCGGATGGCTGCGGCGCAGCACGGCGCGCAGGCGGGCGGTCAGTTCCCGTGGGTCGCAGGGCTTGGCCAGGTAGTCGTCGGCGCCCAGTTCCAGGCCAAGGATACGGTCCAGCGGCTCACCCCGGGCCGACAGCATCAGCACCGGCAGCTCCGGATGATCGTTGCGCAGTTGCTTGAGCAGTTCCAGGCCGCTGCCGTCGGGCAGCATCACGTCCAGGACCACGGCAGCCGGGGCGGTTTCGGCCAAGGCCTTGCGGGCACTCTGGCCATTGTGACAGGCGCGGACCTGAAACCCTTCCTGGCTCAGCCAACTCACGAGGAGCTCACACAGCTCCTGGTCATCATCTATCAGTAACAGCTCGCTCATGACTCACTCAATTTAGCCATTGCCGACGTTGTCTACGTCCACCGCTGGCAAAGATACCGCAGAGCAAGGCCAATAGCGCTACCCCGGCACCAATGACGAACCATTGCTGTTGATCGGTCAACAGGCGTGGCAGCGGGCTGGCCTGGGCTTCCTTGAGTTGCAGCTTCAGGCGCTGGTTCTCCTGGCGCAGCCGGGCTAGCACAGCGCTTTCGGCATTTTGCAGTTGTCTGCTCAGCTCTTCACGCTGGCGTTCGCTGTCTTTCAAGCGTTGCTGCAATTCGGCGATCTGGCCGCTGGCGCTCAAGGACAAGGGCGCCGAATGACTGCCCTCGGTGCTTTCCTCGCCATGGGCGGGCGCTCCGATCGCCAACGAGACCAACAACAGGCACAACGGACCTTTGCGCATTGCAACTCCTGAATTCCAATCGAGATTGGACAGGTTGTCGGCAGGCAAATGAGAAAGATGAGCAACGGCGGCAATGAGCCGTGAAGGCCCATCGCGCCAGGGAGGATTTACGGCAGGACTTGCTTGAACGGCTTGACCACGACATTGGCGTAGACGCCGGCTGCCACGAACGGATCGGCCTCGGCCCAGGCCTGGGCGGCGACCAGGGAGTCGAACTCGGCCACGATCAGGCTTCCGCTAAAACCGGCGGCGCCCGGGTCATTGCTGTCCACCGCCGGGTGCGGGCCGGCCAGCACGATGCGACCTTCGGACTTGAGCTGTTGCAGGCGCTCCAGGTGTGCCGGGCGCACGGCCAGGCGTTTTTCCAGGGAGTCGGCGACGTCGGTGGCAATGATTGCGTAGAGCATGTCAGTCCTCGGTTTTAGGCGTGGTGGGGTCGGCATCGTGCAGGTGACGGGACAGGTAGATGCCCTGGCCAATCAGGAACAGCAGCGTCATGCCCAGGCTGCCGAAGACCTTGAAGTCGACCCAGTACTCCTGGAACGTGAACGCAACGAACAGGTTGGCGGCGCCGCAGAACAGGAAAAACGCGATCCAGGCGATGTTCAACCGGGTCCAGATCAGTTCCGGCAGGTTGATGGCATGGCCCATGATGCGCTTGATCAGCAGTCGGTCACCGATGAAGTGGCTGCCGATGAACGCGAGGGCAAACAGCCAGTTGACCACCGGGGCCTTCCACTTGAGGAAGGTTTCGCTGTGGAACGCCAGGGTCAGGCTGCCGAAGACAAGGCAGGCGATCAGGGTCAGCCACTGGCTCTTCTCCAGCTTGCGCTGGGACACGAACAGCGCGCCGTAGACCACCAGGGAGCTGATGATCAGCACGGCGGTGGCGCTGTAAATACCGCCTACAGTCAAGGAGTGACCGGCGAAATCGACGGCCCGGGGATCAAGTTTGTAGACGATGAAAAACAGCAGGAGCGGGATGAAGTCGATGAATTGTTTCACAGTGGCAGCCAGAAGCAGGATGTGGCGGCATAATAACAAACATCCTTGGCCGCGATAGGGCCAGCTGATTTGAGGTCACAAACTCTCGTGAATGTTGATTTGCACTGCCATAGCACGGCCTCCGATGGCGCCCTGGCGCCTGCGGTTCTGGTGGCGCGGGCGTTCGAGCACGGCGTGCGAGTCCTGGCCCTGACCGATCACGACACCCTCGAGGGCCTCGACGAGGCCCGCAGCGCCGCCACCGCGCTGGGCATGCAGCTGGTCAACGGGGTCGAGTTGTCGTGTACCTGGGGCGGGGCGACCATCCATGTGCTGGGCTATGGTTTCGATGTGAATGCGCCGGCGCTGGTCCAGGCCATCGCACAACTGCGCGACGGGCGCTGGCTGCGGTCCGAAGAGATCAGCCGCAAGCTGGCCCTCAAGGGCATGCCCGGTGCGCTGGACGGCGCCCGGCAGATCCAGCAGGAACTGGGCGACAGCGGCAACGCCCCGGCCCGGCCACACTTTGCCGACTGGATGGTGCGCGAAGGGTTCGTCAAGGATCGCGCCGAAGCGTTCCGCAAATGGTTGGGGGCCGGCAAGCTGGGGGACGTCAAGCAGCACTGGCCGACCCTGGAAGAAACCGTCCAGACCCTGCGGGCCGCTGGCGCCTGGGTCAGCCTGGCGCATCCATGGCACTATGATTTCACCCGCAGCAAGCGCCGCCGCCTGGTTGCCGACTATATTCAAGCGGGGGGTCATGCCATCGAGGTGGTCAACGGCCATCAGCCTGCCGAGCAAGTGGGCAGCCTGGCGATCCTGGCCCGTGAGTTCGGCCTGCTGGTCACCGCCGGCAGTGATTTCCATGGCCCTGGGGGCTGGTCCGAGATCGGCGAATACCGCCCGTTGCCGGAAGATCTGCCACCACTATGGTGTAGATTCAAACATGATCCCGTTACCGCCGCCGTCTGAACAGGTAGAACACGTGAGTCAATTTTTCCAGATTCATCCGGAAAACCCGCAAGCGCGCCTGATCAAACAGGCCGTGGAAATCATTCGTGGCGGTGGCGTGGTGGTCTATCCCACCGATTCGTCCTACGCCATCGGTTGCCAGATCGGCGACAAGAATGCCGTGGAGCGTGTCAGACGCCTGCGTCAACTGGACGACAAGCACAATTTCGCGCTCATCTGCAGCGACCTTTCGCAGTTGGGCCTGTTCGCCAAGATCGACACCGGCACCTTCCGCTTGCTCAAGGCGCATTTGCCGGGGCCCTACACGTTCATTCTCAATGCCACCCGGGAAGTCCCGCGGCTGTTGCTGCACCCGAAAAAACGCACCATCGGCCTGCGGGTGCCGAGCCATCCCATCGCCCTGGCGCTGCTGGCGGAACTGGGTGAGCCGCTGATGAGCGTGACGCTGATCATGCCCGGCGAGACCGAGCCGTTGACCGATCCCTATGAGATGCGCCAGATACTCGAGCATCAGGTGGACCTGATCATCGACGGCGGTTTCGGCGGCATGTCGGCGTCCACGGTGATCAACCTGGCCGATGGCGAGCCCCAGGTGGTGCGCGTCGGGTGCGGCGATCCGACGCCGTTCATGGTCGAGGCCTGAATGTCCGCCGTGGAAACCGCCGTGGACAATGCCGACAGCCAGGCCGGCGCGCAGCAGGAGTTGCCGTTCGCCATGGTCTATGGCCAGGCGGTCATGGAAATGCCCCTGGACCTGTACATTCCGCCGGATGCGCTGGAAGTGTTCCTCGAAGCCTTCGAGGGCCCGCTTGACCTGCTGCTGTACCTGATCCGTAAACAGAACATCAATATCCTCGACATCCCCGTGGCGGAAATCACCCGCCAGTACATGGGCTACGTCGAGTTGATGCAGTCGGTACGCCTGGAACTGGCGGCCGAGTACCTGGTGATGGCCGCCATGCTGGCCGAGATCAAGTCGCGGATGCTGCTGCCGCGCTCGGCGGAGGTCGAAGCGGAAGAGGACGACCCGCGGGCCGAGTTGATCCGGCGCTTGCAGGAGTACGAACGCTTCAAGGTCGCCGCCGAAGGCCTCGATGGCTTGAACCGGGTGGGCCGCGATGTGGTGGTGCCCAAGCTCGATGCGCCCGAAGCGCGGGCGCGCAAGTTGCTGCCGGATGTGAGCCTGGAAGAACTGCTGATGTCCATGGCCGAGGTCCTGCGCCGAGGCGATATGTTTGAAAGTCATCAGGTCAGCCGCGAAGCGCTGTCCACCCGCGAGCGCATGAGCGATGTGCTGGAGCGGCTCAAGGGCGGCGGCTTCGTGCCGTTCGTCGAGCTGTTCACCGCCGAGGAAGGGCGGTTGGGGGTGGTGGTGACGTTTATGGCGATCCTGGAATTGGTCAAGGAATCCTTGGTCGAGCTGGTGCAGAATGAGCCGTTCGCAGCGATCCACGTGCGGGCACGAGCCGAATAACGAGCAAATCAATGAATCTGACTGAACCCCGCGAGCTGGCCCCATTGCTTGAAGCCTTCCTGTTGGCCTCGGGAAAGCCGCAATCGATGGAGCGCCTGTTCGAACTCTTCGAAGAAGGCGAGCGACCCGAGCCGGCCGTATTCAAGAAAGCCCTGACGCTGCTGGGCAAGTCCTGCGAGGGACGGGCTTTTGAGCTCAAGGAAGTGGCGTCCGGTTATCGCCTGCAGATCCGCGAGAAGTTCGCGCCCTGGGTCGGGCGCCTGTGGGAGGAGCGGCCGCAGCGCTACTCCCGCGCCATGCTCGAAACCATGGCGTTGATCGCCTATCGCCAACCGATCACCCGGGGCGAGATCGAGGATGTACGGGGCGTGGCGGTCAACAGCCATATCGTCAAGACGTTGCTGGAGCGCGAGTGGATCCGCGTCGTCGGCTATCGCGATGTGCCCGGCAAACCGGCGATGTTCGCCACCACCAAGGCCTTTCTCGATCACTTCAACCTGAAGAACCTGGATGACCTGCCGCCCCTGGCCGAACTGCGGGAGCTGGAGCCCGAGCCGGTGCTGGAGTTCGACGACGTGCCGGTGCCCCAGGGCTTGCAGGAACTGGCGGATGCCAGCGCCGAGCCTGAGGAGCCGAAGGAAGAGACCAGTTTCCACTCGTTGTTGCTGGAGCTGGACACCATGGAAGAAGGCCTCAAGACCGATTTCGACGACCTGCTGCGTGAGGGGCCTGGTCCTGGGGATGAGCCACCCGAGGCCGATAGCGAGGTGGAGCCTGCACCAGAGCCAGAGCCAGAAGCAGAACCGGAAGAGGACATCCTCGGCGTTGCCGAGGCCCGGGAAAAACTGCTGGCCGCCGTTGCCGCCCTCCAGCCGCCGGAACCCGAACTGAGCGACGAAGAAGCCGAAGCCCGGGCCCTGGCCGAGGCGATCGAGAACGAACGGCGCCAGTTCGACGATTGATCCCGCGTGCTGGAAAAACAATGCTGAAACCCCACTACCCCTGTGGGAGCGAGCTTGCTCGCGATAGCGGTCTGACAGCCAACATCATCGTTGAAAGTTAAACCTCTATCGCGAGCAAGCTCGCTCCCACAGGGGGTCATGCGGTGCATCATGAACTCCACCAAGAGCCTCTGCATTGCGCCACCGGTCGGCGGAAAAAGCGCTGGGCCTGGATTGATCAGCTAATCTCTGATGCGCAATCGCCTCAACAGGCGTATGATTCGCGACCCTTTGGCGATCCCTTCGTCCAAGACCCGTTTTCAAAGCGTCAGGCCCAGCGCCTGACCCGACCACACCGGGAGGTGCCCAGAATGAAAGACCTAGACCAGAACGACAGCCAGGAAATCGGCCCAGCAGGCGAGAAGCTGCAAAAAGTCCTCGCCCGTATCGGCGTCGGTTCGCGCCGTGACGTGGAAGCCTGGATCACCCAGGGCCGGATCAAGGTCAATGGCAAAGATGCCACCTTGGGCCTGCGTGTCGACATGCACGACGCCATCACCATCGATGGCAAGGTGATCAAGCGCGAAGAGGCCGCCGAAACGGTGCGCCGCGTGATCATGTACAACAAGCCCGACGGCGAGATCTGCACCCGTGACGACCCGGAAGGCCGTCCGACCGTGTTCGACAAGATGCCGCGTCCGAAAGAAGGCCGCTGGATCAACATCGGTCGCCTGGACATCAACACCACCGGTTTGCTGATGTTCACCACCGACGGTGAGCTGGCCAACCGTTTGATGCACCCGTCCTACGAGATGGACCGCGAATACGCCGTGCGTGTGCGTGGCGAAGTCGACGACGAGATGATCGAGCGCCTCAAGGCCGGCGTTGTGCTGGAAGACGGCCCGGCGCGTTTCACCGACATCAAGCAGGCGCCCGGCGGCGAAGGCTTCAACCACTGGTATCACTGCGTGGTGATGGAAGGCCGTAACCGTGAAGTACGGCGTTTGTGGGAATCCCAGGGGCTGGTGGTCAGCCGTCTCAAGCGCGTGCGTTTCGGCCCGGTGTTCCTCAACTCCGACCTGCCGATGGGCCGCTGGCGCGAAATGAGCCAGTACGAAGTCGACATCCTGGCCGCCGAAGTGGGTCTCAAGCCGGTGGCGATGCCGCAGATGACCGCCAAGAGCAAGGACAAGCTGGAGCGGATGCAGCGTAAATCCTCGCGCCCGATGGGCAAGACCGAGCGCGTGCGTACGCTGCGTCCGGCTGCTGAAGGTGTGGCGACCGGTCCGCGCCCTTCCCGCGAGCCGCAGATCGAAGGCGAACGCCCGGCCCGCAAGCCTGCGCCTCGTCAGGACGGTGAGCGTGGCCCACGTACGCCGCGTCCGGCCAATGGTCGGACCGAGCGCGGTGAAGGTCGCGGTGCTCCGGCAGGCCGCGGCACGCCAGTCGCAGATCGCCCGGCCGACACCAAGCGTCCGGCCAAGCCGGCGCCGAAAAAGCGTCCGGGTATCGTCCTGGCCGACCGCGACGCGCCATCGGGCAAGCGCCGTGGTGCACCGGCAGGTTCGGGACAGCGTCCGGGGTTCGGGCGTCGTAAGCCGGAGTGATCGGCAGCCGCCCATGAAAAAAGCCAACTTTCGAGTTGGCTTTTTTTTTGCCTGGCTTTTATTGATTCGGTGCCGGTGAGTCCGCCATCGCGAGCAAGCTCGCTCCCACAGGGGTCTTCAGCGAATGGAAGATTTACATTCAACGCCGTCCCACTGTGGGAGCGAGCTTGCTCGCGATGGCGGCATCAGCCTTGAAGAAATCCCAACCTAAAGCACAAACCGCCCATCGAATATCGGCTCGTTATCCAGCGCCAATACGCCGCTCTCGAAAATCAGATCCAGATGGTGGCTGCCCTTGGCCCCACCGCCGAGCCCCAGGTGCAAGCCGCAGTGGCGCTCCTCGAAACCGGCATTGCGGGCGTACAGGCTCTTGACCCCTTCGTTGGTGCCGATTCCCAGTTCCTCGATGCGGCGATTGGACGGGTTGGCGTCCAGGTACTTGTTGAAGTCGTGTTCCAGGCCCGGCACATCGGTGGCGATCTTCTGGATGGTGGAGTCTTCGATCCACAGCTCCAGCGGCGATTGCAACACGCCGTATTTACGTGCGAACGGGATGGTGCTCAGGAACGTGCCAACGAACTTCACCCGACCGTTGATAGTGTCACTGTGGGTGGCGATTTCGCCGGGGGCCAGGTCGTAGTTGCCGACCCCGTTGATGTCGGTCCATTTCTTCACGCCGCCCAGGGCGGTGTCGAAATATGAACCGTGGTCATCCTGGAAACTCAGGGTCGTCGCCTGGGACATGCGCCGGATCAGGTGACTGTTGAGCCCGGCGATGCGCTGGGGAATCACACTGAAGGTGTCGTAGAAATAATCGCCGTAGTCCTTGAACAGCAGCGATTTCTTCCAGTTGTCGGCCATCACGCCTTGCAGCGCACGGACAAAGTCCGGGCCGTCGGGACGTGGGTTGGCCAGAGTGGAAGAGTCGTAGAAGAAAATATACAGATCGCTGTCGGCAATGGCCTTGGACAGGCGCTCCGTGGATTCGAGGTCCAGTCGCATGGCACTGAACCGGAAGGGCGAGCCGCTGTCCGCCTGCTCGGCAATGGCGCCGGTCAGCGCTTCGTAGTCAGCGGTATGACCGAGCAACACCTTGGCGGGCTGAATGCCGGCCAGGGCGGGGTGGTGTTCGAGGTAGTAAAGGAAATGTGAGATGGCTCGTTGTGTGTCCATGCTTATTCTTCCCTGACAAGTTCATTTGACTTCCCTGACAACCGGCAAAAAGTGGCGGAGTCGACCGGCCGGATCGCCTCCGCCGGGCGGTGCCTACAGAGGCCACATCGCCGTGCCGAACGGAACGACGGCGTCGGCTTGCATCATTTCAACAGCGGCTTCATGGGTCGGAGCTTCAAACCATTCGTCCAGTTGCAGTTCGGTTTCCAAGTCTTTGTCCAGTGCTTGCATAGTGAATCTCCTAGATGACTTTTACGGAAATCAGCGGACCGATTCGGCGAGTGGAAACAGGCCGACAACGGCACCGCAGAACTTGTCGGCACGATGCCTTGGCAAGTCGCTGAAAACCTAGTCGAGGGTTTTTTGGATTGCAAAAAAATAATTTATTTTTTTTCGTTTGAACTTTTTGTTCCATTTTCACCGACAGCATTACTCATTCAAAAACAGCTGCCTGGGTGTTTTTTTTAAATAGGTAGCTACCTACCGTCAATTTGCAGTCAGCCTACGGAAAATTCCTACTTGGAAAGTTTGCGTGACAGTTTGTAAAGAAATGCTGACGAAAAAGGCCGGCCCAGAGGGCCTGAAACGTCGTTTCCCCGAAGCGTAAGAAAAAACTTCCGTAAGCCCCGCCCTGCAGGGTTTTCCAAGGCTCTGGCCCGCTTGTTTCGAATCGATGGGCAGGGTGAGATGCGCCCTATGCCTGTTGTGCAGGTGAATAACAAGAAGGAGGCGCAATGAACGCCACAGCTCAAGTGCATTTCTCCCGTCGTGGCGTCTTTAGCGCTACATCCTTCACGGGCTCGCAAGGGCCTGGACACTTTTTTGCAGCCGCCCGGCACGTTCGAGGCGGACCCATGCAATCCCGGCAAACGACACGCTGATCCGGTGGTGTCTGGCAGCAGGGGGGCAGCGGTGTACAATGCGCCGCGTTTTACTGTGACCCTTCGCGTACCCACGCACTTTCAAGGTTATCCACCTTGTTCACTCCGCCACGCCACAAGCGTGTCGGGTTCGATTTCGTCACAGATAAAAACAAACAGGTGACGCATGACCGTTGTAAAAACGCTGAAGTCCTGGTGCCTGCGCTGGGGTTTGATCGGCGCTGCTTGAGATCCGATTCGAGCGGCAACGTCTAACGAACATCATCAAACCTTGCGTGAGACCCTTTTCATGAGTGGACAAAACTCGCATTCGGGCGAGCTGAAACGCGGCCTGAAAAATCGCCACATTCAATTGATCGCCCTTGGTGGCGCGATCGGCACCGGCCTGTTCCTCGGCTCGGCCGGGGTGCTGAAATCAGCCGGCCCGTCGATGATCCTCGGCTACGCCATCTGCGGCTTCATCGCTTTCATGATCATGCGCCAGTTGGGCGAAATGATCGTCGAAGAGCCCGTCGCCGGGTCCTTCAGCCACTTCGCCCACAAGTACTGGGGCGGTTTCGCCGGGTTCCTGTCGGGTTGGAACTGCTGGATCCTCTACATCCTGGTGGGCATGTCCGAGCTGACCGCGGTCGGCAAGTACATCCATTACTGGGCCCCGGACATCCCGACCTGGGTGTCGGCGGCGGCATTTTTCATCCTGATCAATGCGATCAACCTGGCCAATGTCAAAGTCTTCGGCGAGGCCGAGTTCTGGTTCGCGATCATCAAGGTCGTGGCGATTGTCGGCATGATTGCCTTGGGCAGCTATTTGCTGGTCAGCGGTCATGGTGGCCCGCAGGCGTCGGTGACCAACCTGTGGTCCCACGGTGGGTTCTTCCCCAACGGCGTGAGCGGCCTGGTGATGGCCATGGCGATCATCATGTTCTCCTTCGGTGGCCTGGAAATGCTCGGTTTCACCGCCGCTGAGGCCGACAAACCAAAAACCGTGATTCCCAAGGCCATCAACCAGGTGATCTACCGTATTCTGATTTTCTACATCGGCGCGCTCGTGGTGCTGTTGTCCCTGACGCCTTGGGACAGCCTGCTGGCCACCCTTAACGCTTCCGGCGATGCCTATAGCGGCAGCCCGTTCGTGCAGGTGTTCTCGATGCTGGGTAGCAACACCGCTGCGCATATCCTCAACTTCGTGGTGCTGACCGCCGCGCTGTCGGTGTACAACAGCGGCACCTACTGCAACAGCCGCATGTTGCTGGGCATGGCCGAGCAGGGCGATGCGCCCAAGGCCTTGTCCAGGATCGACAAGCGCGGCGTGCCGGTACGTTCGATCCTCGCGTCGGCGGCGGTCACGCTGGTGGCGGTGCTGTTGAACTACCTGATCCCGCAGCATGCGTTGGAGTTGCTGATGTCACTGGTGGTCGCGACCCTGGTGATCAACTGGGCGATGATCAGCTACTCGCACTTCAAATTCCGCCAGCACATGAACCAGACTCGCCAGACGCCGTTGTTCAAGGCGCTGTGGTATCCGTACGGCAACTACATCTGCCTGGCGTTCGTGGTGTTCATCCTGGGCGTGATGTTGCTGATCCCCGGCATCCAGATCTCGGTGTATGCGATTCCGGTGTGGGTGGTGTTCATGTGGGTGTGCTACGTGATCAAGAACAAGCGCAGTGCCCGCCAGGAATTGGCTGTGGCGGCTGCCAAGTAAGCACGAAACCTTGTGGGAGCGAGCTTGCTCGCGATGGTGGTGGGTCAGCAATATCAAGGGTGACTGACGCATTGCAATCGCGAGCAAGCTCGCTCCCACAGGGTTAGGCGTTGTCGGGGGGATTCGGGGTATTCTGTGGGTCCTGATTGCGGACCCTTTTCCCATGCTGGCGATTTCCAACACCGTGTACATCCCGGATGCCGAGATCGAGCTGACGGCTATCCGCGCCCAGGGGGCCGGGGGGCAGAACGTCAACAAGGTCTCCAGCGCCGTGCATTTGCGCTTCGACATTCCGGCCTCGTCGCTGCCCGAGTTCTACAAGGAGCGGCTGCTGGCCCTGCGCGACAGTCGCATTACCAGCGACGGTGTGCTGATCATCAAGGCCCAACAGTACCGCACCCAGGAACAGAACCGTGCCGACGCGCTGGAGCGCTTGTCCGAACTGATCCTCAGCGCCACCAAGGTCGAAAAGAAGCGCCGCCCGACCAAGCCGACCCTGGGTTCGAAAAAGCGTCGCCTGGAATCCAAGACCAAGCGCGGCTCGATCAAGGCCGGGCGCGGCAAGGTGGATTTCTAGTCCTTCTCCCGCGCTTCACGGTACCGGGGCGCCTGCCGGTACAGGTAGACACTCAGTGCCAACCCGCCCAGGGCTGCCAGGGCGGCGAACAGGAAGATCGAGGCAAAGCCGAAGCCGGCGGCAATGGCACCGGCCAGTGGCCCGGTGATCCCCAACGACAAATCGATGAACAGCGAATAGGCGCCCACCGCCGCCCCACGACTGGAGGCCGGCACCAGGTTGACCGCTTCCACGCCCAGCGCCGGAAACACCAGGGAAAAGCCGAAACCGCTCAACGCCGCGCCCGCCAGGGCCCAGTGGGCATCCGGTGCGAGCCACAACAGCAACAGGCCAAGGGTTTCCACCGACAGGCAGGCAATCGCTACGCGAAAGCCGCCCAGACGGTTGATCAGGTTGCCGAACAGCAGGCGCGCGCCGATGAAGCTGGCGCCGAACAGGCTCAGGCACAGCACGGCGTTGTCCCAGTGCTGCGTGGCGTAGTACAGGGTGATGAAGGTCGCGATCGTGCCAAACCCGATGGAGCCCAGGGCCAGGCCGCAGCCGTGTGGCAGTACACGTCCCAACACATGCATGAATGGCAGGCGTTCGCCAGCGACGATGGGCGCCGCGGTTTTACGCCAGGCCAATGCCAGCCCCAGCAACCCCAGCAAGATGATGCTGACGCCCATGCTCCACAGCCCCAACGCGTTGACCAGCCATACCCCCAGCGGCGCACCGATCGCCAGCGCGCCGTAACTGGCGATACCGTTCCAGGAAATCACCTTGGCGGTATTCGCTGCACCGACCCGGCCAATGCCCCAGCCAATCGAACCCGAACCCACCAGGCTTTCGGCGCTGCCCAGCACCAGGCGACCGATCAACAGGCTGATCAGGCTGAGTGTCGGCAGGTGGGGCGTCCAGGCCGACACGAGCATGAACACACCGCTCAGCCCACAGCCGGCGAGGCCGAACATCACCGCGCGCTTGCTCCCCAGGTTGTCGATGATTCGCCCTGCGTAAGGGCGACTGAGCAGGGTGGCCAGGTACTGCACGCTGATCACCAGCCCGGCGATCACCGCGCCGAAACCCAGTTCGCCATGGACGAAACCGGGCAGCACGGCCAGGGGAATGCCGATATTCAGGTAGCCGATGAAGGTGAACAGGACGATGGAAACGACTTGCAGCGTGACCGCCAGGGGGCGCTGGGAATCTGACATGGGATAAGAGGTCCACGGAGCAGCGGGATAGATAGGCTGCTTATGATAACGGCGAGCGCGGCGTCCCGGCGTGGAAAAGTAAAACTATTTGCCCAATGGTGGTTCAGCGGTCGTGCTGTCCGCTGACCAGGCGCGTGGTGACCAGCGCGGCGATGGCGTTTTCTTCGCTGCCGAAACGGGCCAGCAGGGCCGCTTGTTTCTCGGCGGGAAGGCGGGTCCAGATCTCGACCATTCTCTCGGCGGTGCCGATCAGGACGCTGGCCTGGGTTTCGCTGAAGGGAGGGGTGTCATCGGTCATGGGGCGCTCGGGTTCAGGCAGTGTGGAAAGCGCATCTTAGCGCTTTCCACACGGTCTGGTGGTGCGGGTCAATCAGTCTTCGCTGTCGGCCTGGCGGCGTTCAGTGGCTTCCTTGGGCTCGGGTTGCTGGGCATCAGGTTGCCCCCCGGCTTGTAGCGTGGTCGTCTGCTCAGTGTCGTGCAGGCTTGGGAAGGGGAGATTAGGGATCTCGTGCATATCGCGCTCCTCGCAAAGTCTGTGGATAGATCTGGTAGATCCGCGCTTTTACAAAGCGTGGGCAGGATACCCCAGGAGAAATGACAAAAAGACTTTTAAATCCTGGTGTGCCGATAAAAGGGGTTGTCTGGACAAGTCATGACCAATCTCGCTTTACGGTGGCTTGGGCGAGTTTTCCTGGTGGCCGACACCAGGGAGTTACCGGTAGTCGGCGAGGCTCAAGAGTGCGCCCGCAGGGCCGATGGTGTGTGTATATGCCGCTGCATTCGGTCGTGACACCGGACATGGAGGTCGGGGCATGTCGCTCCGTGAGTTCGGCTCTTTTACTTCCATGAGATTCCCACCATGTTTCTACGAAAATCCTTAAGAGCCCAGATCCTTGCTCTGCTCAGCGGCAGTTTGCTGGCGATGCTGCTGATCGCCCTGGCGTCCTTTCATTTCCTGTCCGAGGGTGTCCAGAATTATCGCCACCTGATTGATGGCCCGTTGCGCGCCTCGCAGTTGATCGACGAGGCCAACCTGCAATTCAAGGTGCAGGTCCAGGAGTGGAAAAACGTCCTGTTGCGCGGCAAGCAGCCAGCGGACCTGGACAAGTACTGGAAGCAATTCGAAGAGCGCCAGCACGATGTCCAGGGCATTCTGGGTGAGTTGATCGGGCACAAGGACCTCCCAGCCCAAATCAAGGCACGCATTGAGCGCCTGAGGGACGAACACCGTCAGTTGGGTTCGGCATACCAGAAGGGCCGGGACGCGTTTGTGGCGGCCGGTGCTGACGCGGCGGCCGGTGATGCGGCGGTCAAGGGCGTCGACCGTGCTGCCAGCGAGCAGATGAGTGCATTGGTGGCTGAGTTGCACCAGATGGGCAGCGAGCAATCGGTGTCGATCAGTGCCGGGGCGGATCGCACGATTATGTTGGGCACCGTAGTGATGCTGGTTTCGGGCCTGCTGATCGGGTTGTTCAGCCTGTGGCTGGTCAACCGCAATCTGGTGCAGCCCATCCGCAACCTGATCGAATACGTGACCCAATTGAGTCGCGGCCGTTTCGCCGAGCGGGTCGTCAGCAATCGCCAGGACGAACTGGGCGATCTCGCCCTGGCGGCCAATACCTTGCGCGATTTCCTCGCCGAAACCTTCACGCGCCTGCAACGCAGTGCCACGGAGTTGGACAGTGCCAGCGGTGAGCTCAATGCCATCGCCAGCCTGATGAGCCAAGGTACCAGCGAACAATTCGAACGCACCGATCAGGTGGCAACGGCCATGAACGAGATGTCCGCCACCGCCCAGGAAGTTGCCCGCCATGCCGCCGATGCGGCGCGGGCTGCCGATGATGCCGATCATTCGGCGCAGCAGGGCGAGAAAGTGATGCAGGGCACTATCCACACCATCACCCAGATGCGTGGCGAAATCGTCAACACGGCCACGGTGATCCGTCGTCTGGAAACCGACAGCGGGCGCATCGGTAAAGTGCTTGAAGTGATTCGCGGGATCGCCGAGCAGACTAACCTGCTGGCACTCAACGCAGCCATCGAAGCGGCACGGGCGGGTGAGGCCGGTCGCGGTTTCGCGGTGGTCGCCGATGAGGTTCGCAACCTGGCCCAGCGCACGGCATCATCGATCATCGAAATCAACCAGATCATCCAGACCGTGCAGACTGGTGCAGTGGACGCCGCCCAGGCCATCGAAAGCGGGCAGTCGCGCAGTGAAGAAAGTGTCGAGCAGGTGACCCAGGCCGGCGCCATGCTGGAACGCATCACCCAGGCGGTGGAAGCGATTCGCGACATGAACCGCCAGATCGCCACCGCCGCGGAGGAGCAGACCTCCGTGGCCGAAGACATCTCGCGCAACCTCACTGAAATCACCTGCATCGCCAGCACCAATCTCGACAATGTGCAGCGCACCGAAGCGGCCAGTCGGGATTTGCATGGGTTGTCCGGGCAGTTGAATGAAGTGACGGCGCGGTTGAGTGCTTGACGGCTTGTGGTGAGGGAGCAAGCTCCCTCACCACAGAAGCTTATGTGAACCCGAGGTGGAACGATTTCAATAATCGCGTCGCTTGCGAAACGCCCATCGACCTGCAATCACGGTAAAGGTCGCCACCAGCGCCACCAGGATCCAGAAGCCCTCGGGATCACCGGCCAGCGGTACGCCGCCGACGTTCATGCCGAAGAAGCCGGCAATGATGTTGATGGGCAGCGCCAGGACCGTGACCACGGTCAGGGTGAACAGCGTACGGTTGCTTTGTTCGTTGAGGTTGGCAGCGATCTCTTCCTGCAGCAGCTTGATCCGCTCGCCCAGGGCGGTGAGGTCGTTGATGATCAGGGCAAACTCCTCGGTGGACTTGCGCAGCTCCTTGACGTCCTCCTTCTGCAACCATTGCGGTGGGCGGTTGAGCAAGCGCAGCAACGAGCCTGGCTCCAGGGCCAGCAGGCGTTGCAGGCGCACCAGCACGCGACGTTGGGCGCCCAACTCGGAGCGGTTGGTGGACAGTCGCGAAGAGAGCAATTGGTCTTCGATCTGGTCGACGCTGAGGCTGGTCTTGCGCACGATCTGAGTCAGCACTTCGCCTTGGTCGCGTAGCAGATGCACGAGCAGTTCCAGCGGTGAGCGAAAGCACTCGCCGGCCTTGACCGATGAGCGCAGCTTGTCGACCGAATGCAAAGGTTGCAGGCGCGCGCTGATGATCAACCGACTGTGCACGCAAACCCACAACGTGGAGACATCCGAAGACACCAGGTTGCTGAGGTTGAACACCACATCGTTGACCACGGCCAGCAATGCCGAGTCGACATGTTCGATCCGGGTCGAGCGTGAACCTTCGTGCAAGGCCTCGAAAAATTCCTCGGGCAGGGCCAGGTGACTTTTCATCCAGCGTTCGCACGCTGCGTGAGCCAGGTTCAGGTGCAGCCAGAGAAACTCATCCGGGTCTTGCGGTTGTTGCAGGCTTCGCAGGGCCTGGGCCGAATCGATCTCCCGGCCACGCTCGCCGGGGCGGAAACGAAAGCCGTAGAGCAGGCCGAACAGGTCAGGATCGCGATGGCTTTGGTCGATGCTGTGGTTCATGAGGGCTCGCTGCGGGGAGTGCCTGTCGCGGCGACAACAGGTTCACTTGAGCGGCATCATTGCAAGCTTTCTTGAAGGTTTTGTGACAGTTGCGCGGTGTCGTCAGATCGGTGGCGGTTTATACACGGCGTACGCAAAAAAGCCGCGCAACTTGAAAGTTGCGCGGCTTCTTTAATCGATGGATCAAGTGTCTTGCTTGTTGGTCAGGACTTTGCCCGTTGTGGCATCGAAGTCCACGTCAAACTCTTTGCCGTCGGCAGTTTTCAGTTCCACTTCATACTCATAACCGTTGAAGTGGTTATCCAAGTCGGTGTCGGTGATGGTGGCGCCTGGGTGCAACTTCAGGGCATCTTCGTTCATCGATTCCAGGGATTTGATCTTGCCTTCCTTGACCAGTTGCGGAACTTGGTCGATTCGAACGTCAGCCTGGGCCAGGCCAGCGGTGAGGGTCAGGGCGGCAGCGGTGAACAGGGCAGTCAAAGTTTTCATATGTCTTTCCTTGGTGTCGTTAAAGGGTGAGTCGTTTAAGTGGGTTCAGATTATCTCTGGCAACTTAATTCACCCTTAATTCGAAAAAACTTGAAGCACGTTTCCTGGAAGCGTCTTTCGACTCAGTAGCCGTTCTTCTCCAACAGCTGCGTCACACTGCCTGTTTCGGGACGCTTGAAATACTTGAGCAATTCACTGGCCCGATTGGTGAAAATGCCATCGACGCCAGCGTCCATCACTTTCTTGAAGTCCACCGGCTCATCCACGGTGTAGACATGCACCAGCAAACCCTGGGCATGGGTGTACTGGTTCATCCACGGCTTCACGAGATCCGAGTAACTCTGGCTGCCGCCATGGGTCAAGGCTGCGGACGGACCGGTGCCCACTGCGCCCTGGGCCTTGGCGTACTGGACCCATTTCTCGAATTCCGCCCTGTCCTTGGGTTCCTGCCTGGCATAGTAGGCCGCCTTGTCCGTTTCACCGGATTCGGCAAACGGCACCTTGGACTTGGGCTCGATGTTGCCCTCGCCGACCCACAGCAAGAGGATCTTCGGCACCTTCGGCATCTCTTTGTGCAACAGTTCCAGGCTGCTCTTCTCGAAGGTCTGCAAGACCACCTTGCCCTTGCCTTGACCGACCCCGGTGGCGCTTTTTGCGAGTTTGGAGCCGGAGGGGCTCAACCAGCCACGGTCCTGCAATTTGTCCTTGAGGTCACGTTCGATGCCGGGAAACAGCTTCGGCTCCTTGGTTTCGATGTACAGCCCCGGTTTGTGCCGTGGGTTGCCCTCGGCAATGTCGATCACTTCATCGAGGGTGAGGATTTTCAGGCCAGCGAACGAAGGGCGGGCGCGGTCCGGGTAGGCGGTGTTGAACCAGCTGCCGGCATCGAGGGTTTTGAGTTCCGCCATGGTGAACTCGTTGGCGGTGCTGTCCTTGCGGTCGGGAAACTTGGTGGCGACATCCGTGGTGCGCAGCAGGCTGTCGTCATGCAGGACGAACAACACTCCGTCCTTGCTGCGTTGCAGGTCCAGTTCCAGATAATCGGCGCCCAGGTCGCGGGCCAGCTTGTAGGCGGCGGCGGTGGATTCCGGCGCGTCGAACGAGGCACCTCGGTGGGCAATGACCGCCGGATGCGGAATGCCTTGAAGGGTTGCCAGGGCCTTGGGGCTCGGGGCTTCGGAGGCTTGTGTCTGACCAAAGCCGAGCAACAGGCTCAGCACCAAGGCGCTGCGGGTGAAGGTGACAGGCATGCTCGAGATCCTTTCGCAGGAGGCAAAAACCTATCTTTTAACAATTGAACGCGGTTGGCGCTATCGCTACACCGACATAAACCTGTGTAAAGCAGATTTTTCCCACGCATTTCCAGGTCGCTTTGCAGTACCCTTGGCCGCACCAGTTTCCCCGGCAGAGGGAAACCTTAACTCCAGCATTCGCTTGCCCTGCGTGTAAACCATCGATCAGACGTCCCGAGGGACGCATCCATGAGGTTTACCATGCGCACCACTTCGACATTCATCTGCCAGGCCGCCGACCAGCTCAAGGGTTTTGTCGGCCTGAACCGCAAGACCGGCCAGTACATCGTGCGATTCAGCGAAGACGCCTTCGGCATGGACGTGGCCGACGACGGCATCATCCCCACCAGCGAGTTTGTCTGGGCTGCGGTGGCAGACGGCACCATGGCCCTCAAGCGCGAGCGAATCCAGCTGCTGCTGGACCAGAACATCGACGACCGCATCAACCTCACCGAACCGTTGCGGGTGTACATGGCCCGCAGCGATCTGCCGGAAATCGTGGCGGTGCGGCAGTTGGTGGAAGGCTGAGCCTCGATCTTGAACTGAACAGAAACCCTGTGGGAGCGAGCTTGCTCGCGATAGCGGTGGACCAGCCAACATCACTGTGACTGGCATGCCGCCATCGCGGGCAAGCTCGCTCCCACAAGGGGTTGTGTCATCCGGGCTGCTCCCGGGCCAGGGCCAGCATGCGCTCGGCGGCTTCGGCGTAGCCCCGGTCCCCCTCGGTACGCAGGGAGGTGAAAATCACGGCGTAATAGTGGGCGCTCATGACATTTTCCTCGCGCAGGCTTCGACAAACGCGCGGACCAGTGGCGGCACCCGGCCTTCCAACGCAGCTCGTTCAGGCTGGAACAGCGTGGCGACAAAGAACGGATGGCCCTGCAGCTCCACCGCTCGCAGGCCGCCGGCCGAATCCCGGGCGACGGCGTGCAGGCTCTGGCTCAGCAAGTCTTTTTCAAAATCCGGATTGACCCCGAAGCGGCAATGGTAACCCTCGAACGCCGTCTGTAGGCCATAGGCCTTGGCGATCAATGAGCCCGCCTCGAGCTGAAGGCTGTCGATGGTTTCCACCAAGGCACAGCTCAGCGGCGTCAACAACGCCCGTTCAGCCTCGGGAGAGGTTTCACCATGGACGGCGTCGACCCAGCCCATCACGTGGCGGGCATATTCCAGCACGGCATGCTGAAAACCACCGCAGGTACCCAGGAACGGACGACGCTGTTCGCGGGCAAAACGAATGGCTTGCAAGGCGCCGGCTTCGTTTTGGTAGGGGCTGCCGGGCACGCACCAGACACCGTCGAAACCCTCCAGCACAGCGTTGTCGGTAATGAGCGGCGTTGCCAGCCATTGCAGGCGAATGGCATGGCCGGTTTGTTTGCCTGCCAGCTCAAGTGCGAGGGGGATCGCCCGGTGAGCGGTGATGCGTGGGTCGTGGTCGCCGACCAGGGCGATGTTTAACGGATGCTGTTTTTCCATGGGAGGCTCGCCGCTTGTTGATTTCTGGTGGCCACTATAGATTGGCGTTCACGCAATCAATATTGGCGTTTATCCAAGTGAACAATGCAGCAACGCACTATCGTCTGGACTATCCCGATCTGTCCCTGATCCTGGCGCTAGTCCGTGGCGGCTCGCTGGCCCGGGCCGCTCGGCTGCTGCAGGTGGACGTGTCCACGGTGTTTCGTTCGGTACGTCGGCTGGAGGCAGCCCTGGGTCAGCCCTTGTTCGAGAAAAGTCGTTCCGGGTACTTGCCCACGAGCCTGGCCCAGGCATTGGCCGAACAAGCCGAGCGCGCCGAGCAGGCTTTGGAGGCGGCGCGGGTGGGGGTGGAGCAGGGCGGCGAGGTCATCAGCGGGACGGTGCGCCTGACGTGCAGTGATTCAGTCCTGCAAGCGTTGTTGCTGCCGGCGCTGGCGCGTTTCATGCCTGCTTATCCGGCGTTGAGCCTCGAGTTGAGCACCTCGAATGACTTCGCCAACCTCAGCCGCCGCGATGCCGACATTGCGTTGCGACTGACCCGTACGCCGCCGGAGCACTTGGTTGGTCGCAACCTCGGCAATGTGACGTTCCGGGTATGTGTCGGTGCCACGTACCTGCGCCCGGCGAATGTGGATGACCTGGCCGGCATGACCTGGATCGCGCCGGACGATTTTCTCCCTGATCACCCCACCGTGGCCTGGCGTCGTCAGCATTTACCCGGCGTAGTGCCCGCCTATCGTTGCAACAGCATGCTTTCGGTCACCGAACTGGTGCGGGCGGGTTTGGGGGTGGCGGCGCTGCCGGACTTTCTGATCGACGAAAGCCAGGGCCTGATGCCACTCGGTGAACCGTTGCAGGGCTATGACACGGCTCTGTGGCTCCTGACCCGTCCGGACTGCCGGGCCCTGCGTTCGGTGGTGACCTTGTTCGATGAGTTGGGGCGCAATCTGCGGTGGCGCTGACTTTTAACGTGCAGGCTGTGCATGACCCAATGGATGATGATCCCCCAACGGTTATAGTGCCTTGAGCACCAGCCCCTGGCAGAGAACATCACGATGACGAAGTCTTCCCAAACCACGCCCTCCGCACCTGTTGACCACTTGCGTTTTCATCGTCCTCACGCTCATCTGGCGCCGACTTTTGGCAATGATCGCTTTGCGCTGAGGGCGGAGGCGTTCGCGCGTTTTTTCGGGACGCCGATGTTCCTCGGTGCGCAGACTTTGATCGTGCTGCTATGGGTCAGCCTGAACCTGATGGGGGTCTTTCACTTTGATGCTTACCCGTTCATCTTGCTGAACCTGGCGTTCAGCCTGCAGTCGGCCTATGCCGCCCCGCTGATTTTGCTGGCGCAAACCCGGCAGGCCGCTCGGGACAAGGCCCAGGCGGAAGCCGATGCGCAACATCGCGAAGCCTTGGCCGTCGCCAACAGCGAGCGCCAGGCCCAGGCCGCGCAGAACACGGCGCAGTTGCTCCAATTGTTGGAGCAGAACACCCGCTTGACGGAAATGACCAAGGCGTTGACCGAGCGAATCGACAGCTTGACCACCGAAATGCACCAGAAGGTTGTGCACAACCCATCGCTGCAATAGCCCCCCATCCAGCGGGATGCGCCAGCCAATCAGGCCTGGTAACGACTCAGGAACATGTCGAGGGCCGATTCGATCACCCGGGCCTGCTCCTCCTGGGTCAGGCTCGGTTGCCCCATCGAAACCTGCGGCCAGAAGGCGAACGTCTTGAGTAGCCCATGCATTTGCTGGGCGGCAAATGCCGGCTCCACGGGCTTCAACCGAGCATCGGCCTGGGCCTGGCGAATCCAGGCCGTCAGGCCTTCTTCACGCTGGCCCATGCGCGACACCATGTCCTGGGCCCGCTCCGGGGAGTGAATCGTTGCGGCGATGGCGATGCGCGCCAGATCGAGGAAATTCTCGTCCGCCAGCAGGTGCAGTTTGGCTTGCAGCAACGTTTGAAGCTGCTCCCGTAGCGGCGTTTGCGAGCTGTAGGGCATGTCCTGTTCTGCGGTAATGCTGTTCCATAACCGATTCAGAATTTCGGCAAACAGTTCTTCCTTGCTCGGGAAATGGTTATACACCGTGCGCTTCGATACGCCGGCAGTCGCCGCGATCTTGTCCATGCTGGTGATCTCGAAACCGCTGCTACGAAATTCAGCAATCGCGGCCTGGAGGATGGCTTCGCGTTTTCGCTCGGTAAGGCGCTGCGGTACGGTCATGGGCATTCGTCGGTTGAGAGGAGAGAAATTACACTCGGCAGTTTACTTGCTTCCGGCATTCATGCAATCTAGAAACTACACCGAATGGTGTAGTTTCTGTGTCGAACGGCTGAGCGTGCATGCAACGGCCATCCAGCGTCCCACAACGGCGAAGCGCAATTGCGACGACGTCCTTGGAGTTATCGCACCATGACCATTCCCTCTTTTCCGACCGATAGCCCGGCTGCCCAACATTTATCCCGGCACGAACAGGGCAAGTATCGCAATCACGCCTTCACTCCGCGGCAAGGGTTCGGCACGACCCTGCGCATCATCTGGAACATGACCTTCCACAAGCCGCGCGCTACCCGGCCCGCGGGCGCCATAGAGGTTCAACCGCTGACGCGCGCCGCGTTGCTGGCCGCGCCCAATCACAGCGTCTTCCGTCTCGGCCACTCCACCGTGTTGCTCAAGCTGCGGGACAAGTTCTGGCTGACCGACCCGGTGTTCTCCGAACGTGCTTCACCGGTGCAATGGGTCGGCCCCAAGCGTTTCCATCAGCCGCCCATCAGCCTGGAAGAGTTGCCGCCGATTGAAGCGGTGATCCTTTCCCACGATCATTACGACCACCTCGATCATCAGGCCATCCTCAAGCTTGCGGCCAAGACTCGCCACTTCCTGGCCCCCCTTGGCGTGGGCGATACCCTGATCAAATGGGGTGTCGATGCCAGCAAGGTGCGTCAGTTGGACTGGTGGCAAGGCACCGAGGTGGACGGCATCGAGTTCATCGCCACGCCCTCCCAGCATTTTTCCGGTCGCGGTCTGTTCGACAGCAACAGCACCTTATGGGCCTCGTGGGTGATGATCGATGGCGCCACGCGGATTTTCTTCAGCGGCGACACCGGCTACTTCGAGGGTTTCAAACGCATCGGCGAACAATACGGCCCCTTCGACCTGACGCTGATGGAAACCGGCGCCTATAACGTCGATTGGCCCCATGTCCACATGCAGCCGGAGCAGACCCTGCAGGCTCATATCGACCTGAAGGGCCGCTGGCTGCTGCCGATCCACAACGGAACGTTCGACCTGGCGATGCATGCCTGGTATGAACCCTTCGATCGCATCCTGGCCTTGGCCTGGGAGCGCAACGTGTGCATCACCACTCCGCAAATGGGCGAAGCATTCACCCTGGCGCAGCCTCAACGTGGCCGCGCCTGGTGGCTGGACGTAGAAACCTCGGCGTACCCGGACCGGGCCGGTATTGCCTAGCACCTGCGCAGTGGGTGTTATTCGATCATCGCGTAATCGGAGCGCCCCATCGGGTCTGGCGTCGCGCCTTTGATGTTCATGCCGCGCCCCGGTGCGAAGCCGGGGAAGAACACCAGGCCCTCGGCCTCCAGGCGAAACGCGAGGGCCAAGCGGGTGACATCGAGCAACTCGCCACCGGCCTCGAAGCGGCGGATGGCCTGGACCGAAACGCCGGATTGCCGGGACAGCTCCTCGACACTCCAGCCCAGCATGGCTCGGGCCTGCGCACTGTGAGCAGGGGTGAATTGATAGACAGCGATGCGTTCCAGGGTGGTTTTGATTGCGAGAGAGGCCATGGGGTGCTCCAAAGCTGTGGGATTCAAAAAAATACTGTGTTTTTGTACAGTTGTTTTGAATCCTGATCAATCTCATTTTTTGATCAATGACCGGTGGTCTTCTCCAGCCAGGCGCTCGGTGCGTGACCCAGTACCCGACGGAACATGGTGGAAAACGCAGCGGGGCTGTCGTAGCCCAGATCCAGGGCTATGCGCGTCACCGAATCCCCTTCGGCCAAACGAGCCAACGCCGCCATGACACACGCCTGCTGCCGCCACTGGCTGAAACTCAGCGCGGTCTGCCGGCTGAACAGGCGATTGAATGAGCGCAAGCTGATATGCAGTTGCGCCGCCCATTGCACGGGCGAGGCATGGGTGTCGGGGTGTTTCAGGAACGCCTGGCACAGGCCGAGCAGGCGCGGGTCCTGGGGCAGTGGAAGGTGCAGCGGCAGATGGGCGCTGCGCAGCAGTTCGTGCAGCAGCAGATCGATCAGCGCGCCATCGCGTCCAGCCTCGTCGTAGTCCGGCGCAAGCTCCACGGCCTCCATCAGCAACTGGCGCATCAAGGGCGACACGCTGATGACCTGGCACCACGTGCCCATGGCCGTTACCGCCGCCGGTTCGATGTACAGGCTGCGGGTGCTCACGCCCAGCATCAGTACTTCATGGTCGACCCCCGGTGGAATCCAGACTGCTCGTTGCGGCGGCACCACCCAATTGCCATCTGCCGTACTGACCTGCATCACCCCGGTGGCACCGTAGAGCAACTGTGCCCGGCGATGACGGTGCAACGGCAGCAAATGCCCGGGGGGGTAATCGGTACCAATGGCGACGACCGCTCTGGGTGTCGCATCCAACAAATCGATCGAAGTGTTGCGCATCGAAGGGTGACTCGCGATTGGCGTAAACGCGAACATTATTGGCCGGTTTTCTAGAGCGGGCCAACCCTCGTTTACCTATCGTGGACGCCTCCCCATTCCACGGACTTCCCTAAATGTACTATCTATTGCTCGCCTGTTTCGGCTGCTTGAGTGGCGTGACCGCGGTGCTGTTTGGGTTCGGCGGTGGTTTTGTCGTGGTGCCGTTGATCTACCGCCTGCTGATGGCTCGCCACGCAGGTGACGTTATCGGTGAATCGGCGATGCACATCGCCGTGGCCACTTCCACTTGCGTCATGATCGTCAACGCCCTGGTTGCCACTGGAAAACATCACCGCGCCGGTCAGCTGCTTCCTCATTACTTGTGGCCGTTCGGCGGCTTCATCGCCCTGGGCGCGACCCTCGGCGCCACGGCTGCCACCTGGATGAGCGGCGAGATTATCCGCTACGCCTTCATTGTCTACTTGGGCCTGACCATTCTGGACTGCCTGTTGCGCCGAGGTTTTCTGACACGCGCCTGCGATGCTGTCCCACGACCCCTTACGGCAATGGAAACGGCGTTGGGGGGGACCGCTGTCGGAATCATTGCCACGTTCCTGGGGGTTGGCGGAAGTGTCATGACCGTGCCGCTGCTGCGCCGATGTGGTTTGAACATGTCCCAGGCCACGTCCATGGCCAATCCGCTGAGCCTGCCTGTCGCTCTGGCCGGCACCGTGACCTACATGGTCTTGGCCGCTTTCACCGGAACAGACTTGGGGCCGTGGTTCGTCGGTTATGTCGACTTGCTGGCCTTCGCTGTACTCACGCTCGGGGCGCTAGTGGGCATCGGCCTGGCAACGCCGTGGATCGGGCGGATACCGGATCGACTTCATGCTTGGGTCTATATTGGATTGTTAGGTATCGTGATGCTGATTATGTTGACAGAGTAAGGCTTCTGTACGGCGTTGCTCATCTAGTGAGGGGGCTCCATGCCAACATCCGACAGTGACTGGAAAAACTACAACCACCTTTACGATCTGGCGCTGGACCGCTTTTGCCAAGGAGTTCTTGCTAATGCCCAGACGATCGCTCAGAACGACGCGCTATCAGCTCAAGCGCGATATCGTACGCTCTATCGCTTTATGCGGAATCGGGACAAGGACATGGCAATGGCATTCAATGTAGGCCGACGCCGAGAGATTTCCTTATCGCTGAGATTGATGATTGCCTATGACCTGCTGGACGATCAGGAATTGGCGGTTCTGAGTGACGAGTTACGTGAAAGGATTTCCGACGCTGTTCGCCAGCCGTATGAGATTGAATGGGCTGAAGACGCCTAGTTTTTTCAAGTCTTTTCCAGAGAACCTGAATGTTGATCTTCAACTGTACTGAAGCGGCCTGCGCCTTCTTCAGCCGTGTAAACAAAGGTAAGAAAATCACGCCAGTGGAAAAGCCACCCTCATCCGTCATAGAGGATGATGAGGTGGGTGAGTTCGCCGAACAGTGGCTGGTTCATGCAATCACTGTGCAACGCAAATATGTGTTGTTCGTCATCCATGTGCAAACCCGTTATTGCATGATTTTCGCCGATGCTAAAAAGCCGATGTTGAAGGTTTTGTCCAACGGTTTTCAGAGCGATGGATCAATGGCTTGATGCGTCACGCGGGACAGCACGACCTCCTTCGCTGGGTCGATGACGAACCGATGATGGAGCGCTTCCAGAAAAGTTGCCGTGAGTACGCTTTTTACAAACGCGGTCATCGCGGTGCGCAAAAGCACATCAACGAAATTTCCTGGATTTTCGAGGACTGTGCCGCCGAATGGGGCACGTTACCCGCAGATGAATACGCTGTGGGCCGCTTCGATGGCGATATGAACGACACCCCGAGAAGCAGCAAAGGTCATAAGGGCTATTACTTTCCGGATGAGGAAATGATCGTGCACTGGTTGCGGCGTTACGGCGGTCTGGATGAGTCCGCCGCCCAGGCAGCCGTGAGCGGCGTATGGAAGTGAAACGAGAGATATGGGCGTTCGAACGGCAACTTGCTCAAGGAGCGCAATGAAGAAGGCGTAGCGCTACAACCACCCTGGACGAAGTTACTTGTCGGCCAACCCCGGCGCTTCCCGAATAATGAAGTGGTCCAGGTTCTCGATATTGGCACTGAACACCCCGAACGTCTGGTCGGGGTTTTTCTTGCTCGGCACCTGCTTGAACTCCGGCGTCACGCCATAAAAGAAGCAGTACAACGGCGCATCACTGTCGATGGCGTGCTTGATTTCTGCCAGGAACGCTTTGCGCTTGCGGTAGTTGTCGATCAGCTTCTTGCTCAGGTAAACGTTGACTGAGTAAGGCTTCTTTTTTGCCTCGTCCGCTTGCTTGAACCAGACCTTTGCTTCGAAATCGATGCGAAAGCTCAGCGTGTAATCCTTGATCTCCTTGATCTTGCCCCAGTAGATCAAGCCCCTGTTGTCCTGCAAGTACTCGATCTTCTTGAAGAACGATCCATAGGGCGCCGTGTGCTCGCCGATCTTCAGCGGCATGCGCTTGAGCAGATCCTTGTTATCGAAATTCGAGACGAAACATTCCACCGGGTGTGCGAAGACACTGGTCTTGTCCGGTGTCGAGTCCTGGGCGGAATGAGTGTTATCACCGTGGGGCGATACAGAGAGGGGCGTAGGGCGAGTCGCTTCAACATCCTTCGGCAGATCGGACGGTTGACGCACGTACTGACGCCGAGTCAGCAACAGCTCCGACGGAAAATGCTCTTCGCGGTCGTCATCCGTTTCCGCCTCGTCACTCTGAGCACCCAACCCCGGCGTTTTCGGACTGACATAAGGGCAGCCCTCGATATGCTGGGTCGTTGGTTGGTTCTTGAAATGTGGCGTGCGAATGTAATTGACGTTCTTGGCATTGAATGTCGTCAGCCGATTCTCCTCATCAAACGCCGCCCGACAGGCATCGTTGGGGCACTGGAACTGTTCTTTCGCGGAATCGAACGCCACCGTCTCGTCGAAATTCAGATCGCGCACGTCATAGATCGACAGCTTGTCGTCGAGGCTGCGGCAGTAAGCGAGGTCGAATTTCATTGCGGACTCGGGACCTTGAGGGGGAAAGGATATTAATAGCGGGAGACGGGGTGGGTTGCACTGACTGTTTTCAGCTCAGTGCAAAATCTGCAGCAAGACCCCGGCCATGGACAGCACCCGAGACTTTATTGATATCCCCAGCTCGACACCAACCCTGTGGCGAGGGGATTTATCCCCGCTGGGCTGCGCAGCAGCCCCCAGTTAAGGCAGCGAGCGGGTCGTTCCAGCGTCAAAGCACGCAGTCGTAAGTGCGGATGTTCTGTCTCAGCGCCGCCAGAAACGAGAAGGCGTTTTCCACCCGCTCGCCCTGGAAGCCATGGTAATAGCTTTCCGGCGTCAGCACGGTGCCGGCACCGCGTTTGTTGTCGGGGTGCAGGCAGTAAGGGATCGACAGAAAACCACTGTCGAAGGCACCGAGCAGGGCTTCGGACAAGTTGCTGTCGTGGGCCAGCGTACCTTCGATCAGGCGTTTCGCGCTGCGCAGGACGCGTCCGTGTTCCTGGGAATCGAACGGAATCTGCGGTAAGACGCCGTCGGTGTTCAGGCAGTAGTCGCAGTACTCCAGCGCCGCGATATTTTCCTCCACCCGGGGAATGCGCCTTGATTCCACCGGTGTCTTGATGATCACGCGCTGCACACCCGTGGCGCGGATCATCGCCAGCGCATCGCCAGTGATTCGGCAAAAACCGCCAAGCGAGCGCGGGAAGAACCCCATGAACACATAACCGACAAAGTGATAGCTGCCCGGGGCAAAATATTCGGCCGCGAGTTGCTGGAGGGCTGTCACCGCCGCACGATCCTGCACCGGCGAGGTGCCTTGAGCGTAGGAGAACGACAGCGTCTTGATGCCATGGGAGCGCAAGAACAACCCTTCAAGAATATTCAGCGCCACCAGAATCACCGGGTCGCACATCTGTCCCATCATGCAACCGGCGAAGCTTTCGATGTGACTGTTGTCGACGCCGCTGGACAGCACCTGACAGGCTTTTTCCCAATGCCCGAACGCCTCGCGCAACGGCGTGCGACTGTATGGCAGGCAATAGGAAATTGGCCCGCCCTCGGTGGTGGGCAGACCGACTTCGACCATGCGCTCGAAAATGTGCAAGGGGTCGGGCGAACCATGACGCACCTGCACGGGCAGGCGGTAGCGCGCATCGATCTGGTCGATCATGGCACGGGTCTGCGCTGGCGGATGGTTGACGATCGGATAACCGTTGAGCATCGATTCGCTGTCGATGGCCCGTTGCGCTGCTTCAAGATTGTTTACCCGGGTGAACGCATCAAGGGTGATGGTGCACACCGTGTTCGCCCGGCTCGCTGCCGTGGCTTCCAGGCCGGCTTGCATCCGGGTCGGGTCACTGAAGCCCATTCGCGGCTGGAGCACCGGGCCATGCGCGTTGAAGCGCTCAAGAACATGAGTGTTGAAATCGATCATCCTGATCTGCCTTTTTCTGCGAATCGGTAAGGGTGCAACGGGTCAGTGAGCGATCCGTTTCTCCAGGTAATGCTCTGGATACAACTGGGCGGACACCAATTGCTGAAAGGCATCGAAGCTATTGGCCACGCTGTCGTCGAACACCTCATCGAAACCGGCGGCGCGCAATGTGTCGCTATGTCGGGCAATGGTCTGAGGATCGTTTTCGGTGCAGATCTTGCCGCCGATATACACCCCGTCGGTGTGTTTGGTTTCGCTACGAATACGCCGCGCGAGTTCAGCGCCTTCGATGTAGCCATGGCCATTGACCGTGCTGACGACGACCATGGCACTGGCGTGGCGGTTGAGCCGCGCGATCACTTCATCCATGGGCGTGTTCGGTCCCAGATTCTCGACGTTGCAGCCCATGTCCGTGAGCAGGAACTCCATGAACACCAGATTCCAGCTATGGGAATCCGAAGGCACGGTGGTGAGCAGAGCGGTTTTGCTGAAAGTCATCGTAAAGTCCCTTTTTAAGTTGCTGTCCTGGTTGCGTAGTACGGGAGTGCCCGTTGAAAGTTGCGAAAGTTGGTGGTCACCGAGTTGATGTAGCCCCAGGTCTCGGCATAGTTCCTGGGAAAGGGTTTGGAACCTTCGATCCTGTCGCGTTCGCGGGCAGTGATGTAGTTCGGCCAGTCTTTGGATCGTGGGCGCCGGTGATGGAAGTCGTGACACGGTGTATCGCCGACCATCACAAACACCCGGACAAACAAGTGGAACGCCAGCATCTTGATCAGCCAAACGCTGATATGGGCGAAGCGTCGAACAGTCCCCGCACCCTCGGGGATGCGCAGTTCTTCGCCGATGAATACGCCGGTGGTGCTCTCGCAAATGAAGTCGATGCCGCGCCGTTCCAGTACGTCCACGCTGGGCCAGGTGTGCTCGGCCGCCAGGCGAAATGTGGTGCTGATGTGGTAGCCGGCGAAGATCGGAATCACCCACGCCACGATGAACAGATCGAAATGGCCCAAGGCTGCCGACAGCAGTGCAAGGCCCACCCAGAAGACCAGGGTCAATGCTGCGACGCGGCGGTTTTCAGCCGTGGCGGTGCCTTTCAATCGGCCCCAGCACGAACGCAGCACGGCCAGTGGCGACAGCGCGGTCGAGACCAGTTTGATCCACATGCTGGCGATGCTGTCGGACGGTTTCAACCCCACCACACTTTGCAGGTAGGAGAGGGTATCGTCATCGTCGGTCAGCAGCGTTTTCGAACTGTGATGCAGCGCGTGTTCGCGCTTGTAGGTATCGAAGGGTTTGAGCATCAGGACGCCGGAAATGATTCGGCCGACGGTCATATTGGTCTCGCGCGATTCGAAGACCATGTCATGGGCGCAGTTGTGGCAGATCATCACTTGCATCTGCTTGATGCCACCGGTGGCCAGGACAAAGCCCAGCAGCCACAGCGCAATGCTGGCTTGCGAATAACCGATACCGGCCAACAGTGCGCCGCCGGCTATTAATCCCGCCGACACAACGATATGGTGGAACGGCTTCAGAGGACGGACTTTATCGAGATCTTCGGGCAGAGGCTTGGCTGTCAGCCAACTCAGAAACGGCTGCATGAACCCTGGAAGGGCGCGCATTGAGTTACGTATCATCCATGTTTCCTCTAGGGTTTTGCTCCATGCAAAAACTGTAACGTGGCCTCTGGATATTTCGAATAGAAATAGGTGGGGATCGATTTTCCATTTTTGGGTATGTCATCGACATGGATTGGGATGATCTGAAGGTTTTTATCTTCGTGGCTAAATCGAACAACGTGACCGAGGCCGGAATCTCGCTCAAGGTTTCGGCCTCGACGGTGTCGCGCAAGATCGCGGCGCTTGAGGAATCGCTCGGCACGGTATTGTTTTCGAAGAAGACCAACGGTTACTTCCTGACCGAAGCAGGAAGAGCGTTGCTGCCATTGGCACTGGAAACGGAAGAGCGTTTCAAACTGATCGAGCGGCAGATGTCGCAACCGGGTGATCGGATGGCGGGACAGGTGCGCATCGATTGTCCGGAACTGATGGGCACGCACTTGATCATTCCGCAACTCGCGGTATTTCATGATCAGCACCCGGAGATCAGCTTCGACTTCATTAACTCGGCGGTGTCGTCGAAACTCACGCAGAGCCACAGCGACATCATTATCCGCTTGCGCAGACCGGAGAACGGTAACTTCACCATGCGCCGGGTCGGGACCCTGATGCAGGGGCTTTTCTGTTCCCGGGCTTATGCCGATGCCAACGGTCTGCCGGCCGAACCCGCCGACCTCAAGCACCATAGCCTGATCGGCTGGACCGAAGAAATGTCGTATATGCCGCTCGCCCAATGGTTGAGCGAAATGTCCGGAGACCAGAAGCTGTGGATGCGTGTTTCAAACCTGAATGCGCAGCTCAAGGCCGTCGAAGCCGATCTGGGGATTGCCGCGCTCCCCGTCTATGTCGGACACCAGTCCGGTCTGTGCCAGGTGTTGGCCAATCACCCTGCTCGCCGTTCGGAAATCTGGTTGCTGCGCAATCAGGCGACCCAGGGTGTGAGCCGCGTTGATCGAGTGGTGGAATATCTGACGGAGCTGTTTCACGGCAAAGCGGTCGGCATGCACTGACGACCGTCTTACCGCGAGGTCATGGCACCAGAATCAATGAACCTTGGGTTTGGCGGTATTGCATGACGCAGTGGGCCTGGGCAGCCAGCGCGAGGGGAAAGCGGGCTATTGCCGGCAAACGAATCGCGCCGCTGGCCACGGCTTGCAGCACACGTTCGGCCGCGTGGGTCAATTCAGCGTCGCCGCCGATGTAGTGCTTCAACGACGGCCGCGTCACATGCAGCGAACCCATTTGCCCGAGCCGGGACAGGTTGAAATCCGTCACGTCGCCCGAAGCATTGCCAAACAGCACGAGGTGGCCGCGCGGACGCAAACTCGCCAATGACAGCTCTACGGTATCTTTACCGATAGAGTCGAATACGACATGGGCGCCTTTGCCATCGGTCAATTCACGGATCGACCCCTGTGTGTCTGGCGCTTCGGCATTGAGGGCCGCGATGCACCCCACATCCAGAACCTGACGGCGTTTGGCTTCGGTCGAAGCGAGACCTATCACGTGTACACCGCGAGCGACCAACCAGCTTGTGGCAATGCTGCCCACGCCGCCCGCCGCCGCGTGCCACACCACAAAGTCACCAGGCGCCAGCGGCACGCAGCGATGCGTCAGGTATTCGGCCGTCAGCCCTTTGAACATGATGCCCGCCGCGACTTCGCTCGGCACGCCGTCGGGCAAGCGTATCGCCCGCGAAGCGCGAACGACCGCGTGATCGGCGTAGCTGCCGGTCGAGCTGTCGACGAAGGCCACTCGATCGCCAATAGCCAGGTTTTTCACCTGCGATCCACATTCGACGACACGCCCAGCACCTTCCATGCCCAAACCCCGGGGGAAGGCTGAACCATCGTCCAGCACGCCGGAGCGCCGGTGCAGGTCGATGAAGTTCACGCCGGCGGCTTCGATGGCCACAGTGATTTCTTCAGGGCCGGTGGTACGCAGTGGATATTTGCGCAATTCCATGACGTTGGGTGCCCCGGGGGCGGCGAAGACAATTCCGTGGGTCTGGGTCATGGGAGCCTCCTTAAAGCGGGCCGATGCGCAGGAAAATCCATACGGCAACCGCTATCAGCATCAGACCGAACGCCGCGTTCTGAAACATCAGCAGTTTGGGGCGGGACTGGATCAGTTTCTGCACGGTCGAACCCATCGACACCCAGATGACATGGGAGAAGAAGTTCAGCGAAATCAGCGCCGCACTGAGGATCAACACGACAGTGCTGCTGGTCTCGCCGGAAGGCATGAAGGTGGAAAACATCACCAGCAACATCACGATCCCTTGCACGTTGCCCAGCTGTATAACAATGCCGTCCCGAAATTGCAGGTGCATAGCCTTGTCGGTGGGCGCTTTCAATGGACGACGCAGCATGCGCACACCCAGCCACAAGATGTAGAAACTGCCCACCACTTGCAGCGCCCATACCAGCGTCGGATTGTTCATCAGCGTGTGATAAAGGCCTAAGCCGACCAGCACGGCGATCAGGAAGTAAGTAATGTCGAGCCCAACGATAAACCGCACCGAACGACGCACACCGCTTTGCGCACCCGACGTCGCCACCATCAAGTTGCCGGGGCCCGCACTCAGGGTCAGCGGAACCATGGTCGATAGCCAAAGCAACCAGTTGATGCTGAAAATTTCTTGCATGTTGTCTTCCTTAATCACAACGCGGACTTAACTCCGGCAAGTCTAATTCGCAGTTGCTTCTAAGGTTATAGCGAAGAGCGCAAGGCGGTTTCCCATAAATGGGGGGAAGCGTGGTGGGGAGGAGGGCGGTCGCCGTTGCCTTTAGGTGAACCGAGGTTTCGGGAGGGCCAAGCTGCTCGGGCGTGAGGCGTCCGGTGGCTATCGGAAATCTCCGGGGTGGGCTAGCTTAGCGAACCCCAGGGAGGTAATTATGAGTGAGCGGGTGCAAGTAGATATACGGCTAGGCCAAGTCCCAACTTTCCCAACTGGCTGAACGTGTATGGCGTGGCGACAAGGTGGTGATCACCAGAGCCGGCCAGCTATATCTGGAGCTGCGGCCTCATCCCGATACACCACGGGTGCGCAAGCCTGGGCGGTTGAAGGGTAGGGTCCGGATGTCTGCGGAATTCAACCAGACCCTCGACGACATCATCGATGGATTCGAGGGCGGTCCCCTGGAACCCTCGTGATCCCTATGAGCAAATGTTGATTGCCCAGGCTCAAGAACACTGATTACTCCAAACCCGCCACCGCCCCTGTGGCGAGGGGATTTAGCGAAACGTCGCACCGCCCCGCTGGGCTGCGAAGCAGCCCCAAGACAACCGGCATCATAATGCCGGTTACGCGGTGAAACCCTTGGCTAACCGGAATTATATTGCTGAAAGCTGAGCGCCCGGTCGAACGAGAAAATCAATGAAAGAAGACACCCCCGAAGGTCGCCAGGCACTGCTTGAAGATATCTCGACCCAGCACGCGACGGGAAACGAAACCCTGGGAACCGCCGTTCGCCGACTACGACTCGAGGTCACCGGTTTGGACCAGGAAACCTTTGCACTGATGTGCAAGATGTCGACCAAAGCCCTGTACCAGATCGAGAAGGACAAGGGTAATCCGACCCTCAGCACCATTGACGCCATCATGAGGAAGTTCGGACTGCGTCTCGGGCTGACCAGAGCGCCACAAACCATTTACACGCCGCCGCTTGGGCAGGAAAAGCCTGTCTCTAATGCGCCCATTCGTGGCACTAAGCCTCGTCGCCAATAGGCGGATCAACAGGCACTTCAGCAATGCAAGCCTGGTCGAATTCCCCCATGGTCGCCTCGTCGATAGCGTCGATTTTCAGCAGGGCTTCGGCCGAGCTGTGAATCGACTCGAAGGCCTCACTTTGAATTCGTCAGCCATTAAATATCTCCAGTAGAAGTCGGACTGAAGCCTTGCCCCATCCCCGTGGCGAGGGAGCTTGCTCCCGCTGGGCTGCGAAGCAGCCCCAATCTTCACTCAGCAACCAACCGACTGACCTTCCCATACAGCGACAAAGTGAACGCCTCCTTATCACTGGCAAGATGACAACGCCGATGACAATTCGGGCACAACGCAACCGCGTTGGTAATGCTGTCCGATCCTTGCTGAGCTAAATGCTTCACATGATGCACCTCAAGAAAGGGTAACCCATCAACCTCGAACGGTGCTTTCTGGCCGCAACCTTCGCAGACACCCTTAGCCAGTTCAGCAACCCATGCCCGGATTTTTGGATCCCGAACGTAGGACGTCGTGGTCGTGCTGACTTGCTGTGGATTTGGATTGCCTAAAGGCTCGACCTTGAGTCCTTTCTTCTGCAGATTCGAGGCTCTGCTGATTAACGTTCGCTGATCAGATGTCGGAGCGAATTCTCCCGCGCTAGGCATCACCTTGCTGGCAAGCACCTTACGAATTCGCTGGGCAACACCTGCACCGATATTTTTGGCAGGCATGTAGCCACTGATTCGCGGCAGACTCATTTGCTCCAACACTGCCGAAATATTCTGCATGCGGTATTCAACCGACGAGGCGCTGCGCTTGCTCAGCGGTCCGTCACGCAGAAGCTGATTTTCAATCGACTTCTTGAAGGTCTGGCCGTTTAACTCTCGATCTAGCATTTTCAAATAAGCATCAATCGAAGCCTCAAGCTCTCTGTCGCTCCAACCGCTTTTTTCCTTTGGGGTATCCATACGTTCGCCGAGGGTTAAAAACCCTCGGACGATACTGACAGGCCATTACGGCTGTCTACGAAAATTCCTACAGAAAAAGCTCAGTTTTCGTTCGGATGGATCCTAGGAGACTGAATGCCCAGCCTCATGAAAAGCCTCAAGTAACCTACGCCACCAAGGCTTAACCACCTTCGCTCGACCCCGAGTCCGGTTAAGCAACAGATACGGCATGTCCCGCAGCCGAATCCAACCGTCGTTTTGCCAATGCAGTAGACTCAACGACATCTCCGGCCAATCCAAAACGCTCAGCATTGGCCGCTCGGTATCGCTTGGGGTCTGTGCGTCCCTCAACGCTGGCACTACATGATGTGTGAGCCATTCACGCAACAAGCGATTTCCGGGCGCGTAGTGGTAAACCAACAAGGCGTATACACCGGACTCGCTGAGCATCAGCCGCTTTTCAGGTTGGCCGTGGTAACAAATCGGCAGGATGTGTCGCTGGTCTTCATCCAGCTTGCTGACCATGCGGTCGTTCAGATGCACACCCATTAAACGACCGAGATCGCGAGCACAGAACCAAGGTTGGTTTTCCAGGAGGAGGGCGTGGAGGTGGAGGTTGTGACGGGTGAAAACTGCCGGAATGTAAGCGTCACGCATGATCACTCTCCGAGGTGTGCGGAGAGCAGGTTGGATTTCTTCTAAGCATAACGACCTCTACGTATGAAGTTAGCGGCGCGAGCCCGACGTAGAGGGTGTAAGAAGATCCCAACAAGCTATTTCTCACCACGGAGTCGCATACGTCCTCGGACGGTACGCGGTTCGATGTTTGGCGATTAGCTACTACGTTGGGCGTTTCTTAGGCACCTGCGAATAAGATAGGTAACCAGGCGATACGGCGTCAATGCGGAAAAATTCTGGTTTTTTCGTAGGGGAAAGGAGGCATGCTTGCCCTGAAGCTAAACACGGCTGATTCTGCGGGGCACAAAAAACCCCGTTTTTACGGGGTTTTTAGTTAAGCGCTCGCCAAGTAACTCGGCGGGTTCTGCTTAGGATCGTTCGACATCAATCCCAGCTCAACGCCCCACCCGTCTGATACTCAATCACTCGCGTCTCAAAGAAGTTCTTCTCTTTCTTCAAGTCCATGATCTCGCTCATCCAAGGGAACGGGTTAGTCGTGCCTGGATATTCTTCTTTCAGACCAATCTGCGACAGGCGACGGTTGGCGATGAACTTGAGGTAGTCCTCCATCATCGCCGCGTTCATGCCCAGCACGCCGCGAGGCATGGTGTCACGGGCGTATTCGATCTCCAGCTGCGTACCCTGCAGGATCATCTGGGTCGCTTCTTCCTTCATCTCGGCATCCCACAGGTGCGGGTTTTCGATCTTGATCTGGTTGATCACGTCGATGCCAAAGTTCAGGTGCATGGATTCGTCGCGCAGGATGTATTGGAACTGCTCGGCGACGCCGGTCATTTTGTTGCGGCGGCCCATGGAGAGGATCTGGGTGAAGCCGCAGTAGAAGAAGATGCCTTCCAGGACGCAGTAGTAGGCGATCAGGTTACGCAGCAGCTCTTTGTCGGTTTCCGGGGTGCCGGTTTCGAACTTCGGATCGGAGATCGAACGGGTGTACTTCAAGCCCCAGGCGGCTTTTTTCGCGACCGATGGGATCTCGTGGTACATGTTGAAGATTTCACCTTCGTCCATGGCCAGCGATTCAATGCAGTACTGGTAGGCGTGGGTGTGGATCGCCTCTTCGAAGGCCTGGCGCAGGATGTACTGGCGGCATTCCGGGTTGGTGATCAGGCGGTACACGGCCAGGACCAGGTTGTTGGCAACCAGGGAGTCAGCGGTGGAGAAGAAGCCCAGGTTGCGCATGACGATGCGGCGCTCGTCGTCGGTCAGGCCTTCCGGGTTTTTCCAGAGGGCGATGTCGGCGGTCATGTTGACTTCTTGCGGCATCCAGTGGTTTGCGCAGCCATCCAGGTACTTCTGCCAGGCCCAGTCGTATTTGAAAGGTACGAGCTGGTTGAGGTCGGCGCGGCAGTTGATCATGCGCTTTTCATCGACGGCGACACGGGCGGAGGCGCCTTCGAGTTCGGCGAGGCCTTCGGCGACGTCGAGTTTGTCGAGGGCGGCCTTGGCGCGAATGATCGCGGCCGAGTCGCTGGCCGTCACGGCCCGGGCTTCGAGGGCGGCGGCACCGCCGGCGCTGTCGAGGCGGTCCATGTTGGCTTCAGAAGCGTGGCCGGCGTTGGCGCCTTTTACAGCAACTTCGCCGTCTTCTTTGTCGAATTCGTCCCAGCTCAGCATGACGTGTCGTCTCCTGCGTGAGGGCCAGATGCCCGATGAAGGCCTACTGGCCGCGATGGATCTTGGAAAAATCGTTTGTTGCAGCAGCTGACGCAGGCAATAAACAGAAAAATGTACGGGTCATACCGGAGCGGCGGTGAACGCGAGGAGGCGATTGGCCTCTGCGTAGGCTCCCAGTAAGCGTGATCCCCTGTAAGGGAATATTGCAGGCCCGTTTAAGGCGGCATTATAAGGACTTTTTTGCCTACGTGGTGCGGCGAAATAGCTCACAGAAGGGGCGGCGGGTGGCATATCCGCGTGGGAGCGAGGGTTTACAAGGCTTTGGCCGCTTAAGATTTTTTTTGCACGAAGCGGATCGCAGATTTTTTTGATCAAAAAATCAGCGTTTTTTGCGGTTTTGCACTACATGTTGTGTTTGTGGGGCGTTTTTGGTGGCTCCAGACACAACCAGGCCCGAGCGAAATCGGGCCGTGGAAATTGCCAGTTGTGATCAGCCGTTGGAGCAACCGGTCCCCATGACGCTGTAGCGCAGGATGTGGCGCTGGCCCTTGGAGTCGTCGTATTCCATCTTCGCCGGGACCACTTCGCAGACATTCGGGATGTTGCTCATGGAGATGACTTTGGCGATGTCCAGGTGAGTGGAGTAGGTGTACTCCTCAATGGCCGGTTTTTGCTGTGCGACATCGGTCGGGGCCTCGTCCGCCATCGCGGTGGCGCACAGGCTGCCGAGGACCAGAACCCATAAAGCTTTCATCTGATTCACCTTTCTTGAGGTCGAGTGGGGTCACGCAACCTTTTTGGGGCTGCGTGTGGAGCAAGTATTGGAAGTTGGATTAACGGCCTTCGTGGGGGCTGTGTTGCGTTAATCGTATTTGCCGGTTGGCGAGATGAATTTTAGGGAGTGGGGCTGGGCACAAAAAGCCTTGGTTTTGATAAACACTGTTGGTTGATCTGGTAATAATCGCTGCAGGTGGTGGGGTTGTCTGTGGCATCTATGTTGGAGGTGCTGCCGTCATCGCGAGCAAGCTCGCTCCCACACAGGAAAATGCCTGCAGGCAGGGGGTTGCCGGTTAGTACCGACATTTTGTAGGGACTTGTTACTACCATCGTCGAATGGTTCTATAGGCCCGCCCCGGGCTACAACGGGACCATACAAAAACAACTATGTCTCCGAGGTAAGTAAAGATGAGTGCGGCTTCTCTGTATCCCGTTCGCCCCGAGGTTGCGGCCAGTACGTTGACTGACGAGGCGACCTACAAGGCGATGTATCAGCAGTCGGTCGTCAACCCGGATGGCTTCTGGCGCGAGCAGGCCAAGCGCCTCGACTGGATCAAACCGTTCACCACGGTGAAGCAGACCTCCTTCGACGATCACCATGTCGACATCAAGTGGTTCGCCGATGGCACCTTGAACGTGTCCTACAACTGCCTCGACCGTCACCTGGCCGAGCGCGGCGATCAAATTGCGATTATCTGGGAGGGCGATGACCCGTCCGAGAGCCGCAACATCACCTACCGCGAACTGCATGAAGAAGTCTGCAAGTTCGCCAACGCCCTGCGTGGCCAGGACGTGCATCGCGGCGACGTGGTGACCATCTACATGCCGATGATCCCTGAGGCTGTGGTCGCGATGCTGGCCTGTACCCGGATCGGTGCGATTCACTCGGTGGTGTTCGGCGGCTTCTCCCCTGAAGCGCTGGCCGGCCGGATCATCGACTGCAAATCCAAAGTGGTGATCACCGCCGACGAAGGCGTTCGCGCCGGCAAGAAGATCCCGCTCAAGGCCAACGTCGATGACGCGCTGACCAACCCGGAAACCAGCAGCATCCAGAAAGTCATCGTATGCAAGCGCACCGGTGGTGGCATCAAGTGGAACCAGCACCGCGACATCTGGTACGAAGACCTGATGAAAGTGGCCGGCACTGTTTGCGCACCGAAGGAAATGGGCGCCGAAGAAGCGCTGTTCATCCTCTACACCTCCGGTTCCACCGGCAAGCCCAAGGGCGTGCAGCACACCACGGCCGGCTACCTGCTGTACGCAGCGCTGACCCATGAGCGCGTGTTCGACTACAAGCCAGGCGAGGTCTACTGGTGCACCGCCGACGTGGGTTGGGTCACCGGCCACAGCTATATCGTCTACGGCCCGCTGGCCAACGGTGCGACCACGCTGCTGTTCGAAGGCGTGCCGAACTACCCGGACATCACCCGGGTGGCCAAGGTCATCGACAAGCACAAGGTCAATATCCTCTACACCGCGCCGACGGCTATTCGCGCGATGATGGCCTCGGGCACCGCCGCCGTCGAAGGCGCCGATGGCAGCAGCTTGCGCCTGTTGGGTTCGGTGGGCGAGCCGATCAACCCGGAAGCCTGGGACTGGTACTACAAGAATGTCGGCAAGGAACGTTGCCCGATCGTCGACACCTGGTGGCAGACCGAGACCGGTGGCGTGCTGATCAGCCCATTGCCAGGCGCCACGGCGTTGAAGCCAGGTTCGGCCACTCGCCCGTTCTTCGGCGTGGTGCCGGCGCTGGTGGACAACCTCGGCAACCTGATCGAAGGCGCCGCCGAAGGCAACCTGGTGATCCTCGATTCGTGGCCAGGCCAGGCCCGTACGCTGTACGGCGACCACGACCGCTTCGTCGACACCTACTTCAAGACCTTCAGCGGCATGTACTTCACCGGTGACGGCGCTCGTCGCGACGAGGATGGTTACTACTGGATCACCGGTCGAGTGGATGACGTGCTCAACGTGTCCGGCCACCGCATGGGCACGGCCGAAATAGAAAGCGCCATGGTCGCTCACCCGAAAGTCGCCGAAGCGGCGGTGGTGGGGGTGCCGCACGACATCAAGGGGCAGGGCATCTATGTCTACGTCACCCTCAATGCCGGTGAAGAAACCAGCGAGGCCCTGCGCCTGGAGCTGAAGAACTGGGTGCGCAAGGAGATCGGTCCGATTGCGTCGCCGGATGTGATCCAGTGGGCACCAGGGCTGCCGAAGACCCGTTCCGGCAAGATCATGCGCCGCATCCTGCGCAAGATCGCCACGGCGGAATACGACGGGTTGGGTGATATCTCCACCCTGGCCGACCCGGGTGTGGTGGCGCACTTGATTGAGACGCACAAGACCATGAACGTTGCCTGACGGTAACCAGTAACACCGAAAAGCCCCGCCCGGTTTTGCCGAGCGGGGCTTTTTTCGTTTGTGGGAGCAAAGCTTGTGGGAGCAAAGCTTGCTCGCGATGCAGGCGCCTCGGTTTCCGAAAGACCGCGTCGTCTGCATCGCGGGCAAGCCTTGCTCCCACAGCTCATAGCTCACAGCTCATAGCTCATAGCTCATAGCTCATAGTTCGGCAAAGCCCGGTCGGCGAATAAATATCGATCTTTAAAGTGGGAGGTGTCTGAGCGTTACCGGTGTTTCGAAATGTGTAACCAAAGGCGCCACAACGGGGCGATGTGAAACGCGAAGCGCCGTCATAGGGCGGCTGCGGGCGTCTTGGAAAATAAGCCGACACGCTGTGCTTGCCGGATTAGAAGGGTTTGCGAATAATGGGCCCGCTATTTGCAGCATGGATCGGTTTCCCTTCTTTTGCTCTTGCATGAATTTGCGGGGCTGTCAATGTGCTCGAACCGCTTTCTCGGTGCTTCTGTAATTTGTTGTCGCATTGAAGAAATATCGGCTTCGGGCCTGTCGTTAGAATGCCGATCACTCGCTCGTCGTGGCTCGCGTCGGATAAACCGTGAGCTTCCCAGGACGCAGCACCCACGTTCGTTCCACCCATTCGCATATTGGGCTGTCGCTCACTCTGCCGTTTTCGCCCTTTACCGATGGAGTCCCAAGATGAAGAAACTTGTGCTGCTTGGCGCCCTGGCACTGTCCGTGCTGTCCCTGCCGACCTTCGCTGATGAGAAACCCCTGAAGATTGGTATCGAAGCGGCTTACCCTCCGTTCGCCTCGAAAGCCCCGGATGGCAGCATCGTCGGTTTCGACTACGACATCGGCAACGCGCTATGTGAAGAAATGAAGGTCAAGTGCGTCTGGGTCGAGCAGGAGTTCGACGGCCTGATCCCGGCGCTGAAGGTGCGCAAGATCGACGCGATCCTGTCGTCCATGTCGATCACTGAAGATCGCAAGAAGTCCGTTGATTTCACCAACAAGTACTACAACACCCCGGCCCGTCTGGTGATGAAGGCCGGTACCCAGGTCAGCGACAACCTCGCCGAGCTCAAGGGCAAGAACATCGGCGTGCAGCGCGGTTCGATCCACGAGCGTTTCGCCCGTGAAGTCCTGGCCCCGCTGGGTGCCGAGATCAAGCCGTACGGTTCGCAGAACGAAATCTACCTGGACGTCTCCGCTGGTCGCCTCGACGGCACCGTGGCAGACGCTACCCTGCTGGATGACGGCTTCCTCAAGACCGATGCCGGCAAGGGCTTCGCATTTGTAGGCCCAGCCTTTACCGACGAGAAGTACTTCGGCGACGGCATCGGTATCGCGGTTCGCAAGGGCGATGTGCTGAAAGACAAGATCAATGGCGCGATCACCGCCATCCGCGAGAACGGCAAATACAAGCAAATCCAGGACAAGTACTTCGCTTTCGACATCTACGGCAAGTAACGACGTCCCGCCACTCGTGCGAAATGGCGCAAGCAACAGGATCTCTGCGGTTTGCGCCATTTTTTCATCCCACTTTCGAGGACCTGAATCATGTTGAAAGGCTACGGGGCTGTCATCCTCGATGGCGCATGGTTGACGCTTGAGCTCGCCTTGTCGTCCATGGCCCTGGCCATCGTCCTGGGTCTGATCGGCGTTGCGTTGCGTCTTTCTCCGGTGCGCTGGCTGGCGTGGCTGGGCGACCTGTATTCCACGGTCATTCGCGGCATTCCCGACCTGGTGCTGATCCTGCTGATTTTCTACGGCGGCCAGGACTTGCTCAATCGCGTGGCGCCGATGCTCGGCTATGACGACTACATCGACCTGAACCCGCTGGCGGCCGGTATCGGCACCCTGGGTTTCATCTTCGGTGCGTACCTGTCGGAGACCTTTCGCGGTGCATTCATGGCGATCCCCAAGGGCCAGGCCGAGGCGGGCATGGCGTACGGCATGAGTGGCTTCCAGGTGTTCTTCCGGGTGTTGGTGCCGCAGATGATCCGCCTGGCGATTCCGGGCTTCACCAACAACTGGCTGGTATTGACCAAGGCTACCGCGCTGATTTCCGTGGTGGGCCTGCAAGACATGATGTTCAAGGCCAAGCAGGCGGCGGATGCCACTCGCGAGCCTTTCACCTTCTTCCTCGCAGTGGCGGCGATGTACCTGGTGATCACCAGTGTCTCGTTGCTGGCGTTGCGTCACCTTGAGAAGCGCTACTCGGTAGGCGTAAGGGCGGCTGATCTATGATCTTCGACTACAACGTCATCTATGAGGCCTTGCCGCTGTATTTCAGTGGTTTGCTGACCACCCTCAAATTGTTGGCCCTGTCGCTGTTCTTCGGCCTGCTGGCGGCGTTGCCCCTGGGGTTGATGCGGGTGTCCAAGCAGCCGATCGTCAACATGACGGCCTGGCTCTACACCTACGTGATCCGCGGCACGCCGATGCTGGTGCAGCTGTTCCTGATCTACTACGGGCTGGCGCAGTTCGCGATCGTGCGCGAAAGCTTCCTCTGGCCGTGGCTGTCCAGTGCGACCTTCTGCGCGTGCCTGGCGTTCGCCATCAATACCAGCGCCTACACCGCCGAAATCATCGCCGGTAGCCTGCGGGCCACGCCTAACGGTGAGATCGAAGCGGCCAAGGCCATGGGCATGTCGCGCTACAAGCTGTATCGCCGGATCCTGTTGCCGTCGGCCTTGCGTCGGGCGCTGCCGCAATACAGCAACGAAGTGATCATGATGTTGCAGACCACCAGCCTGGCCTCCATCGTGACCCTGATCGACATCACCGGCGCGGCGCGCACGGTGAATGCGCAGTATTACTTGCCGTTCGAGGCTTACATCACGGCCGGCGCTTTCTACCTGTGCCTGACTTTCATTCTGGTGCGCCTGTTCAAACTGGCCGAGCGCCGCTGGCTGGGTTACCTGGCCCCGCGCAAGCACTGATAACGCATCGATCCGATCGACTGCTCAACGACTGACGTTTTGTGAGAACCGACCGCATGTACAAGCTTGAAGTCCAAGACCTGCATAAACGCTATGGCAGTCACGAAGTGCTCAAGGGTGTGTCCCTGAAGGCCGCCGCTGGCGATGTGATCAGCATCATCGGCTCCAGTGGCTCCGGCAAGAGTACCTTCCTGCGTTGCATCAACCTGCTCGAGCAACCCCATGCCGGCAAGATTCTGCTCAACAACGAAGAGCTGAAACTGGTCGCCGGCAAGGATGGCGCCATGAAGGCCGCGGACCCCAAGCAACTGCAGCGCATGCGGTCGCGGCTGTCGATGGTGTTCCAGCATTTCAACCTGTGGTCCCACATGACCGCGTTGGAAAACATCATGGAGGCGCCTGTGCATGTACTGGGCGTGGCCAAGGCTGAAGCGCGGGAGAAGGCCGAGCACTACCTGAACAAGGTCGGCGTGGCCCATCGCAAGGATGCCTACCCGGGCCACATGTCCGGCGGCGAGCAGCAACGCGTGGCGATTGCCCGTGCGCTGGCGATGGAACCTGAGGTGATGCTGTTCGACGAACCGACTTCGGCGCTGGACCCGGAACTGGTGGGTGACGTGCTCAAGGTGATGCAGGCCCTGGCCCTGGAAGGTCGGACCATGGTGGTGGTGACCCACGAAATGGGCTTTGCCCGCGAGGTCTCGAACCAACTGGTGTTCCTGCACAAGGGCATCGTCGAAGAAAGCGGCAACCCGCGTGAAGTGCTGGTCAATCCGCAATCGGAGCGCCTGCAACAATTTCTTTCGGGCAGCCTCAAGTAATCGCTCCCGTTACGCACCTGATTTGGGTCATGCTGCGCACCGCGTGCCAGATGGTCTAATTTGGTTGCAGCCGCTTTTGGCTTTAACACTGTTTTCGCTTCGGATCGCCCGCCATGACTGCCCATCGAATAGGTTTCCTGATTTGGCCCAGCACTAAAGCCTTGACGCTGGCGCTGGCCGAGGAGGCCTTGCGTGTCGCCCAGCGGGTGCATCCGGATGTGGTCTACGAGCTGTCGTTCTTGCAGGCCGAGCCAGCGGCCGCCGGCGCCTGGCAATTGCCGGGCGAGCCTTGGGCCGGCAAGCTCGAGGGGTTCCAGAAGCTGTTCCTGCTGGCCGATGAGCCGCCGACCGCACTGGCCGCGCCCCTGAGCAGCGCCCTCAAGCAACTGGTGCGTGCCGGTTGCGTGATCGGTGGTTTGTCGGCGGGTGTCTATCCCTTGGCCCAGTTGGGTTTGCTCGACGGTTACCGTGCCGCCGTGCATTGGCGTTGGCAGGACGACTTCTCCGAACGTTTCCCCAAGGTCATCGCCACCAGCCATCTGTTCGACTGGGATCGCGATCGCCTGAGCGCTTGCGGCGGCATGTCGGTGCTGGACCTGTTGCTGGCGGTCCTGGCCCGGGATCACGGTGCGGAACTGGCCGGCGCGGTGTCGGAAGAGTTGGTGGTCGAGCGCATTCGTGAAGGCGGCGAGCGCCAGCGCATCCCCTTGCAGAACCGTCTCGGTTCCAGCCATCCAAAGCTCACCCAGGCGGTGCTGCTGATGGAGGCCAATATCGAAGAGCCGCTGACCACCGACGAAATCGCCCAGCATGTGTGTGTATCCCGCCGGCAACTGGAGCGGATCTTCAAGCAATACCTCAATCGCGTGCCCAGCCAGTATTACCTGGAGCTGCGCCTGAACAAGGCCCGGCAGATGTTGATGCAGACCAGCAAATCCATCATCCAGATCGGCCTGTCCTGCGGTTTCTCCTCGGGGCCACACTTCTCCAGTGCCTACCGCAACTTCTTCGGCGCCACGCCGCGGGAAGACCGCAATCAGCGACGCAGCAGCAGCCCGTTCGAATTGTCGTCGGTGCCGTCCGAGCGCGGCTAGGCGGTAAGGCTGCGGATAGGGCGGTCGACACAAAAAATCGTGGGAGCGAGCTTGCTCGCGATGGCGGGTTATCAGTCGACGCTAATGCCAGCTGAGCCGACGCTATCGCGAGCAAGCTCGCTCCCACAGGTGTTTTGTGTCTGGCAGCGGAAATGTGGACGCAGGCGCCTCAAATCCCTCGGCAACGTTTAAACTGCGCCTTTGCGACGCTATTTGTCGCATTGCCGTAAACCCGCGCAAAACGTGGGTTGGCGCTATAAGAAGTTGTCGCTTGGCGGCAAGGCCGGGCTGAAAACTGTCCTTACAATCCTTACCAAGCCCGCCAGTTCCAGGCGGGTGTTCCTCATCAGGAGACTCCGATGTCCGTTGAGCAAGCCGCGGTACAACGCGCCGATTTCGACCAGGTTATGGTTCCCAACTATGCACCTGCTGCCTTCATACCTGTGCGTGGTGCCGGTTCCCGCGTATGGGACCAATCCGGTCGTGAGTTGATCGACTTCGCTGGCGGTATTGCAGTCAACGTACTGGGCCACGCCCACCCGGCGCTGGTCGGCGCACTGACCGAACAGGCCAACAAGCTGTGGCACGTCTCCAACGTCTTCACCAATGAGCCGGCCTTGCGCCTGGCCCACAAGCTGGTCAACGCGACGTTTGCCGAGCGCGCGTTTTTCTGCAACTCCGGCGCCGAAGCCAACGAGGCCGCCTTCAAGCTGGCCCGTCGCGTTGCGTTCGATCGTTTCGGCAGCGAGAAATACGAAATCATCGCCGCGCTCAACAGCTTCCACGGTCGCACCCTGTTCACCGTCAACGTCGGCGGGCAGTCGAAGTACTCCGACGGTTTCGGGCCTAAAATCACTGGCATCACCCACGTTCCTTACAACGACCTGGCCGCGTTGAAGGCCGCTGTCTCGGACAAGACCTGCGCCGTGGTGCTGGAGCCGATCCAGGGCGAGGGCGGCGTGCTGCCGGCCGAGCAGGCCTACCTGCAAGGCGCCCGTGACTTGTGCGATGCCCACGACGCGCTGCTGGTGTTCGATGAGGTGCAGACCGGCATGGGCCGCAGCGGTCATCTGTTCGCCTACATGCATTACGGCGTGGTCCCGGACATCCTCACCAGCGCCAAGAGCCTGGGCGGTGGTTTCCCGATCGCGGCGATGCTCACCACCGAAGCCTTGGCCAAGCACCTGGTGGTCGGCACCCATGGCACCACCTATGGCGGCAACCCGCTCGCCTGCGCAGTGGCCGAAGCGGTGATCGATGTGGTCAATACGCCTGAGGTGCTTGGTGGTGTCAAAACCAAGCACGCCAAGTTCAAGGCGCGCCTGGAGCAGATCGGCGAGAAGTACGGCCTGTTCACCCAAGTGCGTGGCCTGGGCCTGCTGATCGGTTGCGTGCTGAACGATGCCTGGAAAGGCAAGGCCAAGGACATCTTCAACGCCGCCGAACAGGAAGGCCTGATGATCCTGCAAGCCGGCCCGGACGTGATTCGCTTCGCCCCGAGCCTGGTGGTGGAAGACGCCGACATCGACGCCGGCCTGGACCGCTTCGAGCGGGCCGCGGCGAAACTGACCCAGGCCTGACGCTGAAGCTGGACCCCTTGTGGGAGCGAGCTTGCTCGCGATGGCGTCGGACCAGCCAGCATCGATGTTGACTGATACACCGCTATCGCGAGCAAGCTCGCTCCCACAGGGGGCTTGCTGCGGCTGAAAATCGAAGACCGCGGCAGATGCAATGCGGAGCCGCGTGTTCGTTTAGTTTTTTTCTGTGTATCGACCCAATGGTCGAACCCTTTATTTCAAGTTAAGGAGTGACACCATGCTGGTGATGCGCCCCGCGCAAATGGCGGATCTGGGCGAGGTACAGCGTCTGGCTGCGGACAGTCCGATCGGTGTCACTTCCTTGCCGGATGACGTGGAACGCCTGAGCGACAAGATCGCTGCAAGCGAAGCCTCGTTTGCCGCCGAAGTCAGCTTCAACGGTGAAGAGAGCTATTTCTTCGTCCTCGAAGACACCGCGACCGGCAAGCTGGCGGGCTGTTCGGCCATTGTCGCGTCGGCCGGTTATTCCGAACCGTTCTACAGCTTTCGCAACGAGACCTTCGTCCATGCCTCCCGCGAGCTGAAGATCCATAACAAGATCCACGTGCTCTCCCAATGCCACGACCTGACCGGCAACAGCCTGCTGACCAGTTTCTACGTGGTGCCGGAACTGGTCGGCTCGCCATGGTCGGAGCTCAACTCACGGGGGCGGCTGCTGTTCGTCGCCAGCCATCCGGAGCGGTTCGCCGATTCGGTGGTGACCGAGATCGTCGGCTACAGCGATGAGAATGGCGACTCGCCGTTCTGGGACGCCATCGGTCGCAACTTCTTCGACCTCAACTATGCCGCCGCCGAGCGCCTGTGCGGGCTGAAGAGCCGTACCTTCCTCGCCGAGCTGATGCCCCATTACCCGATCTACGTGCCGCTGTTGCCGGATGCCGCCCAGGAAGCCATGGGCCAGGTGCATCCGCGGGCACAGATCACCTTCGACATCCTGATGCGCGAGGGTTTCGAGACCGATCACTACATCGACATCTTCGACGGTGGCCCGACCCTGCATGCCCGCGTCTCGGGCATCCGCTCGATCGCCCAGAGCCGCGTGGTGCCGGTCAAGATCGGCGAGCCGGTCAAGGGCGCCGGCCGCCAATACCTGGTGGCCAATGCCCAGTTGCAGGATTACCGCGCCGTGCTGCTCGAACTCGACTACGCGCCGGGCAAACCGGTGACCCTGGATATGGAAGCGGCCGAAGCCTTGGGCGTTGGCGAAGGCGCCAGCGTGCGCCTGGTGGCGGTTTAATGAGTTTCGCGGGTGGCGCAAGCGGCCCGTTTGAGGAGATAGCATGATCGTTCGTCCCGTACGCAGCAGCGATTTACCCGCTCTGATCGCCCTGGCCCGCAGCACGGGCACCGGCCTGACCACCTTGCCGGCCAACGAAGAGCGCCTGGCCCATCGGGTGGGTTGGGCCGAGAAGACCTTTCGCGGCGAAGCCGGGCGCGGTGACGCGGACTACCTGTTCGTGCTCGAAGACGATGACGGTCGAGTGGTGGGCATTTCCGCCATCGCCGGTGCCGTGGGGCTGCGTGAGCCCTGGTATAACTTTCGGGTCGGCCTGACGGTCAGCGCTTCCCAGGAACTGAACATCTATCGGGAAATCCCGACTCTGTTCCTGGCCAACGACCTGACCGGCAATTCCGAGCTGTGCTCGCTGTTTCTCCACGCCGACTACCGCAGTGGCCTCAATGGTCGGATGCTGGCCAAGGCGCGGCTGTTGTTCATCGCGGAGTTTCCGCAATTGTTCGGCAACAAGATCATTGCCGAGATGCGCGGCATGTCCGACGACAACGGCCGTTCGCCGTTCTGGGAAAGCCTGGGCCGGCATTTCTTCAAAATGGAGTTCAGCCAGGCCGATTACCTCACCGGCGTGGGCAACAAAGCGTTCATCGCTGAACTGATGCCCAAATTCCCGCTGTACACCTGTTTCTTGTCCGAAGATGCCCGGGCCGTGATTGGCCAGGTTCATCCGGATACTGAACCGGCCTTGTCGATGCTCAAGAGCGAAGGTTTCAGCTATCAGGGTTACGTCGACATCTTCGACGCCGGCCCGGCGGTGGAGTGCGAAACCGGCAAGATCCGCGCGATTCGCGACAGCCAGGCGCTGGTGCTGGCCATCGGCACGCCGGGCGATGACGCCACGCCGTTCCTCATCCACAACCGCAAGCGCGAAGACTGCCGCATCACGGCTGCACCGGCGCGTTTCGCCGCAGGCACTCTGGTGGTCGATCCGCTGACCGCCAAACGTCTTCAACTCAATGCCGGCGATCAGGTGCGTGCCGTTGCGTTGTCCGCCGCCAGGGAGTCGAAATGATGAATTCGTTGTACATCGCAGGTAGCTGGCTGGAAGGCCAGGGCGACCTCTTTGAGTCGTTGAACCCCGTGACCCAGCAGGTGTTGTGGTCGGGCAACGGCGCCACGGCGGCGCAAGTGGAGTCGGCGGTGCAGGCCGCGCGCCAGGCGTTTCCGGACTGGGCACGGCGCTCGTTGGATGAACGCATCCAGGTGCTGGAAGCTTTTGCCGCGGCCCTGAAGAATCACGCTGACGAACTGGCCCAGTGCATCGGTGAAGAAACCGGCAAGCCGTTGTGGGAAGCGGCGACCGAAGTGACCAGCATGGTCAATAAAGTCGCCATTTCGGTGAAGAGCTACCGCGAGCGGACCGGCGAGAAGAGCGGCCCCCTGGGCGACGCCACCGCCGTGCTGCGCCACAAGCCCCACGGCGTGGTGGCGGTCTTCGGCCCCTACAACTTCCCCGGGCACTTGCCCAATGGCCACATCGTGCCCGCACTGCTGGCCGGCAACAGCGTGTTGTTCAAGCCGAGCGAGCTGACGCCGAAAGTCGCCGAACTGACGGTCAAGTGCTGGATCGAGGCCGGTCTGCCGGCGGGTGTGCTGAACCTGCTGCAAGGCGCGCGGGAAACCGGTATCGCCCTGGCGGCGAACCCAGGTATCGACGGGCTGTTCTTCACCGGCTCCAGCCGCACCGGCAATCTGCTGCATCAACAATTTTCCGGGCGCCCGGACAAGATCCTCGCGCTGGAAATGGGCGGTAACAACCCACTGGTGGTGGATGAGGTGGCGGACGTCGATGCGGCGGTCTACACCATTATCCAATCGGCCTTCATTTCCGCCGGACAGCGCTGCACCTGTGCGCGCCGCCTGCTGGTGCCGGAAGGCGCCTGGGGCGATGCCTTGCTGGCGCGCCTGGTGGCGGTCAGCTCGACCCTTGAAGTCGGTGCCTTTGACCAGCAACCGGCACCGTTCATGGGATCGGTGATTTCCCTGGGCGCGGCGAAGGCGTTGATGGACGCGCAAAACCATTTGCTGGGCAAAGGCGCCGTGCCGCTGTTGGCCATGACCCAGCCGCAGCCCCAGGCGGCATTGCTGACGCCGGGTATCCTGGATGTGACCGCCGTGGCCGAGCGTCCTGATGAAGAGCTGTTCGGGCCGTTGCTGCAAGTGATCCGCTACACGGACTTCGCTGCCGCCATCACCGAGGCCAACAATACGCAATATGGCCTGGCCGCCGGGTTGCTGTCCGATTCCCAGGCGCGTTACCAGCAATTCTGGCTGCAGAGCCGCGCCGGTATTGTCAACTGGAACAAACAGCTGACCGGTGCCGCCAGCAGCGCCCCGTTCGGCGGTGTCGGTGCCTCGGGCAACCATCGCGCCAGTGCTTATTACGCGGCTGATTATTGCGCGTACCCGGTGGCTTCCCTGGAGACGCCAAGCCTTGTCATGCCGGCTGCCCTGACCCCCGGCGTGAGAATGGTGTGAACCCCGATCGCGAGCAAGCTCGCTCCCACAGGGTCCTGCGCAATCCATGTGGGAGCGAGCTTGCTCGCGAAGGCCGCGATGCGGTTGTTATTTGATGCCTATAAAAAACAGATTCTCGTGGAGCCTCGCTGATGAAATCCTATGAAGTCAACTTTGACGGTCTAGTGGGGCCGACCCATAACTACGGTGGGCTCTCGTACGGCAACGTCGCGTCCCAGAGCAACAGCCAGCAGTCCTCCAACCCCAAGGAAGCGGCGTTGCAGGGCCTGGCGAAAATGAAAGCGTTGATGGACATGGGTTTCCAGCAAGGCGTGCTGGCGCCGCAGGAGCGTCCGGACGTGGCGGCCCTGCGCCGCTTGGGCTTTGCCGGCAGCGATGCCCAGGTCATCCAGCAGGCCGCGAAGGAAGCGATGCCGTTGCTGGTCGCCAGCTGCTCGGCCTCCAGCATGTGGGTGGCCAACGCCGCCACCGTCAGCCCGAGTGCCGACACCGCCGATGGACGCGTGCATTTCACCGCCGCCAACCTGAATTGCAAATACCACCGCAGCATCGAGCATCCGACCACCAGTCGCGTGTTGGGGGCCATGTTTGCCGACCAGCAGCACTTCGCCCACCACGCCGCGTTGCCGGCGGTGGCGCAGTTCGGCGATGAAGGCGCGGCCAACCACACGCGTTTCTGCCGCGCCTACGGCGAGGCCGGCGTCGAATTCTTCGTCTTCGGTCGCAGCGCCTTCGACACCCGTTATCCCGCACCGCAGAAATACCCGGCGCGCCAGACCCTGGAAGCCTCCCAGGCCGTTGCGCGCCTGCATGGGCTGGCGGAGGAGGGCGTGGTGTACGCCCAACAGAATCCGTCGGTGATCGACCAGGGTGTGTTCCACAACGATGTGATCGCGGTGGGCAATGGCGAAGTGCTGTTCTATCACGAGGACGCGTTTCTCGAGACCGACAAGATGTTGGCCGAGTTGAGCAGCAAACTCGCCAAGGTCGGTGGGAAATTTCAGTCGGTGTGCGTGCCGCGTTCGGCGGTTACTGTCGATGACGCAGTACGTTCCTACCTGTTCAATAGCCAGTTGCTGTCGCGTCCCGACGGCTCCATGCTCTTGATCGTGCCGGAAGAGTGCCGTGGCAACGAACGCGTCTGGCAATACCTGCAAGGCCTGACGGGCGCTGGCGGGGTCATTCGCGAAGTGAAGGTCTTCGACCTCAAGCAAAGCATGCAGAACGGTGGCGGCCCGGCTTGCCTGAGGTTGCGCGTGGCCCTCAATGAAACCGAGCTGGCGGCCGTCAACCCAGGGGTTATCATGACCGCGCCGCTGTACGATTCGCTGACCCAATGGGTCGAGCGGCACTACCGCGATCGCATGACCGAAAATGACCTGGCAGACCCGCAGTTGCTGCTCGAATGCCGTGGGGCACTGGATGAACTGACACAAATCCTTAAACTTGGCGCGGTTTATCCTTTCCAGATCAATTGAAAGCGCGCGCGACCTGACTACAGTCAAAGCAGGGCGCGTTGCCTTATCCCCAGACGAGAACGTAAAGACATGAGCGATACCCTGCAGCTGATCCTTGAAGACACCGACGGCACCCAACTGGAAACCTCCTGCACCCGTGTCGCGGTGATGTGGCAAGGCAAGGAATTGTGGATCCAGCAGGATGGCCGCGGTCAGTTGCTGATCGGCGTCGATGTCGAGGAAGGGGACGAGGAATACGCCAACCTGTTGTTGCGTCCATTGGCGACCAATCTGGTCAGCCTGCAACTGGAAATGGAACCGGCGGACGTTGGCGACGATGACCATGTCCATGGCCCGGACTGCGGCCACGACCACTAAGGAAACCGCGCTATGCTCGCCCTCGGCAAACTGCTTGAACTGACCCTCGCCGGCCGTGAACCGGCGGAGAAGACTCAACTGACTGTCGAAGGCGTACGGATGCGCTGGTTGAGCGAGGGCGCGCTGGAGGTCAAGCCGCCCGAAGCCCGGGATAACGGCCTGGACCTGCTGCTGTCGGCCGGTATCCACGGCAATGAAACCGCGCCGATCGAATTGCTCGATCGCCTGCTGCACGACATTGCCCGTGGCGACCTGAAGCCGCGGGCACGCATTCTGTTCCTGTTCGGCAACCCCGAGGCCATCCGGCGCGGTGAGCGTTTCGTCGAACAGGACGTCAACCGGTTGTTCAATGGTCGCCATGAGCTCAGTGGCGGTGCTGAAGCGCTGCGGGCCTGCGAGCTGGAGCGGCTGGCCGCCAGTTTCTTCAGTCGGCCGGAGCGCAGTCGCTTGCATTACGACCTGCACACCGCTATCCGCGGCTCGAAGATCGAGCAGTTTGCCCTTTACCCCTGGAAGGAAGGCCGCGCGCATTCACGCCGTGAGCTGGCGCGCCTGCGTGCTGCGGGCATGGAGGCGGTGTTGCTGCAGAACAAGCCGTCCATCGTCTTCAGTGCCTACACCTACGACCAGCTCGGCGCCGAGTCCTTCACCCTGGAACTGGGCAAGGCCCGGCCCTTCGGGCAGAACGATGGGGTCAACGTCGGCCTGCTGGAGACCCGCCTGCAACAGATCATCGAAGGCAACGAGCCTGAGCTGGACGAAGGGTTGGATGGCTTGCAGCTGTTCAGCGTGGCGCGGGAAATCATCAAGCACAGCGACAGCTTCCGCTTGAACCTGCCGGCGGACATCGAGAACTTCTCCGAGCTTGAAAAAGGTTATGTGCTGGCCGAGGACATCGCCCAGACCCGCTGGGTGATCGAAGAGGAGGGCGCCCGGATCATCTTCCCGAACCCCAAGGTCAAGAATGGCTTGCGGGCCGGGATCCTGATCGTACCGGCGACTGACGAAAACCTGGCCTAAAACCTACACCGAACCATTGTGGGAGCGAGCTTGCTCGCGATGGCGGTGTTCCAGTCAATGTTGCAGGTGACTGGTACTCCGTCATCGCGAGCAAGCTCGCTCCCACAGGTTTTTTAGTGGTTTTAGACCGCTACCGCCCGCTGCTCACTGCGACGCAACGCCCGGGTCTTGTGCAGGGTATCGGCGCAAGTCTTCGCCGCTTCCTGGCCCTTGTGCACGAAATGCTCGAAGAAGAATTTCTGATGTTCTTCCCCCGCATGGAAATGATGCGGCGTGAGCACCACCGAGAACACTGGCACTTCGGTTTCCAACTGAACCTGCATCAGGCCGCTGATCACCGATTGGGCGACGAACTCGTGACGGTAGATGCCCCCGTCCACCACCAGGCCGGCGGCGACGATGCCGGCGTAGCGGCCTGACTTGGCCAGCAGCTTGGCGTGCAGCGGAATCTCGAAGGCACCACCGACTTCGAAGAAGTCGATATCGCTTTCCTGGTAACCCTGGATGATCATTTCGGCGACGAAGCCTTTACGGCTCTGGTCGACGATTTCCTTGTGCCAGCAGGCCTGGATGAACGCGACGCGCTCGCCCGGATGACTTTTGCTCTTGCTGTCGATTGCAGTGGGTTGCATGTTCTGGTTCCTGTTTGTGTGAAAAACAGGGCGTCATGAATCGAAGGGGATTCGAGGGTACGCCGCGTACAAGACAGTCGCAGTCGGCCCTTGGGTATCAATCCCGTTCTCTCTTCATCCGGACTATGACCGTCGGCCCCGGGATCACACCGGGTCTGCTGACCTTGCCGCTACACCCCAAAAAGCGGTGTACCGCCAAGCGCTCGCGGGCTATGCACGTTGCGTGCAATTACCGCCGGTGGGGAGTTACACCCCGCCCTGAGAACGTTTTGCCGCCATGGTTTTTGGCGGCGGAGGATTTTTAACACATAACCTACTGTGGGAGCGAGCTTGCTCGCGATAGCGGTGGTTCAGCTTGTGTTGATGCTGGATGCGCTGCCGCCATCGCGAGCAAGCTCGCTCCCACAGGCGTTCTGGATAATCTTCAGGCTTTCCGTCGACCAGCCTTGATTATTTCCCGCCCTGCCCGCAGTAATTGCCCTTCGAAAGGGAATTCCCCCGCCAGAACCCGAGGCCAGATTCATGAGTGTTATCGATCTTCGCAGCGATACGGTCACCCAACCTACCGCCGGCATGCTGGATGCCATGGCCAGCGCGCCAACCGGCGATGATGTGTATGGCGAAGACCCGACCGTCAATCGCCTCGAAGCCGAACTGGCCGGGCGTCTGGGATTCGCGGCGGCGCTGTTCGTGCCGTCGGGCACCATGAGTAATCTGCTGGGGTTGATGGCCCACTGCGAGCGCGGCGATGAGTACATCGTCGGTCAGCAGGCCCATACCTACAAATACGAGGGTGGCGGTGCGGCGGTGCTCGGTTCGATCCAGCCCCAGCCTCTGGAGGTGCAGGCGGACGGTTCCCTGGACCTGGCGCACGTCGCCGCGGCGATCAAGCCCGATGACTTTCACTTTGCCCGTACCCGCCTGCTGGCCCTGGAAAACACCATGCAGGGCAAGGTGCTGCCCTTGGAATACCTGGCCCGGGCCCGGCGTTTCACCCAGGAACATGGCCTGGCCCTGCACTTGGACGGGGCGCGGTTGTACAACGCCGCGGTCAAGTTGAATGTCGATGCCCGGCAAATCACGCAACATTTCGATTCGGTGTCGGTGTGCCTGTCCAAGGGCCTTGGCGCTCCGGTGGGCTCGGTCCTGTGCGGCAGCGTCGAGTTGATCGGCAAGGCCCGCCGGCTGCGCAAGATGGTCGGTGGCGGCATGCGCCAGGCCGGGATCCTCGCGGCAGCCGGGCTGTATGCCCTGGAGCATCAGGTCCAGCGCCTGGCCGATGACCACGCCAATGCCCAGCGGCTTGCCGAGGGCCTGCGTGGGGCGGGTTACGAGGTCGAGCCGGTGCAGACCAACATGGTCTACGTACAAATGGGCGAGCGGGCCGAGGCGATCAAGGTGTTTGCCGATGAACGGGGCGTCAAGCTCAGCGCGGCGCCACGCCTGCGAATGGTGACGCACATGGACGTGAGTGCGGCGCAAATCGACCAGGTGGTCGCCACTTTCGTCGAATTTTCCCGCCACTGACCCGTCAACCGGGCCAATTGACAGTTTCTATCGCATAAACACGCTGTACCCCACGCGCAGGGCCGATATAATGCGGCCCTTTGCCGTTGCTTCGTCTGTTGACGTTTTGCACAGGCCTTTGGCCGCAGCCTCCGTGGAAGAACCTAATGAAAAGCGCAGAAATCCGTGAAGCCTTCCTTCGCTTCTTCGAAGAGCAAGGCCACACCCGAGTAGCCTCCAGCTCTTTGATTCCGGGCAACGACCCGACCCTGCTGTTCACCAACGCGGGGATGAACCAGTTCAAGGACTGCTTCCTGGGCCAGGAAAAACGTGCCTATACCCGTGCGGTAAGCAGCCAGAAGTGCGTGCGTGCCGGCGGCAAGCACAACGACCTGGAAAACGTCGGCTATACCGCACGTCACCACACGTTCTTCGAAATGCTGGGTAACTTCAGCTTCGGTGACTATTTCAAGCGTGACGCCATCACCTTCGCCTGGACCTTCCTGACCTCCGACAAGTGGCTGAACCTGCCCAAGGAGAAGCTTTGGGTCACGGTCTACGCCACCGACGACGAAGCCTATGACATCTGGACCAAAGAGGTCGGTGTCCCGCCAGAGCGCATGGTGCGCATTGGCGACAACAAAGGCGCGCCTTACGCCTCCGATAACTTCTGGACCATGGGCGACACCGGCCCATGCGGCCCTTGCACCGAGATCTTCTACGATCACGGCGCCGACATCTGGGGCGGCCCACCCGGCTCGCCGGAAGAAGACGGCGACCGCTACATCGAGATCTGGAACAACGTGTTCATGCAGTTCAACCGCACCGCCGATGGCGTGTTGCATCCGCTGCCAGCGCCGTCGGTGGACACCGGCATGGGCCTGGAACGGATCAGTGCGGTGCTGCAGCACGTTCATTCCAACTACGAAATCGACCTGTTCCAGAGCCTGCTGAGCGCGTCGGCCAAGGCCATCGGTTGCACCAACGACAACCAGGCCTCGCTGAAAGTGGTCGCCGACCACATCCGTTCCTGCGGCTTCCTGATTGCCGACGGCGTGCTGCCGTCCAACGAAGGCCGTGGCTATGTGCTGCGCCGGATCATCCGTCGCGCCTGCCGTCACGGTAACAAGCTGGGCGCCAAGGGCAGCTTCTTCTATCAGATCGTCGCGGCATTGGTGGCCGAGATGGGCGACGCCTTCCCGGAACTCAAGTCCCAGCAGGCGCATATCGAACGCGTGCTCAAGGCTGAAGAGGAGCAATTCGCCAAGACCCTGGAGCAAGGCCTGAAGATCCTCGAGCAGGACCTGGCCGAACTCAAGGGCAACGTGGTTCCGGGCGACGTGGTGTTCAAGCTGTACGACACCTATGGCTTCCCGATGGACCTGACCGGCGACATCGCCCGCGAACGCAACCTGACTCTCGACGAGGAAGGGTTCGAGCGCGAGATGGAAGCCCAGCGGGTGCGTGCGCGTTCCGCCAGCTCCTTCGGCATGGACTACAACAGCCTGGTCAAGGTAGACGTGGCCACCGAGTTCACCGGTTATGCCGGTACCACCGGCTCGGCCAAGATCGTTGCCATCTATAAGGACGGGCAATCGGTCGACATCCTGAGCGAAGGCCAGGAAGGCGTGATCGTGCTGGACAAGACCCCGTTCTACGCCGAGTCCGGCGGCCAGATCGGCGACAGCGGTTACCTGCAGGCGGGCAACTCGCGTTTCGACGTGCGTGACACCACCAAGACCGGCGGTGCGTTCCTGCACCACGGCGTGCTGGCGTCGGGCAGCCTGATGATCGCCGCCCCGGTGGCCGCCCATGTCGACGCCGAGGTGCGCCATGCCACGTCGCTGAACCACTCCGCCACCCACTTGCTGCACGCGGCGTTGCGCCAGGTGCTGGGCGAGCATGTCCAGCAGAAGGGCTCGTTGGTGGACAGTCAGCGCCTGCGCTTTGACTTCAGCCATTTCGAAGCCATCAAGCCTGAGCAACTCAAGGCGCTGGAAGAGATCGTCAACGCCGAGATTCGCAAGAACTCCCCGGTGGAAACCGAAGAGACCGACATCGAGACCGCCAAGCGCAAGGGCGCGATGGCGTTGTTCGGCGAGAAGTACGGCGACAGCGTGCGCGTGCTGAGCATGGGCGACTTCTCCGTTGAACTGTGCGGAGGCATCCACGCCAACCGGACCGGCGACATCGGCCTGATGAAAATCATCAGCGAAGGTGGCGTGGCATCCGGTGTGCGCCGGATCGAAGCGGTCACCGGCGCCGCGGCCCTGGCGTACCTCAACGCGGCCGAAGAACAACTCAAGGAAGCGGCAACCCTGATCAAGGGTAGTCGCGACAACCTGATCGACAAGCTGTCGGCTGTGCTGGAGCGCAACCGCCTGCTGGAGAAGCAGCTCGAGCAGTTGCAGGCCAAGGCCGCCAGTGCCGCGGGCGACGATCTGTCGGCCCAGGCGGTGGACGTCAAGGGCGTGAAGGTGCTGGCCGTGCGTCTGGACGGCCAGGATGGCAAGGCGCTGCTGGCGCTGGTCGATCAACTGAAGAACAAACTCGGCCGCGCAGTGATCCTGCTCGGCAGTGTCCATGAGGAAAAGGTCGTTCTCGTCGCAGGCGTGACCAAAGACCTGACTGGCCAACTCAAGGCCGGTGATTTGATGAAGCAGGCCGCTGCGGCAGTGGGCGGAAAGGGCGGTGGTCGTCCGGACATGGCGCAAGGCGGTGGTACCGACGTCGGCGCCCTGGACGCGGCACTGGCCCAGACCGTTGCATTCGTAGAGCAGGGTATTTAAGGCAGTGTCGCCGGGCTCGTGGTCTAGTGACGAGCCCGGCCGCTGTTTGAGTGATTTATTGGGCGCCCTTCATGGGCAGAGGCGGCTTTGAAATGGCTTTGATCGTACAGAAATTTGGAGGCACCTCGGTCGGCACTGTCGAGAGAATCGAACAAGTCGCCGACAAGGTTAAGAAATTCCGTGAAGCGGGCGATGACCTGGTGGTTGTGCTGTCGGCAATGAGCGGCGAGACCAACCGTCTGATCGATCTGGCCAAGCAAATCAGCGGCGACCAGCAACCGGTTCCCCGTGAGCTGGACGTGATCGTTTCCACTGGCGAGCAGGTGACCATCGCTTTGCTGGCCATGGCGCTGATCAAGCGTGGTGTACCGGCGGTGTCCTACACCGGCAACCAGGTGCGTATCCTGACGGACAGCGCGCACAACAAAGCGCGTATCCTGCAGATCGACGACCAGAAGATTCGCGGCGACCTGAAGGCTGGCCGTGTCGTGGTTGTCGCCGGTTTCCAGGGCGTGGACGAACAGGGCAATATCACCACCCTCGGCCGTGGCGGTTCCGACACCACGGGTGTAGCACTGGCGGCGGCTCTCAAGGCTGACGAATGCCAGATCTACACCGATGTGGACGGTGTCTACACCACCGACCCACGGGTGGTGCCTGTGGCCCAGCGCCTGGACAAGATCACGTTCGAAGAAATGCTGGAAATGGCCAGTCTCGGCTCGAAAGTGTTGCAGATCCGGGCGGTCGAATTCGCCGGCAAGTACAACGTTCCGCTGCGCGTCCTGCACAGCTTCAAAGAGGGTCCGGGCACCCTCATTACTATTGATGAAGAGGAATCCATGGAACAGCCGATCATTTCCGGCATCGCTTTCAACCGCGATGAGGCCAAGCTGACCATCCGTGGCGTGCCAGACACCCCCGGCGTGGCGTTCAAGATTCTCGGCCCGATCAGTGCCGCGAACATCGAAGTCGACATGATCGTGCAGAACGTCTCGCACGATAACACCACTGACTTCACCTTCACCGTGCACCGCAACGACTACCAGTCTGCCGAAGCGATCCTGAAAAAGACCGCTGGCGAGATCGGTGCCCGGGAAGTGGTGGGCGATACCAAGATCGCCAAGGTCTCGATCGTCGGTGTCGGCATGCGTTCCCACGCGGGCGTGGCCAGCCGCATGTTCGAATCCCTGGCCAAGGAAAGCATCAACATCCAGATGATCTCTACTTCGGAAATCAAGGTTTCCGTGGTGATCGAAGAGAAATACCTGGAACTGGCCGTGCGCGCCCTGCACACGGCTTTCGAGCTCGACGCTGCTGCCCAGCAGGGCGAGTAAGCGTTATCCAAAGGGCGCGGCTGGACCGCGCCCTTTGTTTTTCTGAATGGCGCGTCCCAAAACTGTTCTTTTGCCCGCGCTGGTCAATACTAGGCCTGTAGGCTTCGACCGTTTCGGTTGTAGGTCCAATGCCTTTTTTTTGCAGACTGTTGTCCCTTAAGTGAATTGCGTGAGGAGAAAGGTATGCTGATTCTGACTCGTCGGTGTGCAGAAAGCCTGATTATTGGCGATGGCGAAATCACCGTGACCGTGCTCGGCGTCAAAGGAAACCAAGTGCGTATCGGCGTCAACGCCCCGAAAGAGGTTGCTGTACACCGGGAGGAAATCTACCTGCGTATCAAGAAAGAGAAGGACGACGAACCAAGCCATTAATTTTTATCGATTTTTATGTTTGCAAACGGGGATGAAGGTGGTTAATATACGCCCCGTGTTGCGGAGAGCTGGCCGAGTGGCCGAAGGCGCTCCCCTGCTAAGGGAGTACACCTCAAAAGGGTGTCGGGGGTTCGAATCCCCCGTTCTCCGCCATTATTCGTTTAGTGCGTCAGAACCTGGCTTGATCAGTAAGTGATTGAAATTACTGAAAAAAAGCGCTTTACAAAAGGATTTGACGACCTATAATGCGCGGCAACAAATGCACTCGTAGCTCAGCTGGATAGAGTACTCGGCTACGAACCGAGCGGTCACAGGTTCGAATCCTGTCGAGTGCACCATTTAAGAGTTGTTTGCAGCAATGCAAATAACTTGGCTTCAACCAGTTGTGATCTGGTATAAAACCACAACTTGCACTCGTAGCTCAGCTGGATAGAGTACTCGGCTACGAACCGAGCGGTCACAGGTTCGAATCCTGTCGAGTGCACCAAACACCAAAAAGCCCGCGTTTAACGCGGGCTTTTTGCTGTCTACGATTTGCCTTTCACGCACCCCCTTTCATCGAACACGACCTCTGCGCTGCGGCCTTTCTTCGCCTTGTAGGTATACCGTGTGCTCGAATTTCGAATCTTGACTGAGTCTGGCTTGCCCAGGGCGCTCTCGACGTCCTGTTGGCTCATGCCGACGACGATTCGTCGTTCCAGGATGGCATCGCGGCGTTGCCTGGCATCGATGAGGTTCCCGCAGCGGTCCTGGAACTGGCCGACCACGGTCGGCTCCTTGCGCGTGGTTGTGTTGCCGGATGTTTGCCAGCGCTCCGCTTCGGGCAGCATCGCCTCGGTCGTCGGCTCGATCGAACCTGGGCTGTAGGGATGGATCTGCTGGAGTGACAGGGCTTCACCCGGGCCACAACTCAAGGTGGTGAATGTCACGTGCCCCGCGATGCTTTCGCAGCGATGCACGGTTTGCCCGGCGGCCCACAAAGGCAGGCAGGGCAGGCTGGCGAGCAGAATCAGGTAGTGGTTGATGGGCATCCGGTCGTCCTCCTTGACGGTGCAGGAGAACAGGGTAGTCGCCGCATTTCTGTCGAGGCGTGTGTTTTCTTTTCCGGATAAGTCGTCGTAAAGCACAAGGTTCAGCCTGCGTTCAGGTTTGTCTCGCAAGCGCTTGTTCTTGCCATGATTTTTTAGCGTTTTAAAGCGTCAAGCGGTGTATGATTGCGCCCGTCAGCCCCGCCGGGGCTTTGGAATATCTCCATGGACTTACCCAGTAGTTACTCAATATTTAGTTTTGCCAATCATGAATTAACTGATTGATCCTTCCGGCGTGCTCCACTGCTGGGAGTGGAGTTCGCCTATGACCCAAGTAGAAGTAAAAAAAACGCAGGAAAGCCTTCAGGATCGTCTCGCTCAAGTCGTTGAGCTGCTGCAGCGCCAGCGGGTCGTCGAAGACCTGACGCATCGCCAGGAAGGCCCGAATCATGACCGGGTCGAGAGCCTGGTCCACCGGCAGAATCTCGTCGAGCTGCAACGCAAGCTCGATGACCTGCACTCCGCCGACGTCGCCTACATTCTTGAAGCCTTGCCCCTGGAAGAGCGTCTGACGGTCTGGCAGTTGGTCAAGGCTGATCGAGACGGTGACATCCTGCTCGAAGTGTCGGACTCGGTTCGCGAAACCCTGATCGCCGACATGGATGATCATGAGTTGCTGGCGGCGGCCAAGGAAATGGACGCCGACGAACTCGCCGACCTTGCGCCCGAACTGCCACGGGACGTTGTCCACGAACTGATGGAGGCCCTCGACGGCCAGCAACGTGAGCGTGTGCGCTCGGCGTTGTCCTATGACGAGGAGCAGGTCGGTGCGTTGATGGACTTCGAGATGGTGACGATCCGCGAGGATGTCAGCCTTGAAGTGGTCTTGCGCTACCTGCGTCGTCTCAAGGAACTGCCCGGCCATACCGACAAGCTTTTCGTGGTCGACTACGACGGCGTGCTCAAGGGCGTGCTGCCCATCAAGCGTTTGCTCGTCAACGACCCGGAAAAGCAGGTGGCCGAGGTCATGGCCAGCGATCCGGTGAGCTTCCACCCGGACGAAGACGCCTACGATGCGGCCCAGGCATTCGAACGTTATGACTTGATTTCCGCACCGGTGGTCGACAAGAACGGCAAGCTGATCGGCCGTCTGACCATCGATGAAATGGTCGACTTGATTCGTGAGGAAAGCGAAAGCGAAGTCCTCAACATGGCCGGTCTGCGCGAAGAAGAAGACATCTTCGCCTCGGTCTGGAAGTCCCTGCGTAACCGTTGGGCCTGGCTGGCGATCAACTTGATCACGGCGTTTGTCGCTTCCCGGGTCATCGGCCTGTTCGAAGGCTCCATCGAGAAGCTGGTGGCGCTCGCGGCGCTGATGCCCATCGTCGCCGGTATCGGTGGCAACTCCGGTAACCAGACCATCACCATGATCGTCCGTGCCATGGCGCTGGACCAGGTCAGCACCGGCAATACATCGCGATTGATGCGCAAGGAACTGGCGGTCTCCTTGATCAACGGCGTGATTTGGGGAGGGGTGATTGGTGTGGTGGCTTATCTGCTTTATGGCAGCTGGTCGCTGGGAGTGGTCATGACGGCCGCAATGACGCTCAACCTGCTACTGGCGGCATTGATGGGGGTCTTGATCCCCATGACCCTGGCCCGCATGGGACGCGATCCTGCCATGGGTGCCAGCGTCATGATTACCGCTGTGACCGATAGCGGCGGGTTCTTCATTTTCCTGGGGTTGGCGACGATTTTCCTGCTCTGAGTCGCTCATCGAGAAACCCGCCTGTTTGGCGTAGAACTGTTCGCTTGGAAAAAACGGCGCTTCTTTCAGAAATGGGAAGCGCCGTTTTTTGAGCTTCTTTCGAATGACGGGGTGTCGAGATCAAGCGCCCAAAGCAAGAGCAACCGGCAGGTCCAGCCGCTATGCAACGGTAACACCGCTATCGCGAGCAAGCTCGCTCCCACAGGGGGTCGTGGGTGTTCACGATGTGTGCGCTGTCATGCATTTCAGCTGGGCCAAACGCCAGGCACAAAAAAGCCAGCACGAGGCTGGCTTGAGTGTTTTGGCTGTGATCAGGTCGCGTCTGCGGCCATCTCTACGTCATGGGCAATCAGCGAAACGAGGGCGTTCTGCTGGCGGTGGGAGAGTTGTCGGAAGCGTTGAAGCAGCTCGCGCTCATGCAAAGACAGCTCCGGACTGTCCAGGCGCATGCTCAGCTCTTCACCCAGTGCACCTTCCTGAATCAGGCTTTGCTCCAGGCGCGCAATGATTTCAGAGTTCATGCTGCGGTGATGATTACGAGCCACCTCGGCAATGCGTTCCCGCATTCCGTCTGGCAGACGCACGACGAACTTGTCAGCCGTACGGCTGGAATAAATTGCCTTTGTCATTGGGCGCATATTTATTTAACCGGTTAGTTCAGGGGAGCGGTTCTCGGGATTGGCCGCAGGATGTCGATAGGACAAGCTCTGCTGCCAAATGTTCAACCTGAATTGTTAAGAGGCCCGCATCATGCCTCAAAATTGCCAGATCATTGGCGCCAATTCTGTGACAAATTCTGATCCGGGTAAAGGCGTTATGCCAGCACCTTTCATCAAAAAATGCGGACTGGTTGGAAAAAACAACAGGTTCGCATTTTGTGACCGTCGAATTGTGTCGTTGTGCCATACCGTCTGGCGGATAACGGAAATGGACTAAAACGCTTGCCGTCCCTGTCTTGTACAGGATAGTGGCAAATGGCCGATTTACTAGGATGAACGAGCCTGGGACAGATGAATGGTGGCGATTATTGGCCGCCAGGGCCTTGTCTGGCTTCCAGGCGGTACCATTTGCCTACACTTAAAAAACAGCGACGACATGACAAACGCAGGGCAGGTCGTTACCATGCACGCCGTCCCGCGCACCACGTTTCTCGTGGTCGACTTGTGTCTCAGTAGCTCAATTGGATAGAGCATCCCCCTCCTAAGGGGAAGGTTGGCAGTTCGAACCTGCCCTGGGACACCATTACAAACAGTGGGTTAGCGCAATTGCCGCTGACTTTTCCTGCTTGAAATCCCATCCCCGTACGATTCAACCTCGGCTTGAGCGTGTCGTTCATGCCTCGCACAGCGCCTCATTTCCCCAAGCTGTGACCAACTGCCCATTTTTACCCATTTGTATCGAACATATTTCGGTCACGGGAAACTTTCTCCCCTCTCTACCATCAGACCGTCTCGGTACGCTGTAGGGCTTTTCCTTCGTTTCCGGTGGATTACGTACCTCGTTATTTATCTGTGTCAGTGCCAATGCCAATGCCGCTTTCGGCGGGCCTGACTCACCGTGTCTTCGATTCAGGCCACAAGGATGTGACATGCAGCCAGCCGCACCCTGCCGAACGCGTAAACCAAGCACCCCTCACCGTTGTGCTGGCGGAACTCGTTCATCCGCACAGAACGCCAAGCGTCTTGCCCTGCTGCTGATAGCGGCGTGGATGACGGGCGCGTGGAGCGCTGCGCAGGCGGCCGGACCTGAAGAAGAACTGTTGCGCCAGCAAGAGCGCGAACGGGTTTTGCGCGATCAGTTGGAGTCCCGGCCCGACGTGCGTCTGCAGGCGGCACCCGTGGATGAAGGTGCCGGGCGCTTGCCCGCCAAGGAAACTCCCTGCTTTGCCATCAATGACATCCGCCTGATCGGCGAGGCGTCGGAAAAATTCCAGTGGGCGTTGCGCGCCGCCAATCCCGAGGATGATCCCGCCATCGGTCGTTGTCTGGGCGGCGGCGGGATCAACCTGACGATGAAGCGCATGCAGAATGCGATCATCGAGGCCGGCTACGTCACCACTCGCGTACTCGCCGAAGCCCAGGACTTGAACAGTGGGGTGCTGGTGTTGACCCTGGTGCCAGGGCGCATTCGCGAGATTCGTTTCGAGGAGGGTACCAGCGCCCGTGCCAATGCCTGGAACGCGATGCCGGCCAGTCCTGGCGACCTGCTCAACTTGCGCGACATCGAACAGGCGCTGGAGAACTTCAAGCGCGTGCCGACCGCAGAGGCCGACATCAAGATCGCACCAGCCCGTGCCGCCGACGCCAGGCCCGGTGAGAGCGACGTGGTGATCGCCTGGAGCCAGCGGTTCCCTGCCCGGGTGAGCCTGTCGGTGGACAATTCCGGCAGCAAGAGCACGGGCAAATACCAGGGCAACGTATCGCTGTCCTTGGACAACCTGCTGTCGCTCAACGACTTGTTCTACGCCAGCGTCAATCATGACTTGGGCGGCGGCGAGTCCGGGCACCGCGGTTCCGATGGCAACACGCTGCATTATTCGCTGCCGTTCGGCTACTGGCAGTTGGGGTTCACCAGCAGCGAATACAACTACGAACAGTCTGTCGCCGGCGCTAACCAGACCTATCAGTACCGAGGCGAGAGTCGTAACAACGAGGTGCGCCTGTCGCGTCTGCTGTACCGCGACGCCGTTCGCAAGACCACCGCTTGGGGCAGCCTGTGGACGCGCTCATCGGAGAACTTCATCGACGACACTGAAATCGGCAACCAGAAACGCCGCATGGCCGGCTGGCAGTTGGGGCTGGACCATCGGGAGTTCATTGGCGCTTCGATTCTTGACCTGGGCGTTGCCTATCGTCGCGGCACCGGTGCCCACGACGCGCTCAGGGCACCTGAGGAAGATTTTGACGCCGGTACGTCGCGCTCGCAGATCATCACCGCCGATGCCCAATTGCAGGTGCCGTTCCAGGTCGGTGATCAGCGCCTGCGCTACATCGGTGGCTGGCGCGCGCAATGGAACCGTACGCCGTTGGTGCCCCAGGATCGCTTCTCCATCGGCGGGCGCTACAGCGTGCGCGGCTTCGATGGTGAAAACATTCTTTCCGCCGACCGTGGCTGGACCCTGCGCAACGAAATCGGCCTGTCCCTGGGCCAGACTGGCCAGGAACTCTACACCGGCATCGACTATGGCGAAGTCAGCGGCCAATCCAGTGAGTTCCTGATCGGCCAGCGCCTGGCGGGGGCCGTGGTGGGCATACGCGGCGGTTACAAGGGCCTGTCCTATGACTGGTCGGTGGGTACGTCGTTGAAGAAACCCGATGGTTTCGAGACGGCCAACGTGACCAGCGCGTTCACCGTCATCTGGTCCTTCTGAGGTGATCCCATGCAGTTCGAGACGCTAGACATTATCGCTCCCGGCCTGATCGACGAACCCTGGAGCGAAGCCGCAGTGTTCGGCTCCGCCACCTGGTTGTGGATGCATTCCAAGGCCCATCGCGATGCGCCGTTGCACACCTTGCCGACGTTGCTGTTGCCGGCGCTCAAGCATCGCCAGTTCGTGCTCGGCTCCGAACACGGCAAGCCGGTGTTCTACCTGTCCTGGCTCAACCTCGACGAGGCGGCAGAGCGACGTTACTTGCACCAGTCGCCGCTGGCACTGAGCCAGGAGGATTGGAACAGCGGCGAACGTCTCTGGCTCAACGACTGGGTCGCCCCCTTTGGCCACACGGCGATCTTGAGCCGCCTGTTGCAACGTCACCTTTTCATCGATCGCTGCGCCCGAGCCCTCTATCACCGAGGCGACGAGCGTGGCCTGCGGGTCAAGACATTCCAAGGGATCGGGGTCATCCCCGAACAGGCCCAGGCCTGGTTTGCCGCCCACCCGCTGGCAGTCGACGCGTAACTCCAACCACTGGTCGTGCGGGCAGGCTCCGCAAATGGAATTGCTATGAACAAGCATCTGTACCGAATCGTTTTCAACAAGGCCCGCGGGCTGTTGATGGTCGTAGCCGAAAACGTCACCAGCCAGGTCAAGGCGCCGGGGACCCGCTCCGGGCCGACGACGGGCGTAGCGGCTTGCACGGCGACACTGGGGGCGTTGCGCTTTGCCGTGATGACCGCGATCGGCCTGGTGTCCCTGAGCGTCGCACCGACCTGGGCCGGCACCATCGTCGCCGACCCAGGCGCTCCGGCTGGCCAACAACCGACGGTGATACAAAGCGCCAACGGCACGCCGCAGGTGAATATCCGCGCGCCCAGCGCCGGCGGGGTCTCGCGCAACACCTACAACCAGTTCGATGTCGACAGCCGGGGGGTGATCCTCAACAACGGCGCAGGCAACAGCCAGACGAAACTGGGCGGTTGGATCGAAGGCAACCCGATGTTGGGCAATGGCAGCGCGCGGGTCATCCTCAACGAAGTCAATTCCAGCAACCCCAGCCAATTGCGTGGTTACGTCGAAGTCGCCGGCCAGCGCGCCGAAGTGGTCATCGCCAACCCCTCCGGTATCACTTGCAACGGTTGCGGCTTCATCAACGCCGACCGGGCCACCCTCAGCACCGGCCGCGCGCAGTTGGAGAACGGTCGCATCACGGGCTACACCGTGCAGGGCGGCGCGATCAACATCGAAGGCAAAGGCCTGGATGCTCGCGAGGCCGACTACACGGACCTGATTGCCCGTTCGGTGCAGGTCAACGCCGGGGTGTGGGCCAACGACTTGAAGGTCACCGCCGGACGTAATCAGGTCAATGCCGATAACACCCAGGCCACGCCGCTGCCAGGCACCGAGGGAGAAAAACCCACCGTTGCCATCGACGTTGCCAAGCTCGGCGGCATGTATGCCGGGAAGATCATGCTGGTGGGCACGGAGTCCGGCGTGGGGGTGCGCAATGCCGGGCAGATCGGCGCCATGGCTGGCGAGGTGGTGATCAGCGCCGACGGCAAGTTGCAAAACCAGGGGGCGATCAGCAGCGCAACGGCGACGCAAATCACTGCCGCCAGCGTCGAAAACAGCGGCACGCTCTACGCCAAGGGCGACCTGAAGCTCGACAGCGTCGGTGATATCGACAACAGCGGCACCGTTGCCAGCCAGAACCACACCACACTCACCGCCAAGACCATTCGCAGCACCAAGGCGTCGAGCCTGGCGGCGGGCGTTGGCGCGGACGGCAAGCTGGGCAAGAGTGGCAACCTCGCGCTACGGGCCACCACGATCAAGGCGCAAGGCCAGAACCTTGCCGGCGGCGATGTCGGCGTCGAGGCCGCTGACCTGGACCTGAGTGGCAGCCAGACCCTGGGCAGCAACGTCACGCTGACGGCCAGTTCCGGCGATGCCAACCTCAGTGGCAGCCAAGTCGATGCGGCCCAGGTGCTGACCGCCAAAGCGGCCAAGACCCTGCGCACCGATGCGGCCAAAGTCAGCGCTGGCAACCTGCAATTGAGTGCGCGGGATGTGTCCAATGCCGGCGGTGAACTGGTGCAGACCGGCACCGCCGACACGTCGATCACCGTCGCCGCCACGCTCGACAACAGCGGTGGCCGTATTGCCTCCAACGCCAGCAACCTGAAGCTTGGCGCCAATCGCCTCGACAACAACAACGGCAAGGTCGAGCACGCCGGCAAAGGCACCCTGGACATCCAGGCCAACCAGTTGGCCGGCAGCAAAGGCACCCTGGCGAGCAATGGCAAGTTGAGCGTCAAGGCCAGTGAGGTGGTGGTCGATGACGGCCTGACCCAAGGTCAACAGATCACGCTCGACACCACGACCCTGTCCAACCAGCGTGGGCGCATTCTCCAGACCGGCGCGCAACCGTTGCAGGTCACCGCCCGTGAACGCTTCGACAATCAGGCCGGGCAAGTCAGCGGTCCTGCAGCGGTGGTCTTGAAGGTCGGCACGTTGAACAACCAGGGCGGCAAAGTCCTCGCCACCGATAACGGTGCGTTGACCGTCACGGCCGACAAAGAGATCAATAACGGCGGCGGGACGCTGGCCGCCAGCGGTACGACAAAGGTCAGCGGCGAGGCGCTGGATAACACCCAAGGCACAGTGAGTGCCGGCGGTGAGCTGGACGCGACGTTCGATCGCTTGAACAACATCGGTGGCACGCTGGCCGCGACCCAGCGCATGCAGATCATCGCCGGGCAGTTGAACAACACCAACGGCGTGCTGGGCTCGGTGAAGTCCGGGTTGCTGGTCAGCGTCTCGGCGGATGCGCTGAACAACAGCGGCGGGCGCCTTGAAGCGCTGGGCGATATCACGCTGTCGGCCCAAGGTTTGAATAACCAGGGCGGGGTGATCAGTGGTCAGGCCCTGGACCTGAACAGCCACGGCCTGCTGATGGACAACAGCCAGGGCACGTTGAATGCCGGCGCGACCCTCGACCTGCGTAGCGGTGAGTTGCGCAACGCGGCGGGCCTGATCCAGGCCAAGGGCAAGCTGTTCATCGACACCGGCAGCCAGGCGCTGAACAACCTTCAGTCTGGCACCACCCAAGGCATCAGCGGCCAGGACGCGGTGGAAATCCACAGCGCCCAGTTCAACAACAGCGCCGGATTCCTCGGTGCCAAGGGCGCGCTGGTGCTCAAGGCCACCAACCTGACCAACGGCAGCGGCGGCCAGATCATTGGCCAGAAGAGCGTTCAGGTCGAAGGCGCCCGGGTGGATAACCGCGGCGGTCAGTTGCAGAGCCTCGGCGATGTCCAGTTGTCGCTGGGTGAGACCCTCAACAACCAGGGCGGCCTGGTGCGCAGCGCGGGCACCCTGGGCGTGACTGCCGACGTGCTCGACAACAGCGCCACCCAAGGTGCCAACCAGGGGCTCGAAGGTCGCGCCATGAGCCTGGCGCTCAACACCTTCGGCAACCAGGCCGGTGCCGTGCGCGCCGACCAAGGGTTGTCCATCGGCGTCAGCCAGGCGTTGGATAACCAGGGCGGCCTGATTTCCTCGGGGGCCGGCCTTACCATCACCGACCGCGATCCGGCGCAACGTCGCCAGTCGGTGCACAACCTCGACGGAACCTTGCTCGCCGGCAGCCTGTTGTCCCTCAACGCCGCCTATTACGCGGGCACCGGTCGGGCGCTGAGCCTGGGCGACCTGACGTTCAGCCTGCAAAGTGGCCTGGACCTGAGTGGACAGATCCAGGCCAATAACAAGGTTGACCTGAGCACCGATGGGGCTTTCAACAACAGCGGAAAACTGCTGGCGGGCAATCTCCTGCTGGTGCACTCGCAGACGCTGGACAACGCCGCCAACGGCGAGATCAGCGCCGGCCAGGTTCGCCTGAACGTCAACGACAGCCTGACCAACCGTGGCCTGATCGACGGCCAGCAAGTGCGTGTGCAAGCGCTGGCGCTGAATAACCTGGGCACCGGGCGCCTGTACGGTGATCGATTGGCGATCGCCACCTCGGCACTGAGCAACCGCGATGAAAACGGTGTCGCCGCGACCATCGCCGCCCGCGAGTCGCTGGACATTGGCACCGGCACCCTGGACAACCGCGAACGGGCGCTGATCTTCAGTGCCGGAGACCTCGCCATCGGCGGTGCGCTGAGCGCCACTGACAAGGCCCAGGAGCGGGCCCAACTGCTGACCAACGCCAGCGCGACCATCGAGGCCCTCGGCAACCTGTCGCTCGATGTGCAAAGCGTGCACAACACCAACGAACACTTCAGCACCCAACAGGTGGAAGTCAGCCGCACGGCCTTGCAGGAGTTCCAGCTCAGCGGTTCGCCGAACCGCTACCAGGGCGACCAGATTTCCCTGCGCAACGATGAGGTCCTGTACCTCTACACGCCTGAGGGGAGCAAAGACAACTGGAACCGCTATGACTACACCCGCGTGGTCCAGGAAACCCAGATCGCCACCTCGGCGCCGGCGCAGATCCTCTCTGGCGGGACGATGCAGATCAACGCAGGCGATGTGCTCAACGACAAGAGCCGCATCATTGCCGGCGGGTTGTTGCAGGCCAACATTGCCAGCCTGACCAACACCGAATTGACCGGCCAGCGCACCACCACCGACAGTGGCACCGCTACGAATTTCTATCGCATCCAGCGCAAGGGCCGGGACCGCCAAGGAACAGCTGTCACGGCCTACACGCCTGCGCCCTTGATCCAGGACATCACCCTGCAACCGACCGTGTTCGCCCAGAACACCGCTGGCAACGGGACCGGCACCCAGATCAGCGCCCGCGCCACACAGGCCGTCAGCGAGCAGATCGCCGCCACAGGCACGGTCAGCGCCCCGGTCGACAGGACCTATCAAGTGGCGCCCATCGTTCAGGTCGCGGCCCAGACCACCCTGAACGGCAAGGGCGTGGCCGAGCAGATACGCAGCGGCGGGCCATCCCTGGCATTGCCGAATAACAGCCTGTTCAGCACCAACCCCCAGAGCACCAGCAGTTACCTGATCGAAACCGATCCGCGTTTTGCCAGCTATCGCACCTGGCTGTCGTCGGACTACATGCTGCAGCGCCTGCAAGTCGACCCGGCACTGACGCAACAACGTCTGGGCGACGGTTTCTATGAGCAGAAGCTGATTCGCGAGCAAGTGGCGCAACTCACCGGCCGGCGTTTCATCGACGGCTACGCCAATGACGAAGCGCAATACCGTGCCCTGATCGACAACGCCGTGACCGTCGCCAGCCAGTGGCAACTGGTGCCCGGCGTGGCCCTGACCTCCGCGCAGATGGCCCAGTTGACCAGCGACATTGTCTGGCTGGTGCAGAAACAGGTGACCCTGGCCAACGGTGACACCCGCAACGTGCTGGTGCCGCAAGTGTACGTACGGGTCCAGGAGGGCGACCTCAACGGCTCCGGCGCCCTGATTGCCGGGCAGCAGTTGAACCTGAACATCGCCGGCGACCTGATCAACAGTGGCAGCCTCGCCGGGCGCAGCGTCATGGCGATCACCGCGCAGAACATCGAGAACCTTGGTGGGCGTATCCAGGCCGACAAGGCGTCGCTCACCGCGCGGGAAAACCTCAACAACCTCGGCGGCCTGATCGGTGCCGTGGACAGCCTGTCGGTCAAGGCCGGGCAGGACATCAACGTCATCTCCAGCAGCCGGGACAGCAGCAGTGCCCAAGGCCCCCGCACCAACCTGTCGCGGGTCGCCGGGCTGTTCGTCAGCGGTGCCCAGGGCACGATGGGCGTGAGCGCCGGCAACGACCTCAACCTCACCGGGGCCCAGGTGGTCAATGCCGGCAAGGGCGGCAGCACGTTGCTGGAGGCGGGCAAGAACATCAACCTGGCCACCGTCGGCGAAGCGCACGAGCAAGGGCTGACCTGGAACGGCAGCAACTGGCGCAAGGACGCCAGCCGGACCGAAGTCGGCTCCCTGGTCCAAGGGCAGGGCGACGTACGCTTGAGCGCGGGCCAGGACCTCAACGCCCGCGCCGCCCGTGTCACCAGCGAGCAAGGCGCGGTATTCGCCGAGGCCAAGCGCGACGTCAACCTGACCGCCGGCCAGAACTACCAGTTCGCCGATGAAGCGCACAAGGTCAAAGGCAGCAACGGGATGTTCTCCAGCAAGACCACCACCACCCGTGACACGATCAGCCAGACCTCGGTCGAAGGCTCCACCCTGAGTGGCGAACAGACCTATGTGCAGGCCGGTCGCGACATCAACCTCAAGGGCAGCAACGTGGTGTCCACGACCCAGACGGTTCTGGTGGCGGACAACAACGTCAACATCGAAGCCGACACCGCCAGCAGCAGCGAGCGCCACGACAAGTCCGTGAAGAAAAGCGGCCTGTTCAGCGGCGGTGGCATCGCCGTCACCCTGGGGACCCAGCAACAGAGTGTCAAGGACCTCACCACCGAGCACACGGCTGCGGCCAGCACCGTCGGCTCGACCGCCGGCGATGTGTTGATCGAAGCCGGGAAGGGCTATCGCCAGGTGGGCAGCCAGGTGTCGGCGCCCCAAGGCAACATCGACGTCACGGCGCAGACCATCGACGTCGTCGAGGCGCGCAATACCCGCGAGCGCGAGCGTGAAACCCTGTTCAAGCAGACCGGGTTCACCCTCACCGTGACCAACCCGGTGATCAGCGCGATCCAGACGTCCCAGCAAATGAAACAGGCCTCGGAGAAAACCGACGACGGGCGCATGAAGGCCCTGGCCGCCGCCACCGCCGTGCTGGCCGCCAACAACGCGGCGACCGCCGTGGCGATGGACCCGGGTTCGGCGGGCGGGATCAACATCAGCCTGTCGCTGGGCACCAAGAAAAACCAAAGCACCACCACCTACACCAGCGACAGCGCGGCCGGCTCGACCATGACCGCCGGCAACGACATCCGCCTGCGCGCCACGGGCGCCGGGGCCGCCAGCAACATCACCGTGCAAGGCAGCGATATCAAGGCCGGACGCAACGCCAGCCTGCTGGCGGACGGTGACATCAACCTGCTCGCCGCCCGCAATACCGACAAGCAGGAAACCGACAGCAAAGGCACCAGCGCGAGCATCGGTATCGGCTTTTCCCTGGGTGGTACCCGCAACGGTTTCACCCTGGACCTGGGAGCATCCGGCAGTCGCGGCCAGGCGGATGGCGATGGACTCACCCACACCAATAGCCATGTCCAGGCGGGCAACCAGTTGCTGCTGGCCTCCGGCGGCGACACCAACCTCAAGGGCGCGGTGGCCAGCGGCAAACAGGTCCTGGCCGACATCGGCGGCGACCTGAACATCGAAAGCCTGCAAGACACCAACACCTACGTGGTCGATGAGAAGAGCCTGGGCTTTGGCATCAGCCTGTGCATTCCGCCGTTCTGCTACGGCATGAGTTCGGTCAGCGGTGCCAGTGGCAGCTTCGGTGCCACGGATATCGACTCCAACTACGCCAGCGTGACCGAGCAATCGGGCATCAAGGCCGGGGACGACGGCTTCGACATTCGCGTGGGTGGCAACACTGACTTGGTTGGCGGCATCATCGCCAGCAGCGACAAGGCGGTGCAGGACGGCAAGAACCGCCTGGTCACCGCCAGCCTCACCAGCCGCGACATCAAGAACAAGGCCGAGTACGACGCCAGCACCGTCAGCGTCGGGGGCGGCTATCGCGAAGTCGGCAAGGACCAGCAGGGCAACGCCACCAGCGGCGGCACGCAAACCCCTGGCACCGACTTGCCGAAGAACGATAACGATCTCAGCGCCACCATGCCGATTGCCATCAGTGCCAGCGACGACGCCAGCAGCGTCACCCGCAGTGGCATCAGTGGCGGCACCATCGTCATCAGCAACGACGCCGAGCAACAGAAGCGCACCGGCAAGAATGGCGAGCAAACCGTCGCCAGCCTCAACCGCGATGTCTCCAGCGACCGCGACACCACCAACACGCTCAAGCCGATCTTCGACGAAGACGAAATCCGTGCCGGTTTCGAGATTGTCGGAGCGTTCGCCAACGAGGCCAGCACCTTGCTCGCCAACAAGGCCAAGGAAGTCGACCTCAAGCGCAAACAGGCCGAGGCGGCTCAGGCAGCGGCCCTGGACCCCAACGCCCAACTCACCGACACCGAACGCCTGGCGCTGCTCGGCAACGCTCAGCGCCTCAATGCCGAAGCCAGCGGCATCGCCGACAAGTGGGGCGCGGGCGGTACCTACCGGCAGATCACCACCGCCCTGGTAGGCGCGGCCAGCGGCAATATCAGTGGCGGCAACAGTGCGTTCGTCCAAGGGCTGGTGGTCAATTACGTGCAACAGCAGGGCGCCGGCTACATCGGCGACCTGGTGGCGGACGGCAAGCTCACCGAAGGCTCGCCGCTGCACGCCGCCCTGCACGGCATCGTCGCCTGCGCGGGGGCCGCGGCCAGCAGCCAGAGCTGTGGCAGCGGCGCCGCGGGCGCGGCGGCATCGAGCCTGCTCACCGGCCTGTTCTCCGAAGCCAGCCCCGATGAAAGCGAAGCCCAGCGCGAAGCCAAGCGCAACCTGATTGTCAGCATCGTCACTGGGCTGGCCGCTACCAGCTCCTCGCTGGACCCGGCCACCGCCACCAGCGCGGCCGGCGCCGCCGTGGACAACAACTGGCTGGCGACCCAGCAATTGGTCCAGGCCGAGAAGGAATACAGCGAGGCCGATGGGCTGCTGGCGAAGGCGCAAGTGATCGCCAAATGGGGGTACATCAACCAGAAGCAAGACGTACTGACCCGCTTCGGCGTGGGCAAAGGCCTGGTGCAGGCGGGCTGGAGCGACGTCGAGGGGTTGGCGCAATTCTTCCTCCATCCGGTTGACGGAATCAACGGCCTCAAAGCCCTGATCAACGACCCCGAGGCCCGCAAGCAGTTCGGCGATGGCGTGGTCAACGAACTCAACGCCAAACTCGACCGCGTGAAAGACGCTCTGGAAAACGGCGGCGACGACCGGGCCGTGCAACTGGGCCAGGATATTGGCGAACTCGTTTGGCAGGTTGGCAGTATTGCCACGGGGGTTGGCGGAGCGGCGAAAGGTGGCGTGGCGCTGGCGAAAGCCGGAATCAAGGTGGGGGCGGAAGGGCTTGAAAAGATGGCTGATATGGCCAGGCTTACGAAAGCTGGTGAGATCGCTGGCGCGGGAGCCAAAAACCCGTTGCTTGATGATGCAATACCGAGAAACGGTGACCGTCTAACAGTGAATCAGGGGTCTGTACCTACTTGCGGTCACAATTCTTGCGGTATGGTCTTGGATACGTTGGGAAAAAACGTTGATATAGGTACTCTTATCCAGAAGCTTCCTCCTTCTGAAAAAGGGATTTTCGCTCGAGATGTTGCTATTCTGATGAATTCTGAAGGTGTGCCTGCAAGTGCCTTTGGGAGCAGGAATGTTGCTGACTTGGCTAGATACACTTCAAAAGGGACTCCAGTGGTTGTCCGTATTTTTGACAAGTCCGGAGGCTCTGATTTCTCGCATTTCGTTGTCGTGGATGGAATTACAACAAGAAATAATATCCCTGTTGTTGCCATCCGTGATCCGCATGGCACTCAGTATTTTAGCCCTGTCAGTACCTTTGAGAAAAATTTTTCAGGTGAGGTTGTTGTGCCTCGGAGTGCTTTGTAATGAAGTTGAAAATTGAATTTCCCAATAATTTGGTTACGGATGAGTTGCTTCGGCAGAAGCGGATTCCCTGTGTATGCAAGATAGCCAGCGAGTTTGAGGTTTTTTTTGCGGAAACTATTCCTGAATCGTCTGGAGTGGTGTTGGGATGGGATCGGAAAGAATTGGAGTTAAGAGCTGTTGCAGGGGCGGGTGGTCAGTATACGCATCATGCTTCTGGTCTGATTACTCTGAAGGATATTGGGGGTGGGGTTTATGAAATAATTGATCTTGAGATGTTTTATAGGAGTTTTGGTTGGTGCGCTATCTTGAGGGGCGGTGAATATGCACCACCAGGGGAATTCTGGGATGAAGAGTAACGGTTGCGAGGATTTATTGCCGCCTACACCAAAAACTGGCGAGAAATAAACATGAGTTCTTTGTTGTCGAGCTGGTGTGCCTTCTGTGAAGACAGGGCGGTTTTTGATAAGTCTCACTTTTTGGGATTGTTGAAAGCGCACAGTGGCTCCGAGGAGGTTCGACGTATATTTAGTTATTTCCCGTCCTCGTAAGAGTTGGTTGATAGAACTGAGCGTGTTCTTGCCTCTGGAGATATGGAAAAGTCTCTGTATCTCTTGCCAAGAGTTAATGGGAAAAGGTGACAGATTTATTTGGTTGTCCTGGTCTTAAATAAATCTGGCCCCTTTTCTCAATTCCTAGGGGGAAAGTGGCTGAAAGCTTTGGCCTGACGCCGGGGGTTCCGTTAAAGGATCAAGGTTACCCTAACGGCATTCCTATAGAGATTATGAATTTTCCTGGGGCGAAGTAATGGAAGAAAAGATATTGTTTCAATCTTGAGTGAACAGGGCTGGGTCTGTAGCAAGGATGAAGTAGGTGACTATTTTTGTGTCATTGATGTCGGAGAGGTTCAACTTCGAGCGGAAAAGGGGGCAGATTTATTTAATTGCGCTGTTCTTAAATAAATCTGTCCCCTTTTCTCTCTGGAGGATGTTATATGGAGTTTCCAAGCGAGTATGATTTTTTGGAGGAGTTTGGTATAGAGCCAGTTGAGGTGGATCCAGACTTGGCATTGTGCCGATACATGAAGAAGTCAGAGTCTGACCAGCTCGAAGTTGATATTTCTTTCAGTGCTGTCATGAGGTCTTTTCAGATCGTGTTACGTATTTCTGATCATGAACTGGTAAATGTTTCTTCAGAAAATGTAAGATCGATTAAGTTGGTGAGGGACGGCTCTGAGGCGGGGGTGCATGTTTTGTTTGATGTCGGTGATACAGTGTCTGAAGCTAAAATAATACTTGAGCCAGAAATTAGCTGTCGGTGGTGGATACTCCAAAATACCTAAGTCGGGGGTGGCTCTGTAGAGAGGGGAAAAGGGGACGGATTTATTTGATTGCTCTATCTGTCCCTTTCTTTTCAGAGCTACTCAAAGGAGCGTCGGCAAGGTGAGGGATGAAGATTTCCAGTATTTCATCAGCGTGATGGGGGAGGCCACATCTCATCGACAGGTGTCTGACTCCCAGATTGAGAAGTACCGTAAAGTGCTCCCTGACGCGCTGCTCGACTATTGGCAGGAGGAGGGTTGGTGTGGATATGCCAATGGCCTTTTCTGGACAGTGAACCCGGATGAGTATAAACATCTGCTCGATATGTGGCTCGCGGGTACTGAATTTCCACAGATAGATAATTACCACGTTATTGCAAGGAGCGCGTTTGGGGCTCTTTATGCTTGGGGGGAGAAATACAATCAGAAAATTGTAGTTTCATGTCCGACGGGGTCTATCGTCGCATTGATGAATAAGCTGAAAACGCCTAATAAAGATCCGGATCTAGCCCTTCAGACATTTTTCGCTATGTCTGATAAGGAACGTTATGATCTGGAGGATCATCAAGGTGAGTTTCTATTTGAGCGGGCGCTGGAGAAGTTGGGTGCACTTGACGAGCGTGAGGTCTATGGCTTTGAGCCTGCATTGTTTTTTGGAGGGACGGCTTCGCTGGATCAGTTGGTTAAGTGCAATTTAGAGGTTCACTTAACGATCCTTCGACAGATGCGGTCCTGAGTGAGCACGGTGAGCGGAAGGACGTCCTGCTGGTGTAAAAGGAGTGTATCGAAATGGATGAAATCAACGTCCGGCTTGATCAGCACCGTCGTTGGCTTTCCCAGTCGGAAGGCCTGATGGCTCAAGAGTTTGGCTATATTGATGAGGATCTTGCCAGCGACTCATTAAGCGGATTGAACAATGTTGCTGACTCGTTGGGGATGCTGGCGACATATTACGGCATTCGGGGCGAAGTCTCGGTCAGTGATGGAGAGGCTTCTGGCTGGGAAGACGTTTCGCGCTCGATGATGTACCGTTATTGGGCGCTGATGCTCAACGCCAAGACTTTCTCAAAAACGAGTTTTCTTCAAGGCGTCAAAACCGTCCCCAATTTGACTAACCAATTGAGCATTGCTGGATGCTTGCTGGCCGGATTGATAGTGGCTGATCGTCGAGATCTGGCCGCGTCCGTAGCCGATGTGCTGGCCGGAATGCTGACTATCAATGGCTCCGTGGATTCCAGCTATCTTGAACAGCGTCGATTCGAGCCTTTCATGCTCTGGCTTTATTCAGTCTATTCGCAAGGAGAGACGCTTTCAGAAATCAAGTCGATGGATCTGGGGATTTATCAAAACGTGATAGACAAATGGACAGATGAACAAGGGCTGGCTCATGCTCTGGAAGAGCTATGTCAATATCACCTCACCCATGCGGAAGACCGCGGTGGGGCGTGGGACCCTGAATTCAAATATGCGCCTTTCGATTTGTTGCCTGTGGAGATCCACGCGATTTTCCAGGTCCGACAGCAGCTAGGTTTAACTGTTCCAGCGGTGTCGAGCCCTTTATTGTCCGCAGAGACGGCTGCGCTAGAACACCTGGTCATCATTTCTGATCAGCTTGCTGTCCGGGTGGAAACGGCCTACGAGCGTTTCTTCGGGCTTTAAACGTAGGCGCGACCCTTTTCAGTTAAGCAACGACATGCGGTGAGCTGAAATGAAGTATTACTTGTTGCGGGAAGATGTGCAGTTTCCTGAGCGCTGGTATTTGGGAGATATAAAGCACTGCAACAACTGGCTCTTCATCGACCCCCCTTCTGAGTACATGGAGCCATGTACTTACGCCCTTGAGGTTCGTGAGGAAGGTGTGAGTCTGGATTTTTCCTTGGCTGGCTATGCCTCTGTGCCGGTCTTGAGTGAAAAAGCCAGGGATGCATTGTTGGGCGTTCCCGACGTTGATGAACCGTATATGAATGTCGTGCTCGAGCCTGTGTCGGTTGCAGGCGAGCAAGCTCATGATCGTTACTATGTGATGATTGTCGAGACCCAATTGGATTGTGTAGACGAATCACGCTCCGCTTTCAAAAAATATGAGGTCCATGATCCCGTACGACCTGATCGAGCTGGCGAATACAGCGTTTTTCTGAATCTCGTCATTGATCCTGCCAAGGTCCAGGGAAAACATATTTTTCGTATCAAGAAACACTTGGGGGCATTGATCGTTAGCGAGGACGTGAAGCTTCGGCTGGAGCGTGCGGGTCTCAGAGGGATGCTATTGGAGGGGGTGAATGGTGAGGGTGAAGTTATTTGCTGATTGTTTGAGGGATGAAGCCTGACATCGTCCTTTGTGGCGAGGGAGCTTGCTCCCGCTCGGTTGCGCAGCAGTCGGGAGTGTCAGGTTTTTTGTGTGCGGGCCGGTAACGGCCTGCCGTTAGGCAGACCTTCATTTACCACGTCGGCCTGATGAACCGGTCCCCGTACAGGATCGCGAATTGATTCATGGCACTTTTCCAGTCGTGGGCCGCACTGCCCCAGTTCGCCGTGATATTGCGCAAGCCCAGCCAGATTAATTTGATTGCAGCGTCATCGGTTGGGAAGTGTCCTCTCGTTTTAATGATCTTGCGCAGTTGAGCGTTGATGCTTTCGATTGCATTGGTCGTGTAGATCACTTTTCGAATGGCCGGTGGGAAAACAAAAAATGGGACGACTCGATCCCAGGCGCGTCGCCAGGCAGCCACG